>JBIKXA010000110.1:0-12514 GCA_044356015.1 Roseomonas sp.
GCCTGAGCGCATCAGGCCCGCCACGATCGCGCAAAGCGCCATCTTCCATCTCTGCGGCAAGCATTTCAGCGTGTTCGGCGAGCGTATCAGCGGCGCGGCGCATGGCTTCGCGGGAGAGCACAAGCTGTACTTCATCCGGAAGCATTTTCCAATCGGCGGTCTGCATGGTTTTGGTCCATTGACACAGCCGTTTTGGCACGTTCAGGGCGTGATCAACGCCATAGGAAGTTTTTAGCCGCGGAAAGGTTAATAAGAAGTAAGCAAAAAGGTAAATTTCAAAAATTTATTTGCGATTAATTGACACCTTGGACGCGGCGCAAAAAGCCCGCGCCCAAGATACGCTATCAGGTAAAGCTCAAGGCAACCTTACCAAGTGTGTCGAATTCGACCAGCACATCGCAGGGGCCATCCAGCCAAATGGGCGGCGTGACGGAGCCCAGGAACACCACCTGCCCCGCGCGCAGCCCGCCAAATTCACGGGCACAATCGGAACCGGCAAGCCAGGCCAAAGCCTCCATCGGGTGGCCGAGCAGATCGGCACCCACGCCCTCACCCCGCACGGTCCCTGCCACGGTCATGCGCCCGCGCGTGGCGCCAAGATCAAGCGCGCGCCAATTGGGCGTGGGCGCGCCCAGCACGCCGGCGGCGTGAAAGACCTGGTCCGCAATCAGGCTTGGCGTGCCGAGCTCCGCCAAATCGCCATAGCGTTTTTCAACAATCTCAATCGCCGGAAAAACCTCAGCCACCGCGGCGGCGACGCTTTCACGCGTATGGGCGCCATGCGGCAAATCCTGACCCAAGCGCAGCCCCACTTCGCATTCCACGCCGGGGTTCAGGAAATCGGCGAAACGGATAGAGGCTGGCGTATTGCGCAGCCCCTCCTTCGGCACAAAGCCGCCCGCAGGGCCGGTGAGGCCAAGGATATTCTGCATCTGCTTGGTGGTGGCGCCAATCTTGAAGCCAGCCGGCGGCACGGCGCCAAGCTTGGTCGCCACCTGAAATTGCAGCTTATAGGCTTCTGCCGGTGTCGCAGGTGCGGCGGCACCCAAAGGCGCCAGAATCTGCTTGGCGCGGCGTGTGGCGAGGATGTGTTCGGCGGTGTCCTGGCTCATGTGAAGCTTCCCTTTCTTCTGTCAGCGCGGCCCCTGGGCGCGGCCAGGTGTCCATACCGCGTCAGGCTTGGCCCAAAGCGCGGTATCGCGCAATTCCCGAGCCAGCCCCACCGCCATGGCTTCGAAAATCACCTTGCCCTTTTCTGGCGTGGCCGCGCGGGCATCGCCAAGCACGCCGGTTACTGGCGCGCGTTCAGCAAAAGACCAGAAGCGCATCAAGGCCTGGCCAGCGGCATCGAAATTCCCCGGTGAGACGGAATTGGCAATCTGATCCATCCGCACCTGGGAAGGATCAAGATGCAGCCACAGGCTGGTTTCCCCTTCGCAGGCATGATGAATGCCAGGCTGCGCCGTGAGCGCGGCGGCGATTTCCTTGGGCGCCACTTTGGTGATGGAGGTTGTCAACACCGGCACGCCGAATTCATGCGCCATTTCTCGTGATGCCACGGCCAAGGGTTCAATATTCCCGCCATGCGAATTGAACAGCATCAGCCGCGAAAACCCATCCGCCAGCAGGGAGCGCATGACGCAGCGGAGCACGCCGGCGAAGGTCGCGTAATCCAGGCTGATCGTGCCGCCAAAGGGGAAGTGATGTTCAGACAAGCCCATCCACATGGGCGGCAGCACCACGGCGGGCAGATCGGCGCATAATTCAGCGGCGCGCATGGCGACTGAATGGCCGATGAAGCTATCGGTCCACACCGGCAAATGCGGGCCGTGCTGTTCCAGCGCGGCCACGGGCAGGATCACCACGGCATTGCGTTCCGCGAGTGCGCGCAATTCCGGCGCTGTCATGCGTTCCCATCTGGTTTCGGTCATGGCTTCAGCCCCTTCCCATGGCGTAGAATTCGTCATTCGGGCGCAGATTGGTCACATTGGCCAGGCGGTTCGACATGCCGAAAAAGCCGGCGATGGCGGCAATGTCCCAAATCGCTTCATCATCAAAGCCAGCTTCGCGCAAGGCTTCATGATCCGCATCATTCACCTCATTGGCGCGGTCGGTCACTTTCAGCGCGAATTCCAGCATGGATTTTTGCTTGGCCGAGAGATCGGCCTTGCGCCAATTGGCGGCGATCTGGTCCGCGATCAGCGCATTCTTGGCGCGGATACGCAGAATGGCGCCATGCGCCACCACGCAATACTGGCATTGGTTGCGCGATGAAACGGCCACCACGATCATTTCGCGTTCCGCCTTGGAAAGCCCCTCGGCCTTATCCATCAGCGTATCATGATAGGCCATGAAGGCGCGAAATTCCGCCGGGCGATGCGCCAGCATCAGAAAGACATTCGGCACAAAGCCGGATTTTTCATGAACATTCAGGATGCGCGCGCGAATATCTTCCGGCAGGGCGGCGATATCGGGGATGGGGGTGCGGGCGATGGGGGGCTTGGTCATGTGGCCTAATCCTTGGAAGTCGTGATCCACCTCAGCAGATCACGCCCTTTGCGGTTTTGGAAGCCTGACCAGCACTTCGCCCGGCGCAAACCCCCTCAGCTATCCATCTTCAGCGCGGCAATGAAGGCGCTTTGCGGGATTTCCACCTTGCCGAATTGCCGCATGCGCTTCTTGCCTTCCTTCTGCTTTTCCAGAAGTTTGCGCTTGCGGCTGATATCCCCACCATAGCACTTCGCCGTCACATCCTTGGACAGCGCCGAAATGGTTTCGCGCGCAATCACGCGCCCGCCAATCGCCGCCTGGATCGGGATTTTGAACAATTGGCGCGGGATCAGCTCCTTCAATTTCTCGCAAATCTGCCGCCCGCGCCGTTCCGCTTGGGCACGATGCGCCATGAAGGACAGCGCATCCACCGGTTCGTTATTCACCAGGATGGAAATCTTCACCAGATCGCCTTCCTCATAGCCATCCATCTGATAATCGAAGGAAGCATAGCCGCGTGACACTGATTTCAGGCGATCATAGAAATCGAACACCACTTCATTCAACGGTATCCGATACACCAGCATGGCGCGAGCACCGACATAGGTCAGTTCCACCTGCTGCCCGCGCCGTTCATTACAGAGCGCCAAAACAGAACCGAGGTAATCATCGGGCAACATGATCGTCGCCTTGATCCAGGGTTCGTCAATATGATCCAGCACGCTGCCATCGGGCATATCGGCGGGATTATGCAATTCGAACATTTCGCCATTCGTCTGATGGATTTTGTAAACAACCGAAGGGGCGGTCGCGATCAGATCAAGATCAAACTCACGCGACAATCTCTCCTGCACGATTTCCAGATGCAAAAGCCCAAGGAAGCCGCAGCGAAAACCAAAGCCAAGGGCGGCGCTGGTTTCCGGTTCATAATGGAATGACGCGTCATTCAAACGCAGCTTGCCGAGCGATTCACGCAGCTTTTCGAAATCATCGGCATCAACAGGATACAAGCCGCACCACACCACGGGGATGGAAGGCTTGAAGCCAGCCAAAGCCTCGGCAGCCGGGTTGCGATCATCCGTGATGGTATCGCCAACATTGGTATCGGCCACGGTTTTGATGGCGGCTGTCAGATAGCCCATCTCGCCTGGCCCCAGGCTTTCCACCGGCACCAGCTTCGGCGTGAAGACACCCACCTGTTCAATCGTATGCACCGAACCGGATGACATCATGCGAATGCGCTGGCCCTTGCGCAAATGGCCATCCTTCACGCGCACCAGAATGATCACACCCAGATAGGCATCATACCAGCTATCCACCAGCAGCGCCTTGGTCGTGGCGGATGCATCGCCCTTCGGTGGCGGCAGGCGTTCCACAATGGCTTCCAGCACGCCTTCGATATTGAGCCCCGTCTTGGCGCTGATCATCACCGCATCCGAAGTATCAAGCCCTATCACATCCTCGATCTGCTGCTTCACGCGGTCAGGTTCCGCGGCCGGCAAATCGATCTTGTTCAGCACCGGCACAATCTCATGCCCCGCATCAATCGCCTGATAAACATTGGCGAGTGTTTGCGCCTCCACACCCTGAGACGCATCCACGACAAGCAGAGAACCCTCACACGCCGCGAGCGACCGGCTGACTTCATAGGCGAAGTCCACATGCCCGGGCGTGTCCATCAAATTCAGCACATAGGTTTTGCCATCCTTGGCGGGATAGGTCAGCCGGACCGTCTGCGCCTTGATGGTGATGCCGCGTTCGCGCTCCAACTCCATATTATCCAGGACCTGTTCCTTCATTTCGCGCGCGGAAAGCGCGCCGGTCTGCTGGATCAGCCGGTCAGCAAGCGTGGATTTCCCGTGATCAATATGGGCGATGATCGAGAAATTGCGGATCAGCGAAAGCGGCGTGTCAGTCATGATGGTCCCGGGGGTGCGGGCGCGGAGTAGCGCCAGCGTTTTCAAAGGCGGAGATAAGGCAGCAGGGCCGGAAGTCAAACGCCCGCGTTAGCGGGGGCGCGGCAAAAGCGGCGCCAAACGCCACATTGCCACAGCGCCCAGCAGCGGCCCGATGCCCAGCAGCGCAAAACCCGCCGACATGCCAAGCATTTGCATGGCCTGCGGCAGGGCCCAGATCGTGCCGGCCGTCAGCAAAAAGCCAAGCGAGGTCTGCACCGTCAGCATGGTGCCAACGTAATCCGGCGGCGAAAGGCTCACGATACAGGCAGAAAACTGCGCGGAATCGGCGACAACCGTCAGCCCCCAGATAAAGGCAATCGCCAGTGCCAGGATCGGCCAGGCGCTGGCCGGGCCAATCAGCAAGGCGCAGGTGCCGGAAGCCAGCATACAGGCGCCCGCCACCTTGGCGCGGTTCCAGCGGTCCGCCGCCAGCCCCGCCAGGATGCAGCCCAAAGCCCCGGCGGCGACCACGGCGAAAACCCATGGCCCGATGGCCGGGCTTTCCAGCACGGCGGCCAGGAAAACCCCAATCCAGGCCCACATGGCATAGAGTTCCCACATATGGCCAAGATAACCCAGGTTAGCGAGGCGCAGCCCCTTATTGCGCCAGGCTTCCAGCATTTGCGCCGGGCGAAAGGGTGGGCGGGCGCCGAGCAATGGCCCCGGCTGAAAGCCCAGGATCAGCGCCCCGCCAAGCGCCGCCAAAACCCCCGCCCCGGCATAGGCCACGCGCCAATCCAAGACCCCAACCAGCGCCGGCAGCGCATGGGGCAAGGCGGAACCGAGTGTCACCGCGCCGACCACCAGCCCGATCAGCAGCCCCAAATCCCCCTTAGCCCAGGACGCCGCAAGCTTCATGCCCACCGGATAAACCCCGGCCATTGCCGCGCCGGCAATGAAGCGCAGCAACAGCGCCATATCGCCCGCCGGCGCCACCAGGGTTTGCGCAAGCGTTGCCCCCGCCGCCAGCAATGCACAGCCGAGGAATAGCCAGCGCGCCGGCCAGCGATCCGCCAGCGAGAAAACCGCACTCACCAGCGTGCCGAAAACAAAACCCAATTGAACGCAGGCGGTAAGCCAAGCAGCGCGGCTTGGCGCAATCAGCCCTTCCGCCAGCAGCGCCGGCACGGCGGCGGTACCGGCAAACCAGACGGAAAGCGTCAGCACAATCGCCCCCACCAACAGCGCCATATTGCGGCGCTTATTGGCGGAGGAGGATGTCATGCGCGCAGTACGGCGCCGGTTGCCTTCGCCACCGCATTGACGATTTTATCCGCCACGGCTTCGATTTGCGGGTCGGTCAGCGTTGCCTCGCGCGGCTGGATGGTCACTTGCAAAGCCAGGCTGACCTTGCCTGCGGGCAGCTTATCCCCGGCATAGCGGTCAAACAGCGCGACATCGGTGATGAGCGTGCGTTCCGCCCCGCGCGCGGCGCGCAGCAGCGCCTCGGCGGCGACACCCTCATCCACCAGGAAGGCGAAGTCGCGTCGTAGTGGTTGGAAGGCCGGCAGATCGGGCGCGCCCTTCTTGCGGCGCTTCGGTTCCGGGATGGCATCCAGAAACACCTCAAAAGCCACGGCGGGGCCGGGCAGGTCGAGCGCCGCCAGCACGCGCGGATGGATTTCACCAAAGCGCGCCAGCACGGTTTGCGGCCCTTGCCGCACCTGGCCCGACCGGCCCGGATGATAAAAACCCGGCGCATCGGCAGTCACGGAAAGCGCCGCCATGGGCAGGCCGAGCGCGGCCAGCACCGCCATGGCATCGCCCTTGGCGTCCAAAGCATCCACGCCGCGTGACGCTTCCGCCCAATGGCGCGGTGTGGCGCCATGGCGCACCCCGGCAGCAACCGCCGCCTGACCATCCGGCGTCACATCCTGATAGGCAGCGCCGATTTCACACAGCGCCACATCGGCAAAGCCGCGCGCCGCATTGCGCCCCGCCGCCAGCAGCAGGGAGGCCACAGGCGTTGGGCGCATCTGGTCCAAATCTTCCGCAATCGGGTTTTCCAGCCGCAGTGCCGCAGGCGTTTCACCAAACAGCGCGGCGGTCTTGGATTCCATGAAGGCGAAAGTCACCGCTTCCTGCATGCCGCGCGCCGCCAGCACGCGCCGCGCCAAGGATGCCCGCGCCTGCTTCGCCGTGAAGGCCGGCGGCGGGATGATGCCGCTGACGGGCAGCGAGACCGGGGCGATGGTATTGAGGCCCCGAATACGCAGCACTTCTTCAAGCAAATCGCATTCCGGTTCTATTTCGGCGCAGCCTTCTGCCGCCGCCTTGGCACGTGCCGCATCAAGCTCGGCGGCTTGCGTCAGCGCGCCCTTGCCCGCCACATCATTGCGCCAGCTTGGCACATTGACCGTCACGCGCGCCGCATCCCGCGCCGCCACGGTGAAGCCCAGGCTTTGCAGGATTTCAACTGCGCGATCTGGCGCCACATCATCGCCGCCATAGCTCGCGAGCCGCTCAAAGCGCAGGCTGGCTTGGCGCTGCCACCCGGGTTCAGGGCCGGCGCCGACAACTTCGCTGGCCTCACCACCGCAAATCTCGATCATTGCCTGTGTCGCGAGATCAAGGGCGAGGCGCGGCAAAGCCTGATCCACGCCGCGTTCAAAACGCGCGCGCGCATCGGTGCGCACATCATGCCGCCGCCCGGAAAGCGCGATGCGCACGGGGTCGAAAATCGCGCATTCAATGAAGCATTCGGTGGTGGCTTCATCGCAGCCGGTGGCTTCACCGCCGATAATGCCGCCAAGCGCTTCCGGTCCGGCTGCATCGGCGATGATGCCATCTTCCGGCGTCAGTTCATAAATCTTGCCATTCAGCGCCAGCAGGCTTTCGCCTTCACGTGCCATGCGCATCGTCAGCGTCTTGCCCTTCACCTTCGCCACATCAAACACATGCAGCGGGCGACCAAGGCCATAGGTGAAGAGATTGGTCACATCCACCAGCGCATTGATCGGGCGTTGGCCAATCGCGGTCAGCCAATCCTGTAACCATTTCGGCGAGGGGCCATTCTTCACGCCGCGAATGGCGCGGCCCAGCACGTAATCGCACGCACGCGGATCGGCGATTTCCCAGTTAAGCGGCGAAGCATAGGCGCTTTTGATCGCGGGTTCAGGCAGCGGCTTCAGCCGCCCAAGCCCGGCAGCCGCCAAATCCCGTGCCACGCCGTGGACGGAAAGCGCATCGCCGCGATTGGGCGTCACGCTGATTTCAATAATCGGGTCATCCAGCCCGGCCCAGCGCACATAGGCTTCACCGAGTGGCGCCTCCGCCGGCAAATCAACAATGCCGGTGTGATCATCGCCGAGGCCCATTTCGCGCGCGGAAAGCATCATGGCTTCCGATTTCACGCCGCGAATTTCGCCGGCCTTCAGCGTAATGCCCGTGCCGGGAATGAAGGCGCCAGGCAAAGCTGCCACGCCCTTCATGCCGGCACGCGCATTGGGCGCACCGCAGACCACGGAAAGCAGCTTGCCATCGCCGGTATCAACCTTCAGCGCGCGCAGCCGATCCGCATTGGGGTGCTGTTCGGCTTCCACCACATGGGCAATGCGGAAATTCGCCAGCGCCGCGCCGCGATCTTCCACACCCTCAACCTCAAGGCCGATGGTGTTCAGCGCGGTCAGGATCTCATCAAGCGAGGCTTCAGTATCAAGATGGGCCTTCAGCCAGGAAAGGGTGAATTTCATCGCCTTACACTCCTTCCACCAAAGAAGGCGGGGAAAGCGGATCGGCGCCGTAATGGCGCAGCCAGCGGATATCGGCTTCATAGAAGGGGCGCAGATCGGGAATGCCGTGTTTCAGCATGGTGATGCGTTCAATCCCCATGCCGAAGGCAAAGCCCTGCCATTCGCGCGGATCAATGCCGCAATTCGCCAGCACTTTCGGATGCACCATGCCGGAACCCAAAATCTCCAGCCAATCGCCGCCCTTGCCCAATTCGCCGGTTTTGCGGCTCCAGCCGATATCCACTTCCATGGAAGGTTCCGTGAAGGGGAAATAGGAAGCGCGGAACCGCACCGGCAGATCGGCGATGCCGAAAAAGGCGCGCAGGAAATCAATCAGACAGCCCTTCAAATGGCCGAGGTGAATGTTGCGATCAATCACCAACCCTTCCACCTGATGGAACATGGGCGAATGCGTCGCATCATGATCCGCGCGATAGGTGCGCCCCGGCACAATCACGCGAATGGGCGGCGCTTCATTCAGCATGGTGCGGATTTGCACGGGTGAGGTATGCGTGCGCAGCACTGGGCGCCTACCATCCACCGCGGGCACATAGAAAGTATCATGATCCTGGCGCGCCGGATGGTGGTCTGGGATATTGAGCGCGCCGAAATTATGCCAATCGCTTTCGATGTCCGGCCCTTCCGCCACCTTGAAGCCCATGGCGCCGAAAAGCGTGGTGAGTTCTTCCATGGTGCGCGCAATGGGGTGAATGCCGCCCTCCGCTGCCGTACCTGGCGCGAAGGGGCGCGGCGGCAGCGATACATCCATGCGTTCAGCGGCCAGCCGCGCATCCAAGGCGCGGGCTTCCACCACGGCGCGTTGCGCTTCCAAAGCGGCTTCAATCGCGGCCTTCACCTGGTTCAGCGCGGCGCCGCGCTCCTTGCGCGCTTCGGGTGCCACGGCACCAAGCCCCTTCAGCAGCGCGGTCAGGCTGCCGGATTTGCCAAGCACGGCAACCCGCACCGCATCCAGCGCGCGCGGATCGGCGGCGGCGGCAATCGCGGCTTCGGTTTCAGCCCTAAGGGCGGCAAGATCATCGGTCATGCGGGCAGGTCCAAATGAACAAAGGGCCGCATCCCCGGCTAACCAGGAAGCGGCCCTTGCGAGATGCTGGGTCGCCGCCCCGGATCGCCCGGGGCGGTGGTAATCAGGCGGCGCCGGCCGCCTTCGCCTTTTCCACCAGCGCCGCGAAGGCCGCCGGTTCGTCAAAAGCGAGTGCCGCCATAACTTTGCGGTCCATCTCAATCCCCGCCGCCTTGATGCCGGCAATGAAGCGGGAATAGGTCAGGCCATGCTCACGGACGGCGGCATTGATGCGCTGGATCCAAAGCCCACGGAAATCGCGCTTCTTGTTGCGACGGTCGCGATAGGCATATTGCAGCGCCTTTTCCACCCGTTCCAAGGCGGGGCGATAGGCGGTGCCTGACCGGCCAACATAGCCTTCCGAAAGCTTGAGAACCTTCTTGTGGCGGGCGTGCTTCGTAACGCCGCGTTTTACACGAGCCATTTTGCGAACCCTCCCTTACCGGTCCAGCCCATAGGGCAGCCACTGCTTCACGGTATCACCATCCTGCTTGTCCAGCACGAAGGTCCCGCGGTTCTGGCGCTTCATCTTGGAAGCCTTGGAGGATAGCATGTGGCGCTTGAAGCCACCGCCTGCCTTGACCTTGCCGGTCGCGGTCAGACGGAAGCGCTTCTTCACGCTCGATTTCGTCTTCATCTTGGACATTTGGCCCTCCTATAGGGTCAGCCCTTCCGCCTTGCCCCCATTGCTGGGGCCGCACCATGCGGCGGGAAGGGGGTTCCGGCCGGGCATGTCCATGGGGCCACGGCGCGGGAGCGCGGCCTATAGCGCCCCGAAGTTTTCCACACAAGACCCGCGCCAGAGAAACGGAGATTTCACCTTTATGGGTGTTTAATGCCCCCGTGATCACCCGGCGGTTCTCCCGCCCTTTGGATTCAGGACGAAGTCTCATGTCGCATTCGCAAGCGGATACGCTGCCGGACCCGGAAGTGCTCAGGGCCGCCATGGAGCCTCTTTTCGGCGATTTGCGCGCCTTTATGGACCGCCGCATCGCCGAAGTGAGCGCCGAGGTCTCGGCCAGCGTCCAGCTTCTGGGCATGAGCGAAGAAAACCTGGCCAGCCAGATATCGTCTGTTCATGAAAGAATCGCCGGCATGATTTCCGCCCCACAGCCGGGCAATCGGACCTCGGGCCAGGAACTGGAAGCGGTGGTCCAGGCAACCGAAGCAGCCGCCAATACGATTCTGGAAGCGGCTGAGGCCATTCAGGAATGGCTGGAAAAGGGTTCTGGCAGCCCGGATGCCCTGCCGGCCATCACCGAAAGGGTGAATGCCATTTTCGAAGCCTGTTCCTTCCAGGATTTGACCGGCCAGCGCATCCGCCGCGCCATTCGGGATTTGCAGCAGGTGGAATCGATCCTGGAAGACATCCTGCCTGAGAACGCCCAGCCCAGCCCCTCTGCCGCCCGGCCCAAGGTGGAACTGAAGGGCGTGGTGCAAACCGTGGCAGACCCGAAAACAGCCGGGCCTGACCTGGCGCAGGATGAGATTGACCGGCTGTTGAACGGGTAAATCTTGCATCGGCTCCGTTAGCGGGTTCCGGTTCGGCGCGGAGCGGGCTAGAGCGATTCCCGTTCACAGTGGTTCACGGGAACCGCTCTAAACCTTTATCTGATCGCATTTTCCGAGCCGCCAAGTGATTCCACTTGGCTTGAAAATGCTCTACATCCCCGCCCATGCTTTCCTTCCGCAAGATGCATGGGCTCGGCAATGATTTCGTGGTGCTGGATGGCCGCGCCGCGCCGCTTGGGGTGACGCGCGCCCAGATGGTGGCGCTGGCGGATCGCAGGCGCGGCATTGGCTGCGACCAATTGATCATTATGGAACCCCCGCCGCCGGGCGCCGATGTTTTCATGCGCATCCATAATCCGGATGGGTCTGAAGCCGGCGCCTGCGGCAATGCCACGCGCTGCATCGCCTCCCTGATCGCCGCTGAAACCGGCAAGGAACGCGTGGTGGTGCGCACCATTGCCGGCGATTTGCCGAGTGAGGCCATGCCGGGCGGGATGTGGCAGGTTGATATGGGGCTGGCGCGACTCGGCTGGCAGGATGTGCCGCTGGCGCGGGAGGTGGATACGCTGCATCTGCCGCTGGCATGCGGCCCCGTTTCGGACCCGGCGGCCTGTTCCATGGGCAATCCGCATGCGACGTTTTTCGTTGCGGATTTGGACGCGCTGCCGGTGAACGAGATCGGCCCACGCCTGGAACATGACCCGATTTTCCCGGACCGCGCCAATATCGGCTTTGTCCAGGTTATGGCGCCGGATCATCTGCGCCTGGTGGTTTGGGAACGCGGCGCGGGGCTGACACTTGCCTGTGGGTCAGGCGCTTGTGCCGCCATGGTCAACGCGCATCGCCGAGGACTGACCGGGCGTACGGCGCGAATTTCCATGCCGGGCGGTGATCTTTTCATGGAATGGCGCGCCGATGGGCATGTGCTGATGACCGGCCCTGTCGCCACCGCTTTCACAGGTCAGGTTGATCCTGGGGCATTGGTTGCATGACTACCCCGGAAGCCCCGCGCCTGCTCAGCTTCGGCTGCCGGCTCAATACCTATGAGAGTGAGGCAATGCGCGATCTGGCCAGCAAGGCCGGCCAGGGCAATGCCATCATCGTCAATACCTGCGCCGTGACGGCAGAAGCCGAACGCCAGGCGCGGCAGGCGATCAGGCGGGCGCATCGCGACAATCCCGGCGCGCGCATTATCGTGACGGGCTGCGCAGCCCAAATCGCGCCTGACAAATGGGCCGCCCTGCCTGGGGTGGAACGCGTCATTGGCAATGCCGAGAAGCTGAAGCCCGAAACCTGGGCCGCCTTGGATGCGCCGCCCGCCCCCGTCAGCGACATCATGGCGGCGCGGGAAACGGCAGCCCATCTGGTGACGGAATTCGCCGGGCGGGCGCGGGCTTTCGTGCAGGTGCAGCAGGGCTGCGATCATCGCTGCACCTTTTGTGTGATTCCGTTTGGGCGCGGGCCGTCGCGTTCTGTGCCCATCGGCGCCATTGTCGAACAGCTGCGTGCCTTGGTGGCGGCGGGGTATCGGGAAGCGGTGCTGACGGGGGTTGATGTCACTTCCTACGGCCCGGATTTGCCGGGCAGCCCGACGCTTGGGCAGATGATCCGCCGCGTTTTGGCCCTCGTGCCGGAATTGCCACGGCTGCGCTTGTCATCGCTTGATCCGGTGGAGGTGGATGAAGACCTCTGGCGGTTGATTGCCGAAGAACCGCGCCTGATGCCGCATTTGCATCTTT
>JBIKXA010000111.1:0-12512 GCA_044356015.1 Roseomonas sp.
TATGGATATTCCGCGCGTCCCAATATTCAGGAAAGCGTTCACCCACAATGCGTTCCTGCGCCACGCGTTCCACAAAACGAAATGGCCCCGCGCAAACCGGGCGCGTGCCGAAATTCCGCCCCAGCGCTTCGGCTGCCTTGGGGCTGACGGGCATGCCGGCGCGATCGGAAAGCGCGGCCAGGAAGGAAGCCGATGGCCCCTTCAGGCGAATGCGGATAGTGCGCGGGTCCACCACCTCCACGCTTTCCATATCGGCGATTTCGCTGCGGCGGAAACTGCCCTGCAGGGTCAAATGACGCATCAGCGAATACTTCACCGCTTCTGCATCCATCACTTCATTGTCGTGGAAGCGCACACCTTCGCGCAAAGTGATGATCAGGCTGCGCGGGTCTTCCCAGCGATGGCCGGTGGCCAATTGCGGCACGATTTCCAGCTTTTCATTGATGTCGAAAAGCTTGTCGCAAAGCGCGGCATAGACAATGCGCCCGACAAAGGTGCGCGACAAAGTCGGGTCCAGAATGTCAGGGTCTTCCTTCAGCGCAATGCGCAGATTCTGCGCGCTGGCGGGTGAAGCTGCGATAGCCAGCACGCCAAAGGCGGCAAGCGCCGCGCGGATCGTGGTTTTCATGCGTGTTCTCCCATTCTGTCGGCTGAGGGGGCATTGCCCCGGAAAAAGGATTGCAAGCGCGCGAGCCTTTCCCCACCACCAAGCGCGGCGAGGCGCTCAGCTTGCGGCGGCAGGGTTCCGGCAAAATGACAAGCGACAGCGTGGCCGGTGCCTTCAAGCTGTGGCGTTTCGGCGCGGCAGCGTTCGGCGGCAAAAGCGCAGCGCGTATGGAAGCGGCAACCGGATGGAGGCGCAATCGGGCTCGGCACATCGCCTTCCAGGGGCGGCGTTTTGGTCTGCGCCCCCGGCATGGCGGCAACAAGGGCGCGCGTATAGGGGTGGCGTGGCGCGCCCAGCACGGCCTCTGCCGGGCCTTCTTCCACAATGCGGCCCAGATACATCACCGCAACCCGATCCGCGACATGGCGCACCACGCCAAGGTCATGGCTCACCAATACAAAGGTCAGGCGCAAATCGCGGATCAGGTCGCGCAGCAGATTGATCACCTGCGCCTGCACGGAAACATCCAGCGCACTCACTGGTTCATCGCCAATGATCAGCCGCGGATTGCTGGCAAGTGCGCGTGCAATGGCAATGCGCTGGCGCTGCCCGCCCGAAAATTCATGCGGCCATCGCCCGGCATTTTCCGGGCGCAAGCCAACGCGCGTCAGCAATTCGGCAACGCGCGCGGGTTCCTCGGCACGCGGCACCACGCGATGCAGGCGCAGCGGTTCAGCGATGGCTTGCGCGACCGTCATGCGGGGATCAAGGCTGCCAAAAGGGTCCTGGAAAATGATCTGCATATCGCGCCTACGCGCACGCAAGGCGGCAGGCGAAAGGCGCGCAAGCTCCTCACCAGCAAAGCGCACCGAACCGCTATCGGGTTCGATCAGCCGCAACATGACGCGCCCGAGCGTGGATTTGCCGCAGCCGCTTTCACCCACAATGGCAAGCACCTCACCTTCCGCGACCGAAAGCGAAACGCCATCCACCGCATGCACCGCGCCGGCGTGCCGGCCCAGCGCATCACGCACCGGGAAATGCTTCACGACATCGCGCAATTCCAGCAAGGCCGTCATGCGGCTGCCCCCAGCATGGCATCAAGCGGGGCGCGGATGCAGGCGCTGAAATGGCCGGGCACAACTTCAGCCAGTGGTGCCGAGCCTTCAGCGCAGCGCGCCATGGCAAAGGGGCAGCGCGGCGCAAAGCGGCAGCCAGGCGGCGGCGCGCGCAAATCCGGCACGGTGCCTTCAATGCTGGCCAGCCTTTCGCCGCGCCTACCCGCCGCCGGCGCCGCACCCAATAGGCCGACCGTATAGGGATGTTCCGGTCGCGCAAAAAGATCAGCCGCCCGCGCCTGTTCCGCCACGCGCCCGGCATACATCACCACCACATCATCGGCGTGATCAGCCACCACGCCCAGATCATGCGTGATCAGGATCACCGCCGTGCCGGTCTCCCGCTTCAGATCATCCAGCAGGGCCAGGATTTGCGCCTGCACCGTCACATCCAAGGCCGTGGTCGGTTCATCCGCAATCAGCAGCTTGGGCCGGCAGGCGAGTGCTATGGCGATCATCACCCGCTGGCGCATACCGCCCGAGAGCTGATGCGGATATTGCCGCGCGCGGCGCGCCGCATCGGGGATGCGCACCTTCTCAAGCATTGCCACCGCCGCCTTGAAGGCCGCGTCCCGGTCAAGCTTCTGGTGGAGGCGCAAGGCTTCCGCCACCTGTTCCCCGGCGGTAAAGGCCGGGTTCAGGCTGGTCATGGGTTCCTGGAAGATCATCGCCATTTCGGCGCCGCGCAGCGCCCGGCGTTCTTCCGCAGGCAGGCCAATCAATTCCCGCCCCATCAGCCTGGCACTTCCCATCACCGCCGCGTTTTCCGGCAGCAGCCCCATCATGGCCAACGACGTGACTGATTTCCCGCAACCGCTTTCACCGACAATGGCGAGCGTCTTGCCGGCTTCGGCGCGAAAGGAAACGCCATCCAGGATGGAAAGCATGCGTCCATCCTGGCGAAAGCCAAGGCTGAGCCCGGACACGTCCAGGACCGGCACGGTCACCGGGAAAACCCTCTGGCTGAGATGGGCGGCTTCATCACGCGTCTAGAAACCCCCAAAGCGCTTCTTTCGCAAGCCCTGCTGAAGCACGACGCGCCCCGGCGGCGATACGCCATGCCCAAAAGCAAAGCGCCCCTGCCGCGAACCGCAGCAGAGGCGCCCTGTTTCAAAAGCGTCGCGGCGTCTTACAGGCGCACGCGCAGCAGATTGGCGATTTCCCCAACAACGCCGCGCCGGAAGGCCAGCACGCAGGCGATGAAGATGACACCCTGGATCACCGTGACCCAGGCGCCCATTTCAGCCAGGTAGTTCTGCATGGAAACGATCACCGCCGCGCCGATCATGGGCCCGAAGACCGTGCCAAGCCCGCCCACCAGCGTCATCAGCAGCACCTCGCCCGACATGGACCAGTGCACATCGGTCAGTGTGGCAATGCCAAAGACCAGCGACTTGGTGCCACCCGCAACACCCGCCAGCGTGGCGGAGAGGATGAAAGCCACCAGCTTATAGTCATCTGTCCGATAACCAAGCGATGTGGTGCGCGGTTCATTCTCACGAATGGCCTTCAGCACCTGGCCAAAGGGCGAATGCACAATGCGATGGATCAGCAGAAAGCAGGCGACAAAGACCGCCGCGACAAACCAATACATGGTCATGTCGGAAGCGAGAGAAATGACGCCGAAAAGATTGCCGCGCGGCACGGCCTGGATTCCATCCTCACCGCCCGTGAAGGGCGCTTGCAGGCAGAAGAAGTAGATCATCTGCGCCAGCGCCAGGGTGATCATGGCGAAGTAAATCCCCTGACGCCGAATGGCGATCCAGCCGAAAATCGCCCCCTGCACGCCCGCCAAAAGCGCGCCGACAAGGATGGAAAGCTCAGGCGAAAGGCCCCAGACCTTGGCACTGTGCGCGGCGATATAACTCCCCATGCCGAAATAGGCGGCGTGACCGAAGGAAGTCAGCCCCACATAACCGATCAGCAGGTTGAAGGCGCAGGCGAAAATGGCGAAGCAGAGCAGCTTCATCAGAAAGACGGGGTAAAGGAAGAAGGGTGCTGCCACCAGGGCCACGAACATCACGCAAAGCGCGATGAATTGTGCCTTGGTGAAGCCAAAGATTTCTTCCTGCGGTCCCGCCGGCACGCTGCTGCTTGTCATGGAATGACCAGCCATGGATCACGCCCTCCCGAAAAGGCCGGCAGGACGCGCCAGCAAAACAATGACCATGATGATGAAGATGACAGTGGCCGAGGCTTCCGGATAGAAAACCTTGGTCAGACCTTCAACAATGCCAAGCCCGAAGCCGGTCAGCACCGATCCCAGGATGGAGCCCATCCCGCCGATCACCACCACCGCGAAGACCACGATGATCAGGTTCGTGCCCATTTGCGGATTGACCGAATAGATTGGCGCTGCCAGCACCCCGGCCAGCGCGGCGAGCGCGACACCCGCCCCATAGGTGAGCGTGATCATGCGCGGCACATTAACACCAAAGGCCTGCACCAGCGGCGCGTTTTCCGTCGCTGCGCGCAGATAAGCGCCAAGCCGCGTCTTTTCGATGACCAACCAGGTCGCGATGCAGGTGAACAGTGCAAAGACCACGACCCAGCCGCGATAGACCGGCATGAACATGAAACCCAGATCCCAGGCGCCGGAAAGCTGCGTCGGGATGCGATAGGGCATGCCCGATGATCCGTATTGGTTTCGGAAAATCCCTTCAATGATCAACGATATGCCGAAGGTCAGCAGCAGCCCATATAAATGGTCCAGCTTATAGAGCCGACATATCATTGTTCGTTCAAGAATGACGCCTGTGAGCCCCACCAGCAAGGGTGAGAGGATCAGCGCCCACCAATAGCCGATGCCCAGGTAATGCAGCAGCATCCAGGCCACGAAGGCGCCCATCATGAATTGGGCACCATGCGAGAAGTTGATGATGTTGAGCAGCCCGAAAATCACCGCGAGGCCGAGCGACAGCATCGCGTAGAAGGCGCCATTGATCAGTCCGAGCAGAAGCTGTCCAAACAGCAGCGGCGCCGGTATGCCGAATATCTCATCCATGCGGTAATGTTTCCCTCAGGGCACCACCACGCTTTGGCAGAAGCCAAGCATGGGGTGCGAAGTGGATAGGCCAAGCGTCATATCAGGCCCGGACCAGTGGGCAATTGCCCTCATTCAAGGGGCGGAAGGCTTCCTCGGCCGGGGTGGTCTGCACCAACTTGTAGTAATCATAAGGACCACGGCTTTCGGAAGGCGCCTTCACCTCAAACAAATAGGAAGGGCAAAGCTTGCGCCCATCCGGGCGGATCGTGCCGGGGCCGAAGGCATCATCATCGCAAGGAATGGCCTTCATGCGGTTGATGACCTCAACGCCCGACGCCTTGGAAGCCGCGACCCCCATATCGGCAATCGCCTTCAGGTAGTGCAGCGCCGCCGAGTAATTGGCGATGGAAGCCATATTGGGCCGCACTTCACGGAGCCGAGGGCGCAGCCTTTCGGAAATGGCACGCGTGCGGTCATTCAAATCCCAATAGAAGCTTTCGGTCAGGATCAGACCCTGCGCGGTTTGCAGGCCAAGCGCATGCACATCGGGCAGGAACATCAGCAATGCGGCAAGCTTTACGCCACGGCGCGTAATGCCAAATTCGGCGGCCTGCTTCACCGTGTTGATGGTGTCCGCACCGGCATTGGCCATGCCGATCACCTTGGCGCGAGAGGCCTGCGCCTGCACCAGGAAGGAGGAGAAATCGGTTGTCGCCGGGAAAGGATAGCGCACTTGTCCGACCACGCGCCCGCCAGCATTACGCACGAAATTGCCCGTATCACGTTCCAGCGCATGGCCGAAGGCATAATCGGCGGTGATAAAGAACCAGCTATCGCCACCGGCGCGCACCATCGCACCGCCGGTGGATTTGGCCAGCATGTAGGTGTCATACATCCAATGCACGGTATTGGGTGAACAGGCCGGACCCGTCAGGTCCGATGTCGCCGACCCCGTATTCACATAGGCCTTGTTTTTTTCCCGCGCGATATTGGCAACCGCGAGGCCGACGGAAGATGTCGGCACATCCAGGATCATGTCCACGCCCTGATCATACCATTGGCGCGCGATATTCACGCCGATATCGGGACGGTTCTGGTGATCCGCATTGATGACTTCAACATTGAAGCCGCGATTGCCGAATTCCTGTACGGCCTGGCGCGTGCACTCCAGCCCATAGGGGCCGGAGATGTCACGATACGGGCCAGACATGTCATTCAGCACGCCGATGCGGATGGTATTAGAAGCCTGCGCACGGGCGGAACGCCATGGTAAGCCACCAAGCGCGGCGCCGCCAGCGGCGGCACCACCAAGAACACTACGCCTTGTTGTTGTCATGACGTTTCCCCTTTTGCAGTATCAGGTTTTGCAATATCAGGACCGAACCAACGCGCAGCCGCCTTCACCGATCGGGCGGAAGGCCTCCTCGGCGGGCGTTGTTTGCAGCAGCTTGTAGTAATCCCACGGCTTGGTGCTTTCCGCGGGGGTCTTCACCTCAAACAGGTAGGAGGGAATGATGCGACGGCCATCCGCGCGGATCGTCGCCTTGCCGAAAAGCTCATCATCCGAAGGCTGTGCCTTCATCCGATTCACGATATCAAGCCCCGAAGCCTTCGCCGCCGGCACACCCATGGCCGCTACCGTCTTCAGGAAATGCAGCGCGCCGGAATAGCAGCCGGCATGGATCATGTTCGGGTAGTTATTGGGGATACGCCGCAGCATGCGCTGGGTCCAGGCGCGGGTCTTGTCATTCATGTCCCAATAGAAGCTTTCGGTGCAAACCAGCCCTTGAGCGGTTTGCAGCCCCATGCCATGCACGTCGTTCACGAACAGCAGCAGAGACGCAAGCTTGATGCCACGCCGCGTCAGGCCAAATTCCGCCGCCTGCTTCACGCAATTCTGCGTATCCGCACCGGCATTGGCGAGGCCGATAACCTTGGCGCGCGAGGCTTGCGCCTGCAAGAGGAAGGCCGAAAAATCCGTGGTGCCCGGGAAGGGCGTGCGCACCTGGCCCACAATGCGGCCACCAGCGCTGCGGACGAAATTCGAGGTATCGCGTTCCAGCGCATGGCCGAAGGCGTAATCGGCGGTGATGAAGAACCAGGTATCGCCACCCGCGCGCACCGTCGCCCCACCCGTGGAGCGCGCCAGCATGAAGGTATCATAGGCCCAATGGATGGTATTCGGGCTGCATTGCGCGCCTGTCAGATCCGCGGTTGCGGAACCCACGCAGATATAGGCCTTGTTCTTTTCCCGCGCGACGCCGGAAACCGCCAGGCCCACGGAAGAAGTCGGTACGTCCAGGATCAAATCCACACCCTGATCATACCATTGCCGTGCCAGATTGACGCCGACATCCGGGCGGTTTTGGTGATCGGCTTCGATCACCTCCACCCGGAAGCCATGGCTCGCGCCGAATTCGGCAGCGGCTTCGCGCGCGGCGGCGACCGAGGTCGGCCCCGTATTGTCGCGATAGGTGCCCGACATATCGGTCATGACACCGATCCGAACGGTCGCCGCCGCCTGCGCACGCGCAAGAGAGAGCGGCAGGGCGCCGGTGGCGGCCGCTCCGGCAAGAACATTCCGACGTGAAACCTGCATTTTTCTCTCCCTCAAGTGATGATGTTGTTGGATCAGCTACGCACCAGCGGGCAATTACCTTCAGCCAAAGGCCGGAAGGCTTCCTCACCCGGGGTGGTTTGCAACAGCTTGTAGTAATCCCAAGGACCGCGGCTTTCCGCCGGTGTCTTCACTTCAAACAGATAGGCGGGGTGGAGCTTGCGGCCATCCGCGCGGATGGTGCCCTTGCCGAAGCAGTCATCATCGGTCGGGATCGCCTTCATCCGCGCAACCGCCGCCGCGCCATCGGCCTTGGCCGCAGCCACGCCCATATCGGCAACCGCCTTCAGGTAATGCAGCGCGCCAGCATAGGTGCCCGCATGGGTCATGGCGGGCATATTGGGCGCCATGGCGGAACGGACCTTGTTCGTGAAGCGGCGCGTTGCGTCGTTCAAATCCCAGTAGAAGGTTTCCGTCAGCACCAGCCCCTGTGCCGTTGCCAGCCCAAGCGCGTGAACATCATTCAGGAACATGAGCAAGGACGCGATCTTGATGCCACGACGCGTAATGCCGAATTCAGCGGCCTGTTTCACGCAATTGGTGGTATCGGCACCCGCATTGGCAAGCCCGATCACCTTGGCGCGTGAGGCTTGGGCCTGCACCAGGAAGGACGAGAAATCCGTCGTGCCCGGGAAGGGTGTACGCACCTGGCCCAGCACGCGCCCGCCAGCGGCACGGATGAAGGTGCTGGTGTCGCGTTCAAGCGCATGGCCGAAGGCGTAATCGGCGGTGATGAAGAACCAGCTATCGCCCCCCGCGCGCACCATCGCCCCACCGGTGGATTTGGCGCACATCCAGGTGTCATAGGTCCAATGCACCGTATTGGCATTGCAGCGCGCGCCCGTCAGGTCGCTGGTGGCCGCACTGCAATTGATGTGCACCTTGTTCTTTTCGCGGCAGATATCGGAAACCGCCAGCGCCACGGAGGATGTGGTCACATCCAGCAGCACATCCACGCCATCACGATCGATCCATTGCCGGGTGATGTTCACGCCGACATCGGCGCGGTTCTGATGGTCCGCCGATACCACTTCAATATTGAAGCCGCGGCCCGCGAATTCCTGCACGGCGGCGCGGGCACAAACCACCGAACTCATGCCCGAAATGTCGCGATACATGCCGGACATATCGTTCAGCACGCCAATCTTGATGGTATTGGCGGCCTGCGCCTTGGCGCTGCGATAGGGCAAGCCACCAAGGGCCGCGGCGCCGGCTGAACCGGCCAGAACATTACGACGTGAAAGGCTCATCCTCAGGTTTCCTTTTTTGTTTCGCCGTCCCGGCTTGGATTACGGCTTTGGTTAGACCCCAAGATATTCATGCAACCGATCGAGTGATGCATTCAGGTCCTCATTCGCGACCATATCCACCACGCGGCCATGTTCCATGACGTAATGCCGATCCGCGACTGTTTGCGCGAAGCGGAAATTCTGTTCGACCAGCAGCACGGTGAAGCCGCGCTGCTTCAATTCGCGGATCGTGCGCCCGATTTGCTGCACAATCACCGGTGCGAGGCCTTCGGATGGCTCATCCAACAGCAGAAGCCGCGCACCGGTACGCAAAATCCGAGCAATCGCCAGCATCTGCTGCTCACCGCCCGAAAGCTTGGTGCCTTGGCTGCGCGCGCGCTCCTTCAAATTCGGAAACAGCGTGTAGATCTCATCCAAGGGCAACCCGCCTGGGCGCACCATGGGCGGCAGCATCAGGTTCTCGGTCACATCGAGCGAGGCAAAAATCCCGCGCTCCTCAGGGCAATAGGCAATGCCGGCACGCGCGATCACATCCGAACGCGCATTGACGAATTCCTTGCCCTCATACTTCACCGAACCAGCGCGGCGCGGCACCAACCCCATGATGGAACGGAGCGTGGATGTCTTGCCCGCGCCATTGCGGCCAAGCAGCGTCACCACTTCGCCTTCACGGATATCAATATCCACGCCGTGCAAAACATGGCTTTCGCCATACCAGGCTTCCAGCCCGCGGATTTCCATCAGCGCGCCGGTGCTGGCCTTGGCACCGCCAGCGGCGGTCATCACATCAGCCATGGGCGGCCTCCGTCGGGGCTTCGGAACCAAGATAGGCCGCGATCACATCGGGGTTGCGCGACACGGCGGCGTAGTCACCTTCCGCCAGCACACTGCCGCGCGCGAGCACGGTGATGGTATCGCAAAGCCCCTGCACAACGCGCAGGTTATGTTCCACCAGCAGAATGGTACGGCCCACCGAAACGCGCTTCACCAGCGCCACCACGCGTTCCACATCATCATGCGCCATGCCGGCTGTTGGTTCATCCAGCAGCATCATCACCGGATCAAGTGCCAGCGTGGTTGCGATTTCCAAGGCACGCTTGCGGCCATAGGGCAATTCACCGGCGGTCAGGTGCATCCATTCGGTCAGGCCCACATCAGCCAGCAATTCCTCCGCCCGCGCGTCAAATTTGCGCAAGACCGAATCGGACCGCCAGAAATCGAAGGAACCGCCACGGGCGCGCTGCAAGGAAACGCGCACATTCTCAAGCACGGTCAGATGCGGGAACACGGCGGAGATCTGAAAGCTCCGCACCAGGCCAAGCCGCGCCACCTCAGCCGCCTTCATCCCCGTAATGTCGCGGCCATCATAGCGAATGGCGCCACGGGTCGGCGGCAGGAATTTCGTCAGCATATTGAAGCAAGTGGTCTTGCCGGCGCCGTTCGGGCCGATCAAGCCATGGATGGTACCCCGGCGAACACTCAGGTTCACGTCGCTCACCGCGACGAAGCCCCGAAATTCCTTGGTAAGCCCTTCCGTTTCAAGGATGGTGTCAGACACCCGAACCACGCCCCCCTTTGTTGCTGCGACAAACGCCGCATTACCTCTTGCCACCCTACCTATGCGAGGTGCTGCCTTCCTGCAAGCCACCCCCTTCATTTCCCGACAAAAACCGCCAGCGCAGCAGATGAACAAAAAAAGGGCAGAGGTTGCCCCCTGCCCTTTCGCGCCGTGGTCGGTAGCCGGTTCAGGCTTCCGGCAATTCCTCAGGCTTCACCTGGCGCTCGGCCACCTTGGCCAGTTCCAGGATGAAGTCCACCACCTTTTCCTCAAAAATCGGGGCGCGGAGGTTTTCCATCGCCTCCGGATTCTTGCGGAAGAATTCGATCACCTGCTGTTCCTGGCCACGGTAGCGGGCGGCTTCCTGGCGGAGTGCGCGGCTCAATTCATCCGGTGTCACCTGGATGTTGTTGCTGCGGCCAATCTCAGACAGCAGCAGGCCAAGCCGGATGCGGCGCTGGGCGATGCCGCGATATTCATCGCGCAAGGTCGCCTCATCCTTGCCGGCATCATCCGAATCCAAGCGCCCGGCCTTCAAATCCGCTTCCACACGCTGCCAGATTTGGCTGAATTCACCCTCCACCATGCCTTCCGGCACGGGGAAGCTTGCCTGATCGGCAAGCTTGTCCAGAAGGGCGCGTTTCAGGCGCATGCGGGCCATGGCGTCATATTCGCGCTGCAAGCCTTCCTTCACCTGCGCCTGCAAGGCAGCAAGGTTTTCCTGCCCAACCGTCTTCGCCAATTCGTCATCAATGGCGCGCGGCACGCGCTGCTGCAGCTTCTTGCCCGTAATGGAGAAAACCGCGCGCTTGCCCGCCAATTCGGCTGAGCCATATTCCAGCGGAAACACCACCTGGATATCGCGGCTATCGCCCGCGGACATGCCTTCCATCTGTTCGGTGAAGCCCGGAATGAAGCCAGGGCCACCCACTTCAATGGGCATATCAGTCGCCGAACCACCCGCGAAGGGGGCAAGGGCGGGTTCTTCCGTGCCGGCGATGAGCCGTGCGGGCCCGATCCGCAGGGTGAATTCCACCGCCGCACCCGCTGGCATGCCATGCAGATAGATGAAGGGCCGGCAGGCGCCGATTTCGGCCTGATTGGGGAAGGTGAAGGCAAGCGTGCTGCGCCCGGCCGTCACATCAAAGGCTTCACGCTGCATGTCCAGGAAATCAACGCCATCAGCGCGTGGACTGTAGAAATTAAAGCCAAGCTTGCCCTGCGTGCCTTCCGGCAGGCTTCCACCCGTGAGTTTGGTGCTGACCATCAGGCTTTGCGTGGCCCCCGGCGCTGCGGCGATACCCTTCGCCCCTTCCAGGAAAACCTGCACCCAGCCGCTTTCGGTCGCGGTGCCGCTGACGCGCAAATCAGAATAGGGAAGCGCTTCATCCGTGCCGATGGCAGCGATTTCGGATTTAAGCCCACCTGACAACCCAATCTCCCACCCGCGCGGCGCCTGGCCGGGGATGCCGGGCACGGCGCCAAGGGCCGGGCCATTGGTCAGCAGGTCCGGCACCACGGAACCAGCAAAATCGCACACCATCACCTCGCCCTTGGTGGCGGGGCGGGCTTCGGTGACATCCGTCAATTCGCCATTGCGGGTCGCCAGCGTTTCCAGGATTTTTTGCACTTCCTCATCGGAAGGCTCGGCGCGCAGGCGTTCCAGCTCAATGCCGGAAAATTCCGGCATGGGCACATCCGGCAGCACTTCCAATTCCATGCGGAATTCCAGATCAGTGCCCTCGGCGAAATTCGTCACTTCGATCTTGGGCTGCAAGGCGGGCTTAAGGCCGCGATCCGTCACCAGCTTGCGCTGCGCATCATTCACGGATTCTTCCAGCACTTCGCCCATCACGGCGGTGCCATAGCGCTGCCGCACAACGGAAAGCGGCACCTTGCCTGGGCGGAAGCCCGGCAGCGACACCGTCTTGGCGATTTCGGCAAGCCGCTTTTCGCGGCTCTGGGCGATATCGCTGGCCGGAAGCGTCACGGAATAGGCGCGCTTCAAACCTTCATGCGCGAGCTCATTAACCTGCATCGGAGGATCGTCCATCCCAAGCTAGAGAAACAAAAAGCCGCGGCGGCGCCGGTGGTGCGGGCGAAGGGACTCGAACCCCCAAGGCTTGCGCCACCGGAACCTAAATCCGGCGTGTCTACCAATTCCACCACGCCCGCGCCGAACGGCGCCGCGCCGCGATCGGAACGGGGCCTTTAGCCTATGCCTTGGCGCTTTCCAAGAGATGTCATGGCAAAATGCGTCAAGACACCAAAGCCTGGGCGCAGGCATCCAGAATGGCCGCCTCATCCAGCCCATATTCGCGGTAGAGGTCGGGGATATCGCCGGCCTGGCCGAAACGGTCCACGCCAAGCGGCACC
>JBIKXA010000112.1:0-12468 GCA_044356015.1 Roseomonas sp.
TCCAACAGGCTGGGCAGGCCGCGCGCGGCGGCGGTGGCGGCAACGGCGCGGCCTGCGGCGACGCCCCCCACAAACACCACCTTGGCGATTTCAGGGGCGGCGAGCAGCGCTTCACCCGTCCCCTGCCCCGGCCCGGCCAGCACCTGGAACAAGCCGCGCGGCAGCCCCGCCTGTTCGGCGATCAGCCCAAGTGCAAGCGATGTCAGCGGCGTGAATTCCGATGGCTTCAGCAGAACAGCATTGCCCGCCGCAAGCGCGGGAAAGACATTCCAGCCGGCGGTGAAGATCGGCGCATTCCAGGGCGTGATGGCGAGCACAACGCCAAGCGGCTCGCGCTTCACCAGAACTGTGTGGCCGGAGGGCACCGGGATGATGCGGCCTTCAATCTTGTCGCACCAGCCGGCCCAATATTCCGCCATTTCGGCAACGCGCGCGACCTCAGCCCGCGTATCGCGCAAGGGCTTGCCGGTTTGCGCGGACTCCAACCGTGCCAGGTTTTCCGCAGATTGGCGCAGCAGGGGCGCCATGGCCCAAAGCCGGCGCCCCCGTTCAGCGCCGCTCAGCGCCTGCCACGCCTGCTGCGCGCGCGCGGCGTTGCCGGCAGCTTCCGCGACAAGGCGCGGGCCGGCGCTGGCATAGCCCAGCAGCGCTTCACCATTTGTGGGGTCTTGCAGGGTGATGGCCGCACCATCGCCGGCAATGATTTCGCCCCCGACAAGGCTGCCGACCTGCCCGCCCAGAAGCGTGGTGACTTCCTCGGCCATGATGCTTTTGGCGCCAAAGGATTTCATGGCTTGCCCCCTTCTGCGATGGCTGCCGAAAGGTGATTGAAATCAGCCTCATCCGGCACGGCTTCGCGCAATGCCTGCCACAGCGCGGCGGCGCGGCCTGTTGCTTCCAGTGTCACACCCAAATCCCGCGCCAATTCCAGCGCCAGGCCGACATCCTTGCGCATCAGCCCCGCACTGAAACCGGAATCGAAGGTGCCGGGGATGATCCAGCGCGGCCAATTCACCTCGGTCACCGCGGAACGGCCAGAGGCACCATTCAGCACCGGCAAAAGCGCTTCCGGCGCAACCCCCGCGGCGGCGCCAAGGCGCAGCGCCTCACCCGCCGTCACCAAATGGCTGGCAACGAGAAGATTATTCACAAGCTTCGCCACCTGCCCCGCCCCGGATGGCCCGATATGCAAAAGCCGCGCGGTGAGGTGTTGCAGGATGGGTGTCGCGCGTTCCAATGCAGCGCCATCGCCACCCACCATCATGGCCATGCTGCCCGCCGCGGCGCCGGCCGGGCCGCCCGAGACCGGCGCATCCAGATAGAAAACGCCCTGAGCCTTGGCCTGATCCGCAAAACCGCGCACGGCGCGTGGCGACAGGGTGGAGGTATCAATGATCACCGCGCCTGGCCGCAAGGCGGGCAGCGCTTCCTGCAGCACTATGGCCACGGCGGCGTCATGCGGCAGCGAAAACAGCGTAAGGTCACTAAGGCTGCCCGCGATATCGGCACCGATCACAGCGCCTGCATCACGTGCTGCATCGCGCTTGGCGGAGTCCAAATCCCAGGCGCTTGGCCGATGGCCCGTCGCGAGGAGCCGCTTGACCATCGCCATGCCCATATTGCCGAGACCAATCACCGCGACCATTGGCGCCCCCCTGAAGCTCGATTTTCAGGCGCTTTCCATAGCGCCGGAACGCCGCCAGGGCCAAGGCGATTTGCGCCACCCGGCTTTCCTGCGTAACAGGCGCGCATGGCAATTCCGGCTATCCTTTCGCGCATTGAATCCATGATTGGCGCGGCGCGTTTTGCCGTGTTGATGGAATTTCTGCGCTTCGGTGTGGTCGGCACCATCGGCTTTGTGGTGGATACGGCCGTGCTTTATGCCGGGCTGGCGCTGGGGCTTGGGCTTTATGGCGGGCGCGCGGTTTCCTACGTGGTGGCGGCGACCACGACCTGGGCGCTCAATCGGCTATGGACCTTTCGCGGGCGCGGCGAAGGCCCCGCGCATCAGCAATGGGCGCTGTTTCTGCTGGTGAACCTTATTGGCTTTGCGATGAATTACGGCACCTATGCCGCACTGATCGCCTTTGTGCCGATGGTGGCGGCCCATCCGGTGCTGGGTGTCGCGGCGGGGGCCATTGCCGGCATGTTCGGGAATTTCGTGCTGTCACGCCGTTTAGTATTTCGGACGCGCCAGACATGAAAAAGGGGGCGCCGAGACGCCCCCCTTGGTTTATTCCTGGTCCATCAGCTGCGGATGAAGCTGCAACCGCCCTCCGAAATCGGGCGGAAGGCTTTATCCGACTCGGTTGTTTGCAGCAGCTTGTAATAGTCAAACACGCCGCGGCTTTCTTCGGGCTTCTTCACCTCAAACAAATAGGCCGGGTGCAGCTTGCGGCCATCGGCGCGGATGGTCCCGGGGCCGAAGCAATCATCATCGCAAGGGATGGCCTTCATGCGCGCAACGGTCGCTGCGCCGCTTTGCTTGGCCGTGGCAACGCCCATATCGGCAACGGTCTTCAGATAATGCAGCACCGCCGCATAGCCGCCCGCATGGTTCATGCAAAGCGCGTTCTGCCCAATATTGGGCCGCACACGGGTCGAGAAGGCGCGGGTGCGGTCATTCAAATCCCAATAGAAGGTTTCCGTGCAGATCAGGCCCTGCGTGGTGGCAAGCCCGAGTGAATGCACATCAGGCAAGAACATCAGCAGGCTGGCCAGCTTGATGCCGCGGCGCATGATGCCAAATTCCGCCGCCTGCTTGATGCAGTTGATCGTATCGCTGCCGGCATTGGCAAGGCCAATCACCTTGGCCCGCGAAGCCTGGGCCTGCACCAGAAAGGCGGAAAAATCAGTCGTGCCAGGGAAGGGTGTCCGCACCTGGCCAAGCACGCGCCCGCCGGCATTGCGCACAAAATTCGCCGTGTCGCGTTCCAGCGCATGGCCAAAAGCGTAGTCGGCGGTGATGAAGAACCAGCTATCGCCGCCCGCACGCACCGTGGCGCCACCGGTTGAATTGGCAAGCATCCAGGTATCATAGGTCCAATGCACCGTATTCGGCGTGCAGGCGCGCCCGGTAAGGTCAGACGTCGCGGAAGTGGTGTTCAGAAAAACCTTGTTCTTATCGCGCACAATCTCATTCGCCGCCAGGGCGACTGAAGAAGCCCCACCATCCACAATCACGTCAACCCCGTCGCGATCAATCCATTGCCGCGTCAGGTTGGACCCGACATCGGGGCGGTTTTGGTTATCGCCAAAGAGCACTTCAATATTGAAGCCACGATTGCTCATTTCAGCCGCCGCCAGACGCACACAGGCGAGTTCCGTCGGACCGCTCACATCGCGATAAGTGCCGGAAAAATCCGTGAGCAGCGCGATCTTGATGGTATTGGCGGCCTGCGCCCTTGCGCTTTGCCAGGGCAGGCCACCAATGCCGGTGCCAATGCCCGCGCCGGCGGCGAGCGCCGTGCGACGTGTTACTTGCATGAATTTTCCTCCCAAAACGGTTCGAAGCCTTTGCGGCTAAGCGAAGGCTACGCCATCTGGATGGAAGGTAAAGCCCCCCGACCCAAAGCAGATTTCAGGCGCCCTGCAACTGCACCTTTTCATCGGATTTCTCAGCGGCGTGATGGAAATTGGCGCGCTGATAACCCGTCATGAAATCGGGATAGGTGATGGGTTCCATGCGTCCCGCTGCGCCATCCGCCGTAATCGGCTTCATGACAGCGCGGTAATTTGCGTCCATGAAAAACGGGATGGCATAGCGTTCGCGGCCCGAGCGATTGATCACGCGATGCGGGGTCGCCAAAAAGCGATTATCCGTCCAGCGCCGGAGCATCATGCCGCCATTGATCAACAACGCGCCTTCGGGTGCCGGCGCATCCAGCCAGCGCCCATCGGGCAGGCGCAGTGAAAGCCCAGGCACCTTGTTCTGTGCCAGAATGGTCATGAAGCTTGTGTCCATATGGGGCGCGATGCCGAATTCATTCTCAGGCGCCGCTGGTTCCTGCGGCGGGTAATGCGACATGCGGAGCGTGAACATGGGCTCCTGGAAAAACGGCGCGAAGTAATCGGCGGGCAAGCCAAGCGCGCGGGCATAGATCGGCAGCAGCGACAGCCCAAGCCCTTCAAACGCTGCCATGGCCTGCAGGATATTGTCGCGAAACCCCGGCAAATCCGGCCATTGATTGGCGCCGCGAAAGCGCACCTGGCCCAGAACATCGGGATGATCGGCGGGCAGGTCGCGCTTGAAGAACACGGCTTCATTGGCATTCGGCAGGGCCACCTCACCCACCGCATTCACGCGCGTGGTGGCGCCCCGCATCGGCATATAGCCGATATTGTGTTCATTGATCTTGAGCGCCAGTTTGGCGTCCAGGGGTTGCGCGTGAAAGCGCGCAGCCTCGGCAAAGGTTTGATCGAGCAGCGCTTCTGAAATGCCGTGGTTGCGGACGAAATAAAAGCCGACTTCGGTGAAGGCGTGGCGCAATTCTTCGCCCAGCTTGTCGAGGGCACCCGGCACACCGGCGCGCAAGGGTGCCAGATCAAGAACGGGAATACTGTCGGCCATGGCGGTTGGTCCCTGCTTTTCCGCAGGCAGCATCACGCCGCATGCGCGGTTGCGCAAGTGCCCCCGTTCAATTGGCCGAACGGCTCAAATCCCAAAGATTGGGTACGGTCTTATTGTCGTAGCCGGAGATGAAAAAATCAGGCTGGCTGGTTTCGGCATTGAACATGGCGCGCGTCACGGCGCCGATATTGGCGCCATAAACATGAATGCTGATGCTGGTGCGCCCTTCCACCGCGTTTTCGACGCGATGCGTATCGTAACTATCGCTGCTCAAGACCACGACATCGCCGCGCTTGGCGCGATCAACCCGGCCGGGACGCATGGGCCCGCCATTCGGGTCCGGGACCATTTCGGTGGAAATTTCCTCACCCTGATGCACACCAACCAGGCCCCAGACCGTGTGGTTATGCACGGGCGTTTTCTGCCCCGGCCCCCAGACGAAGCACACCACCGAAAATCGCTGCTGCGGATCGCAATGCAGCAACAACTGCCGGTAGGTATCGGTTGGTGCCGTATATTCCGGCGGCAACCAATTATCGGAAAGCACAAGCTTGCGGAGCAAGCTTGGCGCTTCCTTCAAAAATAGGGCCTCATCGCCACCCGCATCGGCCAAGGCAGTCATGCCGCGGACGAAGTCTCGCAAGGGGGCGATGTCTTGAACCAGGGTGCTTCCGTTGTCCATGCGTGCGAGGATTGAGTATTTTGAGTCAAAATGCAACCATTAGTTTTATTTTTTTTTATGATGCCTCCGCCGTAAGAACAATTCGGCCGGTTACCTTGCCATCTTTCAACCTATTGAGGGCTGTGTCGGCCTGGTTAAGCGGCATGCGGGTAATCGGAATACCCGGCAAGCTACCCTTCTGCGCAATGCCAACCAATTCCCGCAATTCCTTGACATTGCCCACATATGAACCCTGGATCGTGAGTGCCCGCATCGGCATCACCGGCAGCGGCACGGCCAATTCGCCACCAAATAGCCCGACCTGCACCAGCTTGCCGCCCTTGCGCAGCGCATCAAAGGCGCTCCGCGCCGTTTCGGTGCCGTTCACCAGGTCAATAATGGCGCGCACCGGGCCGCCACAGGCTGCCATGATGCGCTTGGCGGTATCAGCATCCCCGCCCTGAACGATATCGGTGGCCCCTTCCCGCTTGGCGGCTTCGAGCTTGGCGGGGCTGACATCCACCACCACGATGCGCCGATGGCCCTTGGCCTTCAGCACCGCAATCGCATTCAGGCCAAGCCCACCCGCGCCGATCAGCACAATGGGCTCATCCGCCGGCATGGGCATGACCTTATTGATGGCGCTGAACACCGTAATGCCCGAACAGGCATAGGTCGCCGCCAAGGCGGGATCGAGGTTGCCCACCGGCACCAGATGCCGTGGTTCCGGGGCCAGCACATGTGTCGCATAGCCGCCATGCTGATAAACGCCGAGGCTTTTCGGCGTCAGGCACATATTATCCTCATCCGCGCGGCAGGAATCACAAGTGCCACACCCCACCCAGGGGAAGACAATCATATGATCGCCAAGCTTAAGGCCTGCGCCATTGGCATCGGGGCCCCATTTCAGCACGCGGCCCACAATTTCATGCCCCATGGCAAGCGGCAGCTTCACCCCGCGATCGGAAAGTTTCAGATAGCCGCGTGAGCCGAGGTCATAGCCGCCTTCCCAAATATGCAGATCGGAATGGCACACCCCGGCATGAGTGATTTCAAGCAAGACCTGCTGGCCGGTTGGTTCCGGTGTTGGAATTTCGATTTCCTGAAGCGGTTTTCCGGCTTCAATGACAGCCCAGGCGCGCATGGCAGACTTCCTCATGTTTCTGGTGTTGGAAGCATGGGAACAAGCCTACGCCTTCCGGTCAAGCGGTGGCACATCATGGCTGATCCAGATTGGTTTGACGCCCTGCAAAAGCCGCCTAAGCTGGTTGCCTGAACCGGAGGAACGAGCATGAGCAACACATCAGGCCAGGGCGCTGGCGGCGGCATTGGGGATTTGTTGGGCGCCCTCATGGGTGGCGGTTCGGCTGATGGCCTGGCTTCCCTGGTGGGCAAGCTGCAGCGGGGCGGGCTTCAACAGGAAGTGGAAAGCTGGGTCGGCCATGGTGAGAATATGCCAGTCGCGCCGGAGCGCCTGGCGCAGGCCTTTGGCAGCAATGAATTGGCTGGCCTCGCGCAGCAATTCGGCGGCGGCGCGGCTTCAGGCGGCGCCATGGCCGGTATTCTGGCGCAGCTTCTGCCGGCCGTGATCAATGGCATGACACCGCAAGGGCGCCTGCCGCAAAGCCAAGCCGATATGGGCGGCGGCCTTGGCGATGTGCTTGGCAGCGTGCTGTCCGGCATGATGGGCGGGCAGCAGCAGCAGCCTCAGGGCGGGCTGATGGATATGCTTGGGCCTTTGATGGGTGCCATGGCCGGTGGGCCGCAGGCGCAAGGCGGCGGTGGCTTGGGTGGTTTGCTCGGCGGCTTGCTTGGCGCGGCGGGTGGAGCCGCCGCAGCGGGCATGGCAGGCAAGGGCGGCAAGGTCTTGCCGCCAGGCGATAACCTGCCCAGCAAACCGGCAGCCCTTGGCAGCAGTGGCGGCAAGGGCGCTGCCGGCAGCGGCTACCGCGATGATGATGTGGACCCGCGCAACCCGCTTGGCGATCCGGGCGGGTTGTTTCGGCGGCGCTGATCAGGCGCCGCCTTGCGGGCGGCCTTCTCAATCCGGACGGATATTATTCTCCCGCACCACCCTGCCCCAGGTGGCGATCTGGGCGGAGATGAATTGCGTGAAGGCGGCTTCGCCCTGAGGATTAAGGTCGATCCCAAGGCCAAGGATACGCTGACGAACCTCCGGCACATCCAAGGCCTTGCGCACTGCCGCTTCCATGCGCGCCTTGATCGGCTCCGGCAGGCGCGCGGGGCCGAGGAAACCCCAGAAGGCCCGCGAATCAACGCCCGTAATGCCGAGTTCCGTCATGCTCGGCACATCCGGGATATTGGGGCTTCGCGTGGCGCTGGTTTGCGCGAGCGGCACCAGCGTGCCGGCATCAATATGCACCCCAATGGCGGGGCGGGTTGCAATGGGCAAATCCACCTCACCCGCCGCGGCAGCAACCGCCAGCGGCCCGCCGCCACGATAAGGCACATGCACCAGCTTGAAGCCGCCAGCGCGTTGAATGAGTTCCATGGTCAAATGCGCGAGGCTGCCATTGCCGATGGTGCCGTAGGTGACGGTCTCGGGCTTCGCCTTCGCCGCCGCCACCACATCGGCAAAGCTCCGATAAGGGCGCGTGCGATGCGCGGTCAGCACCATGGGGGCAGTGCCGAACAACAAAAGCGAGGTCAAATCGCGTTCGGTATCAAAGCCCATATTCGAGATAAGTGACGGATTGACCGCATGCGTGTCGAACACGATCAGCCAGGTATTGCCATCGGGTGCCGCGCGCGCGACCTGCGCGGTGCCGAGTGACCCGGAAGCGCCGCCGCGATTTTCCACAATGATGGACACACCAAATTCGGCCTGCAAATGGGGTTGCAGCAGCCGCGCCAGCGCATCGGTGGAACCGCCCGGTGGGAAGGGCACGACAATGCGGATCGGGCCATTCGGCCAGGCGGCTTGGGCATTGGCGATATGCGGCGCGGCCAGTAATGTCGGCATGGAGGCCAGCAAGGCGCGTTTGGTGATCATGTTAAACTTCTCCCGGGTTTTGTTGGTTCAGGTTTTCGGTGCCGGCGGAATGGCCTTGGCGGCCATCAGCGCGCGGCGAATTTCGGCTTCCGCCTTGTCCAATTCCACCGCCGCATCGGCGCGCTGCGCACGCGCCCGTTCGGCGATGGTGAGGCTATCTTCAATGGTTGCGACCAATAGCTGATTGGCCTGCTTCACCGCGGCCAGATCGAAAACGCCGCGTTCGATTTCATTCCGCGCTTCGGCGTTGCCCTGACGCAGCCGCTCGGCATTCGCGGTCAGCAATTGATTGGTCAGGTCATTCGCCTGCTTCAGCGTCTGCCCCGCATCACGCATGCGCTGAATGGCGAGTGCCTGCGCAAGCTGCTGGCGCCAAAGCGGCACGGTATTGGCAACCACGGATTGAATCTTGGCAGCCAGCGCCTTGTCATTTTCCTGGATCAGGCGAATGGAAGGCAAGGCCTGCATCGCCACCTGGCGTGTCAGCCGCAGATCGTGGATGCGCCGATCAAGCTCATCCCGCGCCGCGCGCAAATCCCGCAGCTTTTGTGCGGCCAGCATGTCGCCTGACGTGGCCTTGGCCTCCGCTTCCGGGATCGCGGTACTGTCGGTATTTTCCAGCACCATCTCACCGGCCGCGATGTGATCGCCAAGGCCATGGAACCAATCAAGTGTGGCGCCATAAAGCCGTTCCAGCTTTTCAACATCTTCCAAAAGCCGCGTGCGATGCGCATCAAGCCTGTCGCCGATGGCTTCCACCTGATCTTTCAGCCCCTCATACCGGCTGATCACCTGCGCGGCCTCGGCCCCCGCCTTGTTGAAGATCCGCGCGAAGAAGCCAGGCTTTTCCGCAAGCCCTGAAACATCAAAGCCGCGCAGCGCACTCAGCAAGCTGCCAAGCGTCTGCCCAGCCTCCCCCGCTTCGCGGTTTTTCGCCCCTTCCAGCATGGCATCCGCCGCCGCCGAGGCGCGGGTTTGGGCTTCCTGCCCGAAGCGCAGCACCGCCGCAGGGTCCGTCACGTCAAGCTGGGCGGCGAGGCGTTCAACCTCGGCCCGGCGGGATTCGGGGATGGTGACGATGTCGCTCATGAATAGCCTTCCTCGCGCAGCCTATCGGCCAGCACCTTGACTTGGATATCGAGTGCCGCGCTTTCCTCGGCGCGGAGATCTTCGCGCAAGCGCCGTGCTGCGGCTTCAAGGTCACGCAGCAGCGCGCCAAGCGCGGGCGGCGGTGTTGCGCCCGCTTCAATCCGTGTGGCGATGCGTTCCAGCCCATCCAGATGCACGGCGAGGAAGCGCCGCGCGCGGGGAATTCGCTCAGGCCGGGCTTCCAGATCATCCAACACCTGACCAATGACCCGCGCCACCGGCAGAAGCCGCGCTTCATGGCCGCGCAAGGCAAGGGCTTGAATGCCCGCCAGCCTGATGCGCGCATCCGCAAGCGGGCCGGAAGGTGGCGGCGGAGGCGGCGCGGGCGGTGCGGCTTCCGGGATTTCGGTATAAAGCAGTCGCGTGCCGCCCCAGGCGCCGAGGGCGAAAACCAAGCCAATGATCGGCCCTGCCCCGGCACCAAGCCCGGTGGCGAGGCCGGCGGCAACACCCATCAGGATTGCGGCGCGCTTGGCGTCACCCCGCCTGCCGCGTTTCATGATGCGCGCGGCGATGAAGGGCAGGCCAATGCCGAGCAGGCAGCCAATCAGCGCTGTCTGGCGCATGGCGAAAAGATTAAAGAAAGCCGCCGGCAGCAGCGCAAGCCCCATCAGGGGCAGCAGCCAAAGGCGCCAGAAACTATTCACAGCCCAAATACCGAGGCGACCGCGCGCCACAGCGCCAGCAAGCCGGCCAGCACCATGGTGCCGCCGAGCAACATGAAACCAAGCGAGCGCTTGATTCCAAGCGGCAGGCTCGGGGTTGGGGGCGCCGGCAGGGGCGCGTTGCGGTTTTGGCTCACGCGGCGTTACATCGCCTTTGTGCCGCGCCCTATCAAGACCGGCCAAGGGGGAAGTTACGCCATGGAACAAATCGCCATCATCGGATCCGGGTTGATCGGTCGTGCCTGGGCCATGGTTTTCGCCCGCGCCGGGCATAGCGTGCGGATATGGGACCCGGTGGCGGGGGTGCCTCAGGCCGCCCTCGGCCTGATTGGGCAAAGCCTGGAGGATTTGGCCGATGCCGGGCTGATCACCGAAACACCCGCCGTGATCGCCGCGCGCATCAGCGCTGCACCCAGCATGGAAGACTGTGTCGCGGGCTCGGCGCATGTGCAGGAAAACGGGCCGGAAAGGGTGGAACCAAAGCGGGAGCTTTTCGCGCGGCTTGATGCGCTTTGTGGGCCGGATGTGGTGCTGGCATCTTCAACCTCCGGCATACCTGCCAGCGCCTTTACCGAGGCGTTGGCTTGGCGCGCGCGCTGCCTGGTCGCGCATCCGGTGAACCCGCCCTATCTGGTTCCCCTCGTGGAATTGGTAGGCGCGCCCTGGACCGCGCCTGAAGTTGTCGCGCGCACACGGGCATTGATGGCGCGTATTGGGCAAGTTCCAGTGACGGCGCTGAAGGAAACGCGGGGCTTCGTGCTGAACCGGCTGCAAGCCGCCCTTGTCGCAGAGGCTTTCCGGCTGGTGCGTGATGGCGTGATGAGCGTGGAGGATGTGGATGCCTGCGTGAAGGATGGGCTTGGCCTGCGTTGGTCCTTCATGGGGCCGTTTGAGACGATTGATCTGAACGCGCCGGGCGGTGTGGCGGATTACGCGGCGCGCTTTGGTGGGCTGATGGGTGGGATTACGGAAGAACAGACGCCGTTCTTGTATGATGACGCAACGGTTACGCGCGTGACGGCGGAACGCCGCGCGGCGCTGCCCTTGGAGAAGATTGGGGAGCGTTCAGCCTGGCGGGATCGGCGGTTGATGGGGGTGCTGGGGCATAAGAAGCAGGCGCGGGAATAGGGCGCGCTACTTCGCCTGCAAAAACGCAAGGCTTTCCCCTTCCAACATCACAGCCGTCAGCCCCCCGCCGGACCAGGCGGCGGTATCAATGCAAATGCGGTTCTCCCGCACCACCGGCATGAAGCCCGCCGTATGCCCATGCACCACGACAAACCCATGATCACGCGGGCTGTTCAGAAAATCATGCCGGATGCGGAGCAAATCCTCGCGCGATTGGTCTTCAAGCGCCACACCGGGGCGAATGCCGGCATGGACGAAAAGATACCCGCCTTCCTCATGCCAAAGCGACAGATCGCGCAGGAAGCGGCGCTGGTGCGCGGCAATCGCCTCGGGCCAGGCATCACGCGGCGCATCGGGCGCCACACCCCAGGACTCAAGGCTCGCCCTGCCCCCGCCCCAGAGCCAATCCGCTGCCGCCGCGCCATCGCCGGAAAGCGCACCCAGCATGGTTTCCTCATGATTGCCCATCAGATGCAGCGTGGGCAGGCCGGGAATGGGATCACCTTCCGATAGATAATCCACCACGCCGCATGAATCCGGCCCCTTATCCACGTAATCGCCCAGATGAATCAGCATGGCGGAAGCCACCGGGCGGCAGCGCAAATCCTCGGCGATTTGCGCGTGCAGATCGCGGAGTTGCGGCAGCGTGCCATGGATATCGCCAATGGCGTAAATGCGCCGCCCGCGCGGCAAATGCCCAGGCGCGCCGCGTATTTGCATCACTTCCGATCCGCCCTTGGGTCCAGCGCATCGCGCAGCCCATCGCCCACCAGATTGAAGGCCAGCACGACAACAAAAATCGCCAAGCCCGGCATGATGGAAAGCCAGGGCGCCTGAGTCAAAAACCGTTGCGCGCTATTCAGCATGGACCCCCAGGATGGTGCCGGCGGTTGCTGCCCAAGCCCCAGGAAGGAAAGTGATGCCTCGGCAATGATCGCTTCCGCAATGGCAAGGCTTGCCTGCACCAGCAAGGGCGGGATGATATTGGGCAGCACATGCACAAGCCCGATCCGCCAGGGCGGATTGCCCAGCGCGCGGGCGGCTTCCACCCAATCGGTGGATTTTGCATCAAGCGCCATACCGCGCGAAAGCCGGACGAACACCGGCGATGCGGTGATGGCAATGGCGAGCATGGCGTTTTCAAGCGCCGGCCCCAGAAAGGCAGCCAGCGCAATCGCCAGAATCAGGAAAGGGACGGACAGCATGGCATCCGCCACGCGTGAGATCAGCGCATCCACCCAGCCACCGATCAAGCCCGCGAGCAAGCCAAGCGGCACGCCGA
>JBIKXA010000113.1:0-12365 GCA_044356015.1 Roseomonas sp.
CCGGCGGGCGGTTTCGTCTGGAATTGACCGGGGAAATTTCTCTGCCGCGTGATGCGGAAGGCTTGATTGACATCAACGCCGCCACGCAGAAAATGAATGAGGTGATTGAAGCCTGGGTCAGGGAATATCCCGGCCAATGGCTGTGGATGCATCGCCGCTGGCGATAAAGCGTTTCATGTGAAAGGCGGGGTCTCATGCTCAATATCCGGCGCGCCAAACCGCTTGCAGAACTTGATCGCGGTGAAGTGTTTGAAACGGAAGACACGCTAAGCGCAGCGAATGTCGCAAGCTTTTCTGTCTTGTTTGGCCTGGACGGCAAGACCCTGCCGGCGCGGGCAGCAGGCACGCTGCTTGCCCATGTGATCACCACGCGCTTTCCCGGACCTGGTAGCCGGATCATTGCCGAGAGCCTCCGTTATGGCGGCGGCATGACGGAAGGTGATGTGCTGAAAACCGGGCTGGTCATTCTGGATGTGGATGCCAAGGCGGGGCTGGCGCGGCTTGCCTGTCGCGTGACCGGTCCTGAGGGCGTGGTGCTGGCGGAAGGTGAGGTCGAGGTGCGACCGCCTGAAGTCGCGTCCGAACGTGCGCTACCGCAAATGACCGCGCTTGGGCCGCATGCTGGTAAGGTGATGGCCGATCTTTTCGCGCGCTGCCGCGCCCTGCCGCCCGTGCCGACCGCGGTTGCGCATCCTTGCGATGCGGAAAGCCTGCGCGGCGCTATCCTGGCCGCAAAACAGGGGCTGATCACGCCGATCCTGACGGGGCCAGAGGCGCGGATACGCGCCATTGCGGCCAAGGAATCGCTCGATCTTGCCGGCATTGCGCTGATTGGTACGGAACATAGCCATGCGGCGGCTGAGGCGGCGGTGGCACTGGTGCGGGAAGGCCGCGCGGCGGCGCTCATGAAGGGCAGCCTCCATACGGATGAATTGCTGGGTGCGGCTTTGGCGAAGGAAGCGGGGCTGCGCACGGAACGGCGCGTGAGCCATGCCTTTGTGATGGATGCGCCGCTTTACCCGCGGCCGCTGATCATCACCGATGCGGCGGTGAATATCGCGCCCGATCTGGAAGCCAAGGCCGATATCATTCGCAATGCCATCAAGTTGGCGCAGGCGATGGGGATTGCGACGCCCAAGGTTGCGATCCTGGCGGCGGTTGAGACCGTGACGCCCAAAATGCAAGCCACCTTGGATGCCGCGGCGCTGTGTAAAATGGCGGAGCGTGGGCAGATCACAGGCGGCGTGCTGGATGGGCCGCTGGCCTTTGATAACGCCATTAGCCCGGTTGCGGCGGCGGCAAAGGGCATTCAATCCCCGGTTGCGGGCCAGGCGGATATCCTGCTGGTGCCGGATCTGGAGGCGGGGAATATGCTTGCCAAGCAATTGGCCTATCTGGGGGGCGCGGAATCCGCCGGGATTGTACTGGGTTTGCGGGTGCCCATGGCGCTGACCAGCCGGGCGGATAATGCCATGGCGCGCTTGGCTTCGGCGGCGCTGTTGCGGCTGATGGCGCCGGCGTAAGGCGGGGCTTGATACTTCCCTTTTCAGCCCTGGGGCGGATGGGGTAGAATGAATTTATGAACCTTTTTCGAACCTTCGCCCTGTGGCCGCGCGCCATAATCCTGCTGCCGATTGGGCTGGCCATGGCCGGTTGCAACAGTGACTCCTCTCAGCTCCGAGAGGTGGGGCGCGACGAATATAATAGTGACAGCCGACGTGATCGCTTGCTGCGTGCGACTTCGCCCTCTGGCTCGGCTGGGGGGATCACGATTATTGGCGGTGGGATCGAAAAGGGTCAGGAAAGCGCTGGCACCGGCGGTGGCGGCCTTGGCGTGAATGCCTTTCTGTGGCGCGCGACGCTGGATACGCTTTCCTTTATGCCGCTTGCATCTGCCGATCCCTTTGGCGGCGTGATCATCACGGATTGGCATGCGCCCGGCGGCGTTTCCAATGAGCGTTTCAAGGCAACCGCCTATGTGCTTGGGCGGCAATTGCGTTCGGACGGCGTGCGGATTTCGGTGTTTCGTCAGGTGCGCGGCCCGGGCGGCTGGGTGGATGCGCCGGTCAGCACCGCGACAGCGGCGGAATTGGAAGACAAGGTGCTGACCCGCGCGCGTGAATTGCGGAGCCAATCGGCCGGGCGTTGAGGCATGGGAAAGCCAAGCGGTACAAATTGGCGCCTCACCACAAATCCATTATCCGCCCGTCAATCGCCAACAACGCTCAGGCTATTGATGGGGATGTTCACAATCCCCGGCACTGTTAGCGTCACAGGGGTAGCCAACGGCGCCCATAGCAGCGGATTGCCCGCTGTGAGCGCATCAAACACACCGATATGTGTCAGCGTGCCCGGGGCAGTTGTGAAGCTGAAGCGCACTTGTGAAATATTGTACTGCAGCCCGGTGCCGAAAAACGTCACGGCTTGCCGGGTATAACCCGTACCAGCGGGTTCACCGGAAATGCCGCTGGCATCGGAACCTCCAGTGCCAAGGGCTATGAACACGGCAGCGGGCAAGGCGGGGCGCCGACCGACAACGGCACGGCCAAGCAGATTCTTTGCATAATCGGTCATGGATGTCATTGGATTCTTCCTGCATAGATCGATTGCACTTGGTGCCTGATCCGCTTGTACGAGGCATCATGAATGCGGATCAGGCGCGGAGAGACGGGAGGATTATCAGCTGACAACCGCGCCATCGGGCCAGCGCCAGCTTGTGCCATCGCTGATCGCAAGGCGCTTATTGGCCGTTCCATCCGTGACATAGACCAGGCAGCGCGGATAAGTCGCCGCGGCCGGCAGCGTAGCCACCGTATAGGATGTCAGTTGCAGTGGCGAACCCGCTTGCACCGCACCCGTACCCTTCCCAAGCAGCAGCAGATTCACATTCGTATCGGTGCCCTGGGCGGTGATCTGCGGCGGTGCTGCAGCGCCCGAACCATTGATGCGCACAAAATTCACCGGTGTCGCCACCGCATTGACTTCAAGCGCGATGTTGCCGCGGCTGTTCAGGCGAACGGGCGCGATGTTCTTGGCAGAAAGGGCAAGCGGGATATTCGTATCCGCGCCACTTGCGGCAAGGCTGGGCGTACCGCCCGCCGCGCTTCCGGACACTGTCACTTGATTGACGGTATTTGTGGGGGTGGTGATCGCAAAGGCATGCGCACCCGGCGCACCACCCATGGAAATACTCCCAGGAGACAGGCGCATCCCTTCAGCAGCGCCAGCGCTGAGCGCGAGGCTTGTGGCGTTGGGTTGAAAGAGACCCGCATCCTGCGTGCCAACCATCACACCAGGCCGATCAACGCGCCCTGCTGGCGCGGCGGATGCGACGAAGCCATTGGTGCCGGTATTGACCAAAGGCCCATTATTGCCATTGCCAAGCAAGGCCGGCGAGCCGAGATAAACTTGGTTTGGCGAGCCCGTGACCACATTGGCAAGGTGAATCGCGGCCGAACCATTATTCAGGTAATTGTAGTATTCGGCACGGAAGGCGAAGATATCCAGGCGATTATTGCTGCCATTGACGCGAATGGCGTTGTTTTCGGTGTCATCCACGCGGAGATTGCCGATCTGTACACGCACATTGCTGCCATCAACCTGGATACCGGACGCGCCCGCAACCGGTATTGATGCGCCTGCGGTCAATAACTCACCCTGCGTGGTGAGATTGGCGATGCGGCCTTCCACACCATTGCCATCAATCCAGATGCCGTATTTCGAAAAATCGGCGTAGATGTTGCTGCCATAGAATTTCGTGGTCACACCGGACGCAGAAGAACTGAAGCGCAGCGTGGAACGCGCGCCCAACACAAAAATATCATCCAGGAAAACACCATCCACCCGGCGAAACACCAAGGCATCCTGATTATTTTGCTGCCAGGTAACAATATTGGCGTCTGCCGTGTGGAAGGTCCAGAAATGCACGTGTTCCAATCGGCAGATGTCATAGCACCGATCAACCTCAACCCCTCGGGTATAGACCTGACCGCGCAGGCGCTTGATGCTCATGCGCCCGGAATTGTCACACCAAATGCCGCGATTGACGGCGACAAGCAAAATATTCTCGAAATCCACCGCGCCAAGGCAATCCTGCACGCGAAAGACGTAATCATAGTCGGTCGGCACCCAGGTAGTGCTGGCGCTCGCATGATATTGGCGGATGGCAATATCACGCACAATTGAACCGCGCGCCAAGGTGCCTGAGAAAGTGAAGGGGGTGAAGCCGGTCTGATCAATCCTTATCCAGGTGCCATTCGCCTCATTCGGGCCTTCGGTAAAGCCAGCGCCTTGCAAAATGACTGTGACGCCATTGATCACAATAGGGCTTGCGATGCGATAGACGCGTGGGCCGAATTGCAGCACGCCGCCGCCCGCGAGCTTGATCGCATTGATGGCAGCCTGGATAGCCGGCCCGTCATCGGCAACACCATTGCCGATGGCGCCGTAATCGCGCACATGGAAAGGGCGTTCCACGAACAGGCCGCTACGCAGCTGCGCCAGGCTTGCGCGGCGGGTGGCAAGCGTCGAACCGCTTGTCTGCACAACGGGCAGCATATCCGCATCGACGGTGCTCGTTACGCTCGGAAGCGCGCTGATCTTCGTGTCTGACATGGGGTACCTTTTCATGGTTGGCGCCAGGCACATCGGCATTTTTCAGCCGAGGCCGGACAGGGGCAGGGTTTTGGGGAAAGGGAGGGTTCAGAACAGCAGCAATTGCCCACCATCTTCGAGCAGCATGACCCCGCCTTCTTCATTGAGCAGGCGCGGCGCAGCGCCGATGGCGAAAGGTGCCGAGAGGATGGAATGATTGGTATCCGCCGTGTTGCGCGCCAGGATCCGATAACCACCGCCCGAGGTCTGCGCTGGAAACAAGGTGGTGGCGCGACCGGTGGTAACCGGCGAAGATTGTGTGGCAATGACGGTTCCAGCCGCGTTGCGAAGCTGGAAGGTGATATTGGTGATGCTGCCCAGGATCGTGGCGCCAACCGGAACGGAAGCGCCAGGTTCAAAGGCATTGGGCATGGGGTCAAGCGTGATGGCTCTTGCTTCCGCCGTCGCCGACAGGGTGACACTGAAGGGCAGATAGCCAGAACGCTGAATTTCTGGCGGCGTGCCAGCGGCATCCAGCACCAGCGCGGCACCAGTCAAATTGCCGGCACGGATCGGTAACATGGTTGTGGCATCACGGGCCTGCACCAGAACGATGTCACCGACGCGCAACCGCTCAGCGGCCGGGGCGAAATAGCCCGAGACCTCGGTATCGGCGCGGGTATCCGTGGTACGGTAATGCCACAGCGTGAAGCCATTCGCGGCGCTAAGCACCGAAAGATTGTTGGCGATAAAGGGCATGGGCGCTCCTGCACGCTGCCATGCAGCCAGGCGCACGCCAGGCTGATGGCAAGCTTGGGGTGAAAATTCAGGGAGAGGGAGGGAGCTTCGGGCGCAATTCGGCCCTTGATGGGGATTCAGGTAAGGGAATATCAACCTAATGTCAAGGAAAAAATACACTATCGGGGAAATATTTTCCGTCTCTCAAGATTGCGCCGATTTCCGCTACAACAAGGCCATCGCCTGCGGAGAACCCTGCCGATGATCCTGCGCCTGATTGCCTTTCTTGCCCTGCTGCTGCCCGGCATCGCCGTGGCGCAGGAACGCTTGGTGAATGTCTATAATTGGTCCGATTACATTGACCCCTATGCGGTGCAGCGCTTCACGCGGGAGACCGGCATTCGTGTGCGCTATGATGTCTATGACAGTCTGGAAACGCTGGAAGGCAAGCTTTCCGCTGGGCGTTCGGGCTATGATGTGATTGTGCCGACCAGCGAACCAAGCTTCGCGCGGCTGCTCCGTGCCGGGGCGCTTGCGCCGCTTGATCGCGCACGCATTCCGAATTGGCGCAATCTTGACCCGACGCTCATGGCGCGGGTGGCGGAGATTGATCCCGGCAATCGCCATGGCGCGATTTATCTGTGGGGCACGGTGGGGCTTGGGCTTCGGTTGGATCGGATCAGGGCCATAGCACCTGACATGGCGCTGGATGGGTTTGATGTGTTGTTCAAGCCGGAAAACGCCGCGCGGCTCGCGCGTTGCGGCATTATGGTGATGGATAGCGCGACCGATGTGCTGCCTTCCGTGCTGCGCTGGGCGGGGCGCGATCCGAATGCACATTCCCTGGAAGATTTGCGCGTGGCTGAACAGGCGCTGATGGGCATTCGGCGGTATGTGCGCGCCATTATCCCGTCAGGCGCCATTCTGGATGCGCTCGCGAATGGAGAGGCTTGCGTGGCGCTCACCTATTCCGGCGATGTCATCCAGGCACAGGCGCGCGCGAAGGAAGCCGGGCGCGGCGTTGAAATTGGCTATGTCGCACCGCGCCAGGGTGCGCAGCTTTGGTTTGACATGCTGGCAATCCCCGCCGATGCGCCGAACAAGGACGCCGCGCATGACTTCATCAATTTCCTGCTCAGGCCAGGTGTGATGGCGGGCATCACCAATCACGTGCGCTATCCGAATGCAGTGCCGGCATCGCTTTCCGCAGTGGATGTCGCGGTGCGCGAAGACCGCAATGTCTATCCGGATGAGGCGATGCTGGCGGCAAGTTTTGTGGCCGGCACCCCACCGCGCGAGATTGAACGCGCACGCAGCCGGCTGTGGTCGCGCTTCAAGGCCGGCCGTTGAGCCGGTGCTGAAGGCAAACGCGCTGGAGAAAAGCTTCGGCGCGGTACAGGCGCTGGCCGGGCTTGATCTTACGATCAATGCTGGCGAGTTCTTCGCGCTGCTTGGCGGATCGGGCTCCGGGAAATCAACGTTGCTCCGCGTGCTGGCGGGGTTTGAGGCGCCGGATGCCGGCACATTGACGCTTGATGGCCAGGATATGCTTCCCGTGCCGCCCTGGGCGCGACCGATCAATATGATGTTCCAATCCTATGCGCTGTTTCCGCATATGAATGTGGCCGAGAATATCGCCTATGGCTTGAAGCGCGCCGGCGTGGCGGGCGAGGAACGACGCAGCCGCATTGCGGCAGTGCTTGATCTGGTGGGCTTGCCAGGGCTGGAAGCGCGCAAGCCGCAACAGCTTTCCGGCGGGCAGAAGCAGCGCGTGGCGCTGGCGCGGAGCCTGGTGATGCGCCCGCGCTTGCTGTTGCTGGATGAACCCATGGCGGCCTTGGATGCGGGCTTGCGCGAACGCACTGGACTTGAACTGCGCGCCCTGCAACGAAAGACAGGTGCCGCTTTTGTCATGGTCACGCATGACCAGCAGGAAGCGCTTGCGCTTGCAGATCGCATCGCGGTGCTGGAAGCCGGGCGCGTGGCGCAAATTGGCCCTCCGCAGGAAGTTTATGCGCGGCCCGCGACACGCTTTGTCGCACGCTTTCTGGGTGCTGCGAATGTGCTGGAAGGGCGCATGCGGGATGGCGTGTTTGAAAGTGCTGAAGCGGGCGGCGTGGTTGCCTCAGCCTTGCCGGCGGAAACGGTTGCGATTGCCTTGCGCGCGGAACAGATCAGGCTGATGGGCGTTGATGAAGCGCCTTGTATCACAGGCGTTTTGGAAGATGCGGCGTTTCGCGGCGATGATTGGCTGCTGATCATTCATCTGCCCGGCGGGGCGCGGCTGCGCGTGGTGCATGACGCGCCACCGCCGGCGCCGGGCAGTTTAGTTGGTGTGGCATGGGGGGCGGGCGCGGTGGTGCCGCTTTTCGCCTGATGCGGCGCGGCTTTTTGCTTGCGCCCCTATGGACCTGGCTGCTGCTGCTGGTCGCGGCACCTGTGCTGATTCTGGTGGTGATGGCCTTCGCCACGCCATCCGATGGTGTGCCGCCTTTCACGCTTGGGCTCCGCTTCGCTGCCTTCGCCATGCTGGTCGAGGATTTCTATTATGCCGAGGCCCTGTTCGCGGCGCTGCGCCTCGCGGCGATCACGGCGGGGCTTTGTCTGCTCATTGCCTATCCCATGGCGCTGGGCATGGCGGGCGTGCGGCCGCGCTGGCGCTTGCCTTTGCTCGCACTGCTGATGCTGCCCTTCTGGACAGGGTTTTTGCTGCGTCTCGGTGCCTGGATCGGGTTGTTGCGCGATGAGGGCCTGGTCAATCATCTGCTGCGCGGCCTCGGGATCACGGATGCGCCCTTGGCCTTGCTCTATACCGAAGGTGCCATGCTGGCCGGCATGGTGCATGCCTATCTGCCCTTTGCGGTGCTGCCGATTTTCACGGCGTTGATCCGGCTTGATCCGGCGTTGTTGGAAGCGGCGGCTGATCTTGGCGCGCGACCGGCGCGGGTGTTCTTCAGTGTCACCCTGCCGCTGACCTTGCCGGCAGCCGCGGCGGGGTTTCTGCTGGTCTTTATCCCGGCGGCGGGGGAATTCGTCATTCCCGAATTGCTCGGCCCGCCCGAGGCGCAGGTGATTGGCCGGGTGCTATGGCAGGAATTTTTTCAGAACCGCGATTGGCCTTTGGCGGCAGCACTGGCGATCACTTTGCTCGCGCTGCTGATCCTGCCGATCCGTTGGTTCCAAAGACTTGGGGCAGGGGCATGAAGCCGGGCGGGTTCGTGCGCGCGGTGATGCTGGCGGGCTTCCTGTTCCTGTGGCTGCCCATCCTGCTGCTGGTGGGCTTTGCCTTCAGCGCGGATCGCATTCCCTTCCAATGGGGCGGGTTTTCGCTGCGCTGGTTTGGCGTGCTGGCCGCCAATGAAAGACTGCTGGAAGCCGTTTGGCTGTCGCTTCGCATCGCTGCCGCTGCCGCGACGCTGGCGGTATTGGCGGGCGGCGGGATCGCTTTTGCGCTGGCGCGGTTTGGCGCCTTTCGGGGGAGGGCGTTGTTTGGCGCCCTGATCGGCGCGCCACTGGTGCTGCCGGAAGTGGTGATCGGGCTCTCGCTTTTGCTGCTTTTCGTCGCCCTGGAAGGGCTGATCGGCTGGCCGGCGGGGCGCGGCGCCCTCACCATCCTGCTGGCCCATGCCGGCTTTGGCGCTGCCTATGTCGCGGTGGTGGTGCAGGCCCGCCTGGCGGAGGCCGAGCGCAGCCTGGAAGAAGCCGCGATGGATTTGGGGGCGACACCCTTCATCGCCTTCCGCACCATCACCCTGCCCTTGATCACACCCGCCCTGGTGGCGGGCTGGTTGCTGGCCTTTACGCTCTCGCTCGATGATGTGGTGATTGCCTCCTTCGTATCCGGCCCTTCCGGGACCACGCTGCCGATTGCGCTGTTTTCCATGCTGCGCTTGGGGCTGACGCCAGAGGTGAATGCGCTCGGCGCCCTGGTAGTGCTGGTGGTGGGCAGCATGCTGGCCTTGGCGCTTTGGCTATTGGGCCGCCAAAGGGCATGAGGCGCCGCCATGATTCGGCCCTGGCTTTGGCGCTATAAAGCGCCATGCGCGTTTTGCCCCTCGCCCTTGCCGTGCTGCTGGCCGCCTGCGCTGAGCGCTGGGAAAAGCCCGGCGCGACGGAAGCCGATTCGGACGCGGCGCAAGCCGCCTGCACCGCCCAGGCGGCGGAGCAGATCAAGCCCGCCATGGTCTGGATGCAGGTCCAGCCCGCCTATTGGGAACCAGGTGAGACCCATTGCTGGACCAGCCCCAATGGCGTGACGCGCTGCACCCGCCGGCCGCCTCGGCTCCGCCCGCCGATCTATGATTGGGTGGATGTGAATATCCCAGCCCGCCAGGAGGCCCGCGCCAAATGTTTGGCGGAGCAGGGCTTTACCTATAAGGGGCTCCGCCCGCTGAGGCTTTTTTAACGCCCAGCCAGAGCTATCCCATTTTACTATTTGGGATTGTATTTTCAGTCTTCGTTCGGGATCCTTATGGAGGCGTCTACCGCCTGCGCTACCCATTTTTTGCTAAGGGCTTGACCGGCACATCATGCCTCAATCCCGAGCGTAATTTCCTTGATCTATCAGCGCTTTTTCCTTTTTAAATAAGGCACAAACGTCATCACTTTGCCAATCATGCTGAGCATGATGTCGTTATGCGCAAAATCGCCCTATGTCTTTTTCTGCTGCTCGCCGCCTGTGCCGAACGCTGGGAAAAGCCGGGCGCGACCGAGGCCGATTCGGATGCCGCGCAGGCCGCTTGCGGACGCTTGGCGGCGGCGCAGATCAGGCCGAATTGGGTCAGCACAATGATTCGACCAGGGGGTTACGATCCCGGTGAGACATTTTGCTGGAAGAGCAACGGGATCAAACAGTGCCGGGTTGTCCGCAAGCCCGGCTGGCGCTCGGCTCAATACCACACTTACGATGCCAATGCCCCAATGAGGCAGGCTGTGCGTTCAAGCTGCCTGACCAATCAGGGCTTTACCTATAAGGGGCTGCGCCCGCTGCGGCTTTTTTAGGCATCCCCGGGTTGATGCAGCGGGGGCGCGGGATTAGTTTGCCGCGTCTTCCGCAAAGGTTCCCTGACCCATGAAGCTTATCGCTGATCGTCTCGATCGTATTTCGCCCTCTCTCACCATTGCCATGACCGCCAAGGCGCGCGCGCTGAAGGCCGCGGGCAAGGATATCATCGGCCTGTCCTCTGGCGAGCCGGATTTCGATACGCCGCGCAATGTGAAGGACGCGGCGATTGCGGCGATTGAACGCGGTGAGACGAAATACACGGATGTCGCCGGTACGGTAGAACTCCGCCGCGCGATCTGCACCAAGTTCAAGCGCGACTCAGGGATTGAGTATACGCCCGAGGAAATCCTGGTCGCGACCGGCGGCAAGCAGGTGATTTTTGACGCGCTGGTCGCCACCATCAATCCGGGTGATGAAGCCATCATCCCCGCGCCGTGCTGGGTTTCCTACCCGGATATCGTGGCGCTGGCGGAAGGCACGCCGGTGATCGTGCAATGCGGCCAGAATTCTGGCTTCAAGATGACCGGTGAGCAGTTGGAAGCCGCGATCACGCCGCGCACCAAATGGCTGATCCTGAACAACCCCTGCAACCCGACCGGCGCGGCCTATAACGCCGCGGAATTGAAGGCGCTGACGGATGTGCTGATGCGCCATCCGCATGTTTGGGTCTTCACCGATGATATCTACGAAAAGCTGTCCTATGATGGCTTCAAGCCGGCGACCGTTTTGGAAGTGGAACCGCGCCTGAAAGACCGCACGGTGACCATGAATGGGTGTTCCAAGGCCTATGCGATGACCGGCTGGCGCATCGGTTTTGCCGGCGCGCCGATCTCCTTGATCAAGGCGATGGACAAGCTGCAAAGCCAGTCCACCTCCAACACATCTTCCGTGTCTCAGGCGGCGGCGGTGGAAGCGCTGACCGGGCCGCAGGAAAGCATCGAGGATATGCGCAAGGTCTATGAACGCCGGCGCAATATGGTGGTGGATATGCTGAATGCCGCGCCGGGGCTGCGCTGCCATAAGCCGGAAGGCGCGTTCTACGTGTTTCCGGACATGCGGGGTTGCATTGGCAAGACCACGGCGGGCGGGAAGAAGATTGAAACCGATGAGGATTTCACCATCGCGCTGCTGGAAGAAACCGGTGTGGCCACCGTGCATGGCGCAGCCTTCTTGAGCCCGGGGCATTTCCGCATTTCCTATGCGACTTCGGATGAAGCTTTGCGCGAAGCCTGCACGCGCATTCAGAAATTCTGCGCTGGCATGAAGTGAGACCGGATTTCCGCCTGCGCCCCGTTTCGGAGGCAGATTTCGAACCCCTATTGGCTCTGAGCATCCGCGTATTGCGCGCGGATCTCGAACGGCTTGGCCGCTTCAGGCCGGAGCTTCGGCACGAAAGGTTTCGGGCCATTTTCAAGCCCGCCACGCTTTCGGCGATTGAGGTGGCTGGGGAATGCGCCGGCTGCATCGGTGCTGAACCATGTACGGATCATCTGCATATTCATGCCTTCTACGTGCAGCCCGCATTTCAGGGACGCGGGCTAGGTGCGGCGGTATTTGCGCAAGTGACGAGGCAATATCCCGGTTTGCCCGTCAGGATCGAGGTGCTGAAGGGAAGCGCCGCCTTGGGCTTCTGGCAGCGGCAAGGTTTTGGCAAAACGGGCGAACAGGATTTCGACCTTTTGCTGGAAAGACCCGCGCCGCTTGGCTAAGCCGCAGTAGCACCGTAATCTATCCCTTTCTTCAAATAGGAATGCTTCTCGATGCCCGCCCTTGCCGAAAGATTGAACCGCGTTTCCATCTCCGCTTCCGTGATCATGACGATCAAGGCGCGGGAATTGGCGGCGCAGGGCATCAAGGTGATCAGCCTGGCGTCCGGGGAGCCGGATTTTCCCTCACCACCGCATGCCATTGAAGCGGCGCATCAGGCCGCGCTTGCGGGTGATACCAAATACCCGCCGCAGGATGGCACCAGGCGGCTCAAGGAAGCGGTGCAGCGGAAATTCAAGCGCGACAATAATCTGGATTACGC
>JBIKXA010000224.1:0-5185 GCA_044356015.1 Roseomonas sp.
GGGCGAGGCAATTGGTGGTGCAGGATGCGGCCGTGACAATCGGGTGCTGCGCCGGTTCATAAAGCTTATCATTCACGCCGACCACGATATTGAGCACTGAGGCTTCCTTGACCGGTGCCGCGACAATAACGCGCTTGGCGCCGCGATCGAGATGGCCGCGGAGCGTTGCTTCCGTCAGGAATTTGCCGCTGCATTCCAGCACCAGATCAACGCCGAAATCACCCCAGGGGATCGCTGCTGGTGTTGTGTGTTCGGTGAAGCCGATGCGCTTGTCAGCAATGCGCAACGCATCCGCGCCATCGGCACTGATCGGCGCGCGCCAACGGCCCTGCACGCTATCGAAAGCCAGCAAATGCGCTGTTGCCGCAACGCCGCCCTTCACCTCATTCACATGCACAATGTCCAGCCGATTCGCGCGGCGCGGATCATCCTCACCACGCTCCGCCGCGCCGAAAGCGGCGCGCAGCGCAAGCCGGCCGATGCGACCCATGCCATTGATACCGACCCTCATGCCCGAGCCTCCGCCATGGGATTGCCGAGCGCTTCCACCCGCGCCTGCAACGCCAGGCGATCCAGGGTGGAGAAGGGTAGGCTTGCGAAAATTTCCAGCCGGCGGCGCAAAGCGGCGTAAAGCTCATTCAATAAGGTAGCGCGTTCGGCCCCGCCGCCGGAAAACTTGGCAGGATCGGGCAAGGGCCAGGCCGCGCTGGTGATGGTATCGCCAAAATCCGGGCAGCGCTGACCTTCCAGCGTGTCACAAAGGGCAATCACAAAATCGAAGCGTGGTGCATCGGGGGTGGTGAACTCCTCCCAGGATTTGGACCGCAAGGGCGCGACATCATGCCCAAGCGCCTGCAGCTGCGCGAGCACTTCCGGCAGCGGCCCATCCGGGGAGGGTTCCGACCCGGCGGAATAGGCGCGGAAGCGCCCACCGCCGAGGCGGTTCAGAATGGCTTCCGCCATGATGGAGCGCGCCGAGTTGCGCGTGCAGAGGAACAAGACGCGCATGGCGCGGCCCGGGGCGGTGATGGGCGCGGTTGCCCCACCCAGAAACCCCACCAGCGCAGCAAAGGTCGCCGGCGCACTGGCGTAGAGCACCTGGCGCCCCTGGCGTTGCGGCGTGATCAGCCCAGCGTCCTCCAGCGCGCGCAAATGGAAGGAAAGCGTGGAGGGCGGCACGCCCAGCGCCTCGGCGATTTCCCCTGCCGGCAGGCCATCAGGCCCTGCGCTTTGCAGGTTTTGGATCAGGGCGAGCCGGGTGGGCTGGCCCAAGGCGGCGAAGGCCGCGGCGGCGGATTCTGTTTCCATGCTTCCAGAATAATGGAATCAATTCTCAAGGCACGTGAAATTTTCATGACAGGGCAGTCGCCCTACCAGCCATTAACGCGATCCCAGACGGCAATCACCTCATCCCCGCCATCCACCACGTAGTAGCGATCATGCGCGGCGACGGTCAGACAGGTATGGTTCGGCGCCACACGCACCAGAGCGCCGACAGGGAGTTCCGCGAAAGGCAGCGGGCCATCGCCGCGCACTTCGCCATGTTCCTGATGGGTGCGCGCGACAATCGCCTCCCCAAAGCGCCATTTGCCGAGGCGATCAAGCATGACGCCAAAACCGAGATCCTTCGGCGCGGCTTGTGTGCTGCGATCCTTGGAAAGCGCAATGCCGCCCGCATCAATCAACACTGCATTGCGATCCATCTTGCGGGAGGTCACGGCGGAAAGCACGGTCACGGCAATGTCTTCCATCCCATGCGTGTCGATCTGCCCTTGGAACAAATCACCGAACATATAGACGCCGGCGCGGATATCCGTGATGCCGGCCATGGATTGACCATAAAGCGCGGTGGGCGAAGATCCCGCCGAGACAACGCGCGGCGTGATGCCCATGCTGCGTAGCCTTTCAGCCGCCAGCACCGCGCCGGCGCGTTCCGCTTCCGCCACCTTGCGCATGCCGTCTTCACTGCGTTCCGCATAGGAATGCCCGGCATGGGTCATGATACCGGCGCATTTTTTGCCCAGATGTTGCGCGATTTCCGTAAGCTTTTCTGAGTCCGGCGCGATACCGCCGCGGCCCTCGCCGCAATCAACTTCAATCAGTGTCGGCAGAATGCCCGGATGGGCGGCGATGGCGCTGGCCACGTGCGGATCATCGGTGATGATCTTCACATCATTGCCTTGCGCATTGATCGCCGCAATCGCATCCAGCTTTTGGGGCGTAATGCCAACGGCGTAAATCTGATCCCGATAGCCGCCGCCAGCGAAATAGCGCGCCTCCGCCACCGTGCTGACCGTGATCGGCCCATGATTCGGCGCGGCCAGTGCCGCCACCGCCAGGCTTTTGGCGGTTTTCATATGCGGGCGAAGTTTCAGGCCCGGATGGCGCGCCACGGCATCCGCCATGCGCGCCAGATTGCGCTTCAGAATGTCGAGTTCCAGCACCAGGCAAGGGGTGGGCAGATCATCCAGCTTCATGGCCAGCGCGCTTCCTTATCAATCGGCAGAACAGGTCTTGGCATATGCTTCCAATCAAAGCGCGTCAGAATGGGGGAGGTCAGGCCCGGGCAATCCACTTCGACAATCTGCTCATGCTTGAAGAATTCATCGAAGCCACCGCGGAAATGCCCGCGCGATTTTACCACCACGGCGCGCGCCTTGCCGACATCAAGGCCGAGATGTTCGAAGAAGGCGGGATCAGCGCATTGCGTGCGAATGGAAATCACCACCACCGTCATGCCACCGATCTGCAAGGCCGCCGTGGCGCCAAGCGTCATGGCTGTGCCGGCGAAAATCCCGCGCCGCCCCGTCACACGGCCATCGGAAAGCGCCACCACTTCCGCTGCCGCGCTGAAGGGCTTGCTGAAGGGATCATCGGCGGCGATATCGCGGTTGAAGTGCGCGGTGAAGCGGGCACCCTTGCCAAGCTTATGCGCTTCCGCCGCCAAGGCGGGATCATGGATCACGCCCACCAGACAATTCTGCACGCCGGCGCGGTGGAAGGCTTCCAGTATCCACATGGTATTCCCGCGCCCGCCGCCGCCGGGATTATCGGCGACATCAGCGAACGCGAGTGGCACCGGGCTATGCAGCGCCTTTTGCGTCGCGTCTTCAAGCGCCGTCAGATTGGCGATGAAACGCCCGCGCCTTTCCCAGATGGCCGCCGCCAGCCGATCCGCCAGCGCTTCCGCTGCTGCCTGGTCTGTCGCGGTGATGATCACCGCCATGCCGTTGAAGGGTGTGTCGCCATAGGCGAAGCCACCCATGATGGAGACATTGGCGATGCGCTTATCAGCTGCTGCCCATTCCTGGCCGAGGTTGATCACCTCGGCATAAGGCCCTTGCGCGGTCAGCATGGAAACGGTGGGGGCAACAATCGGCAAGCGGTGGAAGGCGCGATGGAAACGCTCACCCGCCAGAAGGCGGCGCATCAAAGCGGCACTTTCCGCGCCGCGTTCGCGCATATCCAGATGCGGATTGGTGCGATAGCCAACAAAAGCATCGGTCAGTGCCACCATACGATCCGAAACATTGCCGTGCAGATCGTAAGAACAAACCAGCGGCACATCGCCGAGAATCTCGCGGATCAGCGCTTGCAAACTGCCTTCCGGGTCAAGATCAGCGGTGGCGAGCCCCGCGCCATGCAGCACGCAATAAACGCCATCCACGCGCCCTTTCAGCGCGGTCAGGCCTTGGCGCCATTGGTGCATGAAGCCATCGAAAACGCTTTGTTCCACCGGGCCATTGGGTTCCGCCATGGCGAGCAGGATGGGGCAGGGTTCCCAGGCGCCGCTGGCATCCATGGCGGTGACAAAGCCCGGCATTTCACCAAGTGCCGCAGGCGCGGCGGAACGCGCATCGGACACAATGGTATCCCCGGCAATCAGGCAGCGCGTTTCAAAATCCCGCAATGTCGCGGGCGGCGCAAAACGGTTGCATTCAATGGAAAAACCCAGAAGGGCAATGCGCGGCCCAGCCATCAGATGGCAACCCCCAATAGTTCTGCGATGCGCGGGGTGGATTTCAAGCCTGTGCCGGTCAGTACCACCACGGTGGTTTCATCGGCGCGGATGGTGCCGGCTTCCAGCAATTTCGTGAATGCTGCCGCGGCTTGCGCGCAGGTGGGCTCCACGTAAATGCCGGTACGCGCCAATTCCAAGGTGGCGGCGCCAATCTCGGATTCGGTCAACATCACCGCGCCACCTTGGCTTTCTTGCAGCACGGCCATGACTTCCGGTGTGCGGATGGGCTGCGCAATCGCGGTGCCTTCCGCAATGGTCGGCACGGCGGCCACGGCGGGCTGTTTCAGGAAGGCGCGCGCAATCGGCGCGCAATTTTCCGGCTGCGCGGCAAAGATGCGTGGCAGCTTCTTGATTTCCCCCGCGCGCTGCAATTCGGCAAAACCAATGCCGCAACCCAGCACATTGGACCCCGCACCGCAGGGCACAATCACATTATCGGGTGCAACAAAACCCAAATCCTCCCATAATTCATAGGCCAGCGTCTTCGTGCCATGCAGGAAGAACGGGTGCCAATTATGGCTGGCGTAGAAAACATCAGCCGCTTGGCGCAACGCCTCATCCGCGCAATCCTGCCGGCTTCCTGGCACCAATTCAATCTCGGCACCCGAGGCACGAGATTGCACGGTTTTGGCAGGGGAGGTTGACGCCGGCACCAGGATTTTCGCACGCATCCCGCCCGCCGCGGCATAGGCCGCGACTGCCGCGCCGCCATTGCCCGATGAATCTTCCAGCACATGCGTCACACCCTGGGCGCGCAGCAGGGAAAGCATCACCGATGCACCGCGATCCTTGAAGGAGCCTGTCGGCATGAACCATTCGCATTTCAGCAAGGCCGATGCACCGGCAATCACGCGCGGCACCAGGGGCGTGCAGCCCTCACCCATGGTGATCGGGTCATCCGGCAGGAAGGGCAGCGCAGCGCCATAGCGCCACAGCGAACGATCCTCGGCCCGGATCGCCGCGCGCGTGATGCCGGGCAGCGGCGTCAGCATCAGGGGGGCTTGGCCGTCGCCACACCAGCGCGGCGTGGCAAGCGGATAGGTGGCCCCGCTGCGGGGGTCCAGATAGGTAATGTCGGTCATGAGCATAACATGATCCGTTTCGACGGATCATGCCATGCCCCTGACTTGAGCGGCTGATTCACGGCTCCGGCGATGCCGCCTC
>JBIKXA010000184.1:0-6987 GCA_044356015.1 Roseomonas sp.
CGCCGATCAGACGCTTGTTTTGAGCGGCTGATTCACGGCTCCGGCGATGCCGCCTCCGCCGATCAGACGCTTGTTTTGAGCGGCTGATTCACGGCTCCGGCGATGCCGCCTCCGCCGATCAGACGCTTGTTTTGAGCGGCTGATTCACGGCTCCGGCGATGCCGCCTCCGCCGATCAGACGCTACCTCGCTTGCCCTGGGCCGCGCCGCAAGGGATGCTGGGGGCATGAGCAATGACGCCGAAGCCGTAACCCGCCTGGCCGCCGATCTGGTGGCGATTGATAGCCGCTCCTCCGCCTCCAACCTGCCCTTGGCGGCTAGGATCGAAGCCGAATTGGCGGGTTTTGAGGTCGAACGCCTGGACTACACAGACCCGCAAGGGGTGGCGAAGCGCGCCCTTGTCGCGCATCGCGGCCCGCGCGGCGGTTATGCGCTGTCCGGCCATATGGATACGGTGCCGGAAACCAGCTGGACCGATCCCCCCTGGACGCCGCGCATCGCAGACGGCGTGCTGCATGGCCTGGGCAGTGTGGATATGAAGGGGCCGGTTGCAGCCTGCATCATCGCCGCGCGCGGCCTGCCCGCCCATGTGCCGGCAACGCTACTGCTGACGGCGGATGAGGAAACCAGCAAGCAGGGCGCGCGCATCATCGCCGCGCAATCGAAGCTAGCGGCATCGCTTGGCTTGCAGGGAATTGTGGTGGCAGAACCAACGGCGCTCACCCCGGTGCGCGGGCATCGCAGCCATATCGAATACACCGCCATCGCGCGTGGTGAGCAGGCGCATTCTTCCACCGGCAAAGGGCTGAATGCGAATTGGGCGCTGATCCCCTTCATGGCAGAAATGAAAGCCATCTACGAAAAGCTGCGCTTCGATCCTGCCTATCATGATGCGGCTTACGACCCGCCTTTTTCCGATTTCAATCTGGTGATTGATAATCACGGCACGGCGGTGAATGTGACGGTGGCGCAGGCAACAATACGCATAAAATTCCGCCGCAGCCGACGCATAGACGTGAGTGGCATTGAAGCCGCGGTGCAGGCAGCGGCTGAGCGCGCCGGGGTGGAGTTGACCGAAAGGCGCGAAGGCACACCGCCTGAATTGGCCCTGGATCACCCGCTGATCCGGCTGGCGGTGGATATCACCGGCCAGCCCGCTGCCACCGCGCCTTACGGCACCGATGCCAGCGAATTGCAGGATATCGCGCCCTGTGTGATTTTGGGGCCAGGCACTATCGCCACCGCCCATACGCCGCGTGAATGCGTGGCCTTGGCCGATCTGGCAGCGGCGGTGCCGATCTTCCGGCAGGTTCTTTCCGCCGGCCTTGCGTGAGGGAGCATAAGCCATGTTGCGCAGCATTCTTCTGGCCTTGGATGATACGGAAGGCGCCATCGCCGCACGCGATTACGCCCTGGCACTGGCACGCCATACCGGTGCGGCGCTGACTGCGGCGGTCCTGATGGATCGCCCCGGCCTGACCGGTGCGCATGAGGCCGTGCCCCCCGGCGCCGCCGCCTTCAAGGAACGGCGCGACGCTGCCTTGCTCCGTAAGGCTGAGGCCGAAGCCGCGGAGGCAGTGGCCAGGCTGCGTCAAGCCGCTGATGGCGTGCCCTTCACTGTGGAGACCTTGGAAGCCTCCCCAACCGAGGCCTTGCTCGCTGCCGCTGGCGGGCATGACATGCTGGTGGTGGGCCGCGATTCGACCCTGGGGCGAGAGGAGGCGGATGATGGCCTTTCCCCCACCATTGAAGCCCTGCTGCATGACCGCACGCGCCCTTTACTCGTAATTCCGCCAGGTGCGCGCTTTGATCCCGCCAATGGCGCGCTGGTGGCTTATGATGGCTCACCAGGCGCCATGCGCGCCGTGCAGCTTTTCGCGCTGCTCGGGCTTGGGCGCTGTGGCGCTACCGTGTTGAGTGTCGCGGATGATGAAGCGGAAGCCTCAGCCCTGGCGGTTACAGCGGCAGGTTTTTTGCAGCGCCATGATGTGGCGGCGAAGGCGCTGCCCGTGATTGGCACGCATCCGGTGGAAGCGCTTTTGGCGGAAGCCGCCGCCATGCCGGCGGGCATGCTGGTGATGGGTGCCTATGAACATACCGGGCTGCGCGCGCTATTTACCGGTTCCGCGACCAAGCACTTGCTGCGCCGCGCGCCCTGCGCAATTTTTGCCGCACACTGAGCATTTTCAAGCCAAGTGGCATGATTTGGCTGTTCGGAAAACGCGAGCAACAAACGCTCTTGAGCAGATCGCGTTCAGATGGAAAAGTCTGAACGCGTGAAGATGCTCGAAAAACAACGACGCAGAGTGGGTTGCGTGAACTCAGGTGAACGCAACGTGCTCCAGCAGCCGACCTACCCCCTGGCGTCCCTCATTCATCACGAGAGTCTGGATGCTTGATGGTGCGTGGCGCCACCCGTCCCAGCTACGCCAGAAGACCGGGGGTACAAACCGCTGTCGTGAAGCCGGAACTAGCGAGTTTTCAGACAGGATTCTAGACTATGGCCGTATCGCCGCGTGAGGAGAATGCCAATGCTGTTCCGTCGTTTTCTGGGTGCCTTGGCGCTCTGCCTTTTTGGCTTATCTGCCGCGCCAGCACTGGCGCAGCAGGGGGATCCTTCCTTCAACCTGGTCAATCGTTCAGGACGATTGATTTTTGAGGTTTATGCATCACTCGCAACCGATCAGGATTGGGGGCGGGATCGGCTTGGTGACAAGGCACTGCCCAATGGGCGGACCTTCACGCTACGCCTGCCGCAAGGGCCATGCTTCTGGGATTTGCGCGTTGTCTATGAACGTGCGGGTGGGCCATCTGAGGATAAGCGCAACATCAACCTATGTGCCGTGACGGAAGTGGTGTTTGAAGGCAGGCAAACGGCCCAAGGGCAGCAAGCGCAACCGCGCCCGCAGCCGGCGCCGCCGCAGCGCGGTGCGCCTTCTGGCCCCACCGGCAATCCTTCCTTCAATCTGGTCAATCAATCCCGCGCGGTGGTGATGGAAGCCTATGTTTCGCTTTCCTCCGAACAGGAATGGGGGCCGGATCGGTTGGGCAATGATACGGTGCAGCCGGGGCGGCATTTCGCCATCCGCCTGCCGGAAGGCCCCTGCCTTTATGATGTGCGCTTCGTTTATGAGAATGGCCAGGCGGATGAACGCCGCCGCGTCAATCTTTGCGACGTGACCAATCTGATCCTGCCGCTGCCGCGACAATAATTCGGATCAAACCGGCAGCGTCACATCCAGATTAAGCGCGGCATCGCAGCGCGCGGTTGCACCTGGTGGCAATACCAGCGTGCATTCGCGTTCTTCGATCAGCGCCGGGCCTTGCACGCTTTCACCCGGATGCAGCGCCAGCCGGTTCAGCACCGGCGTTTCAACGAAAGCGCCGTTGAACCAGGCGCGGCGCATGCCGCGATGCAAGGCGCCCTCCGCAGCGGCGCTTTGCTGCGTGAGGTCCACCACCGGGCGCGGGCCGGCGACAATCACCTGCCAGGATACGCATTCCACCGGCAGCGCTGGTTCCGTGCGCCCGTATAGTGCCAGATAGGCGGCTTCGAATTTGGCGCGTAGCGTTGCGGCATCGCCTTGCGTGATCGCCTCGGCGGGGATTTCCGCTTCCACCTGAAACCCCTGTCCGGCATAGCGCATGGCGCCAAGAATACGCGCGCGCGCGGCTTCCGGCGCAACACCTGCTGCGGCTGCCATGGCCTTGCCTTGGGCTGTCATGGCGCCAATCATTTCCTGCAATCGCACGAAATCCAGGCCGGCCAAGGGCGCGACCCAGCCCTGCACAAAGGCGAAGGAAATCGGCGCGGCGAGGAAACCGAAAGCGGAAGCAACACCCGCGCCGAGTGGGACGATGATGCGCTTCAGGCCAAGTTTCATGCCTATATGGCAGGCATGCACAGGCCCCGCGCCGCCGATTGGCACCATGGCATAGGCATCAATGCGCTTGGCCTTTTCCAACGCATGGATCGCGGCCGCCTGCGCCATATTGCCATTGACGGTTTCATGAATGGCCCATGCCGCTTCCGGCACGGAAAGGCCGAGTGGCTTGCCGATATGTTCGGCGAGCGCCGCTTCCGCCGCCGCGACATTCAGCTTCATCGCACCGCCAAGGAAGCTTTCAGCGCCCAGATAACCCAGCACCAAATCCGCATCCGTCACGGTGGGCCGCGCGCCGCCAAGGCTGTAGCAAGCAGGGCCGGGATCGGAACTGGCACTTTCCGGGCCGACGCGCACCAGGCCGAGTTGATCAACCCGCGCGATGGAACCTCCACCCGCACCGATTTCGATCATATCAATGACCGGCACCTTGAGCGGCAATCCGCTGCCCTTGCGGAAGCGATCCACGCGCGCGACTTCAAAATCCAGGCTGCGCTGCGCTTCGCCATCATCAATCAGCGCGGCCTTGGCGGTGGTGCCGCCCATATCGAAGCAAAGAATCTCGCGCGCCCCGGCAGCGGCGCCGTAGATGCCAGTGGCTTCCACACCACCCGCCGGGCCGGATTGCACCAGGCGGATGGGGTGACGCGCGGCGGTTTCTTCTGCAACCGTGCCGCCATCAGACAGCATCAGGAAAAGCGGGCCGGTCAGGCCGAAGCCGCGCAGGCCATCACTCAGGCGACGCAGATAGCGTTCAAAGACTGGCTGCACATAGGCGTTGCAGACGGTGGTGGAGGCGCGTTCATATTCGCCGATCTCCGGGACGACTTCGGATGAAAGACAGACTGTGAGTTCGGGCGCTTCCTCTGCCAGAATCTCGCGCATCCGCGCTTCATGCGCGGGGTTGCGGAAGGCATGCAGGAAACAAACCGCAACCGCCTTTGCGCCAGCTTCGCGCAAAGCGCGCACCGCTTCGCGCGCGCCAGCTTCATCAAGCGCTTCACGCACTGAACCATCCGGCAGCAAGCGTTCCGCAACACCAAGGCGGCGATGGCGCGGCACGAGCGGTTCGGGCACACGCATGAACAGATCATAGGTATCGTGGCGGAGTTCGGTGCCGATTTCCAGGATATCGCGGAAACCCTTGGTGGTGATGAGACCCGTCGGCACACCGCGCCTTTCAATCAGCGCATTGGCGACCAGCGTGGTGCCGTGGATCACGTGGCGCACCTCATCCGCCCGCGCGCCGGTACGCGAAAGCAGATCGCGTACACCTTCCAGCACCGCTTCTTCCGGCGCATGCGGCGTGGTGAGGATTTTGCCATTGAAGATGCGCCCATCACGGGAATCGAGCATCACCAAATCCGTGAAGGTGCCGCCAATATCAACACCAATGCGCCAGGGGGCCGATTTCATGGCGTGACATAGCCTTCCTTGATATCGCGCGCGATGGCGGCGGGGTCGCGTTCCGCCGCGGGCCCCATGCCGCCGCCGCCGGGCGTTTCATAGGTAATGACATCGCCTGTTTGCAGCACGATGCGCGCCTTGGCGGCGACAGGCTTGCCATTCACCAGATCGCGCCCGCCGCGCCCGGCTTCGCCGCCCAGCACGCCGCGCGGCGGGTGTTGTACGCGTTCATGGCGATAAGTGGCCGTCACTGGTTTCTCGCCGACCACTTCAAAGGAAAGACGCTGAGACAGCCCGCCGCGTGTACGCCCCGCGCCGCCGGAATTGGGGATCAGTTCCTTTTCCGTCATCAGCATCGGCACGGCGTTTTCGAATTGCTCCACTGCCTGTGTTGCCACGTTCGATGGAAAGGAAAGACAGGCCGGGCCATCATGCTGCGGCGCGGCGCCATGACCGCCATTCATGAAGAACATGCGCACATAGCGGCGGCCTTCGGCATTTTCGCCGGTGAAATAGACATTCCAGAGCGGGCTGCCGCTTTCGGCGATCACCCGATCGGGGATGAGTTTCGCGAGTGCCGCCAACACCAACATCGGCAAATAATGGCCCGTCAGGTGCCGTCCCCAAACCGGCGCCGGGCGGCGCGGATTCACGATGGAACCTTCTGGCGCGATGAAGGTAATGGGGCGGAAGGACCCATCATTATTGGGTGTCGCTGGATCAAAGGCGCATTTCACCGCGTAATTGGAATAGGCGCGCGTGAAATTCAGCGGCGCATTCACCGGGCGCGCAATCTGCCCATCCGTGCCGGTGAAATCCAGGATCAGATCGCTGCCCTTGATGGTGAGTTTCAGGCGAATGGTGACCGGGTGTTCAAAACCATCGGCGGTGACTTCATCTTCCACCACGCCATCTGGTGCTGCGGCAATCGCATCACGCATCGCGCGTTCGGATCGGGTGAAGATTTCGCCGGCCAGCGCATCCAGATCATCAATGCCTTCTTCGGTCATGATGCGCGCCAGGCGCTTTTCCGCCTGTTCATAGGCCGCGAATTGCGCGCGGATATCGCCAAGCGTTTCATCCGGCTGGCGTAGATTTGCTTCCATGAAGGCGATCACATCCTCATTCTCCACGCCGCCCTTCAGGATGCGCGTGATGGGAATGGTGAGGCCTTCTTCCCAGGAATCGCGCGCCTCAACGGAAGGCGCGCCGCCGATATCGGTGGAATGAAAGGTGCTACCCAGCCAGGAAATCACGCGGCCCTTGGCGAAGATGGGTTTTATCATCGTAATATCATTCAGATGGCCGGTGCCGTAATAGCCATCATTGGAAATCAGCACATCGCCAGGCGAAAGCCGCTCCACCGGGTAGCGTTGGAGCATGATTGCCAAGGTGCGCGGCATGGTGCCGACGAAGGACGGCACCGAACGCGAGGATTGCGCGAATTGCCGCCCGGCACTGTCCATCAGGCCAATCGCCATATCCCAATTGTCACGCACGACGGAGGAGAAGGAGGTACGGACAAAACTCTGCGCTGTTTCGTCCATCAGCCCGGCAATGCGCTGCCAGGCGGTGCCAAGCCTGAGGGCGGAAAAGCTGGACATGGTGTGGTCTCCTTCAGCCGCGCATGGCTTGAAGCTGCGCGGCATAGCCGGCGGGATCAACGGTAACGTCAATCAGGCTTGGGCCTTTCAGCG
>JBIKXA010000114.1:0-12223 GCA_044356015.1 Roseomonas sp.
CTCACCGCCGAATTGGCGAGACACCGGGCCAATCGGCCGGGAAGCGAGTAGGCCGAATCATCCGGTCGGCAAACGGTGGAGAACCATGGATAAGAACATCAATGTCCTGATTGTGGACGATTACAGGACGATGCTGCGCATCATCCGCAACCTTCTGAAGCAGCTTGAATTCAACAATGTTGATGAAGCTGTGGATGGGCAGGAAGCCTTGGCCAAGCTGCGCGCGGGCAATTTCGGGCTCGTGATCAGTGATTGGAACATGGCGCCCATGACCGGGCTTGACCTGCTCAAGGAAGTGCGGGCTGATCAGCGGCTGAAGAACATGCCCTTCATCATGATAACCGCCGAAAGCAAGACCGAAAACGTGGTGGCCGCCAAGCAGGCGGGCGTTTCCAATTACATCGTGAAACCCTTCAACGCGGAAACGCTGCGCGAAAAGATTGAAAAGGTGCTGGTCCATGCCTGATGGAACCCCCCAAGGGCCGGAAGGGGACCGGATCGAGGCAACGGTCCGTGCTGTGCTGACCAGCATGGCCGGCGATCTGACCGCCAAGGAATCCGCCCTGCTGGCCGAGCTTGAAGGTCTTGGGCGCACAATTGCGCGTGCCAAGGCCGAAATCGCCGCCCTGAAAGTGGAAGATATCCGCGATGCGCATATCCCTTCCGCCACGGACGAGCTTGATGCAATTGTGGATCACACCGCGCATGCCACCAACGAAATCCTGGATTGCTGCGAAACGCTTGAGCAGCTTCAATCCGAGATATCGGGCGATGCCGCCGACAAGTTGCAAGGTGCTGTCACTCGGATATACGAAGCCTGTTCTTTCCAGGACATCACGGGTCAGCGAATCGGCAAGGTTGTGACAGCGCTCAAGGCGATTGAAGGCAGGATTGCCTCGGTGGTTACCGCGGCTAGCGGCATGCCTGGGCCGGAAGCCGCGCCTGTGGCGGCGCCCATTGCCGTAGCGCAGGATGACAAGCGCACCGAAGGCCAGAAGCTGGCCAATGGCCCGCAGCTTCCGGGATCCGGTGTCTCGCAGAGTGAGATTGACCGGCTTTTGGCGAGCTTCGATTGATGCGTCTTGTGGGTGCCTTGCTGATGATCTGGTTCGCCTTGGGCGTTCCGGCCATGGCCCAGCAGGCACCCACCGTTGGTTTTCGGGTTGGCAACCACCCTACCTATGGCCGGGTGGTGATGGATTGGCCCGAACCGGTGACCTATCGGGCGGAGGAAGCTGGTAATCGCCTGACCCTCCGCTTTGATGCGCCGGCGCGCTATGATCTGACCGGCGCGTTGCGCCTGCCCAAGAATGTGGAAAGCCTGTCCGCGATTGATGGCGGCATCATGCTGCAAGCCCCACCGGGCACACGGTTTCGCCATTATCGGCTTGGCAATCGCGTGGTGATTGATGTGCTGGATGGGGCTGAGGCCCGCGAAGCCACGCCCCAAGCTGGTGCCGCTTCGCCGCCAGCCGCGGCACCCCCCCGCGCGGCTGCCTCACCCACGGCGCCAGCCGTAACCGCCCCGCCCGCAGTGTCGGGCGCAACCCAGCCCGCCGCAGCGCCGCGCCCAGCTGCGACGCCGCCCGCGTCACCAGTCGCGCGACCTCCGCCCACAGCGCCGCCCCCACGAGAGGCCGCGCCCCCTACAAGCCAGGCTGCAATCGCATCCGCCCCGGCCCCTTCCGCGGCGGATGTTTCGCGTCCCGGCCCTGGGCCAAATGCCGCCGCGACACCGCCGGTTGCTTCGGCGCCAGCCCCCGTGACACCAGCGGTTACGGCTGTTCCACCCGCTGCGCCTCTGGCCCCTGCACCCGCTCAAGCGCAGCCCACCCCAGCCGCGCGCCCATTGGTCGTGGTGCCGCCCCGGCGCACCACCCCGGTTGGGCTATTGGCCGAAGGCCGGGCCATTTCACTTGATCTTGGGGCGGAAACCTCGGCTGCCATCTTCCGCCATGGCGACTGGGTGATTGCGGTTTTTGACCGGCCCGAGGCGCTTGACCTTTCGCAGCTTCAGGGCAGCGCCATCTTCCGCAACATGGAAACACGCCAGACCGGCGATGCCACCATTTTGCAAATGCGCCTTGCGCAGCCCGGCACGCTGCGCCCGCGGCGTGAAGGCAATGCCTGGGTGATGGAAGCCTTCCGCGATGCGGTGGACGCCAACCGTGCGCTGACGGCCATGACGCCAGAATTGGACCAGGGTCCGCCTACCCGTCTGGTTTTGCGCGCGGCACGGCCTGGGCGGAGCGTGACAGTCCTTGATCCCGAAACCGGCAGCCCGCTTTTGGTGGGCACGCTTCGGGAAGCAGGGCAGGCGGTTGCCATTGGTCGGCGCCAGCCGGAATTCCAATTGCTGCCGGCCATGCTGGGGGTCGCGGTCCTGCCGCGGGGCGACAATATCCAACTGCGTGCCCTGAATGACCGCTTTATTCTTCAAGCTTCAGGCATGGATTCCCTCAGGCTTGGCGCGGATGCTGGGCGGGAACCTTTGGCCGAGGCCGCAACCCTGAGCCGCATCATGGACCTACCTTCGGCGACCTCTGCTACGCTGTTGGAACGGCTTCGCACCGCCTCGGCCAATATCGCGTCCGCCGGGCCGCTCGGCCGCTCGGAAGCGCGGCGCCATGCGGCGGAAGCACTGCTCGCCATGGGCATGCCGCAGGAAGCCCAGGCTATGGCGACGCTGGCATTGCAGGAAGACCCGCGCGCTGGTGCCGACGCTAGGCTTGTGATGGTGCAGGCCGCAGCCGCCCTATTGGCAGGCCGAGATAGTGAGGCGCGGCAGCTTGAAAACCCGCAACTCCCGGCAAGTGATGAAACCACGCTTTGGCGCGGTTTTCTGGCCGCGGCCCGGGGTGATCATGCCGTGGCCGGACCCGCCATTGCGGCCAGCCTGCCTATTCTCATGTCCTACCCCCGCCCTTTGGCGCAGCGCCTATTCCCCATCGCCATGGAAAGTCTTGCCGCCGCGGGAGAACTAACCGCTGCCAATCGCCTCGCGGATGCCGATCCTGATCATTCAAGCCTTCATCTTGCCCGCGGCATGATCGCCGAAGCCGATGGCCGGGTTGACGATGCTCTGGCTTCCTATCGTCAAGCCATCCAGGGGCGAGATCGGCTGCGCCGTGCTCGCGCCATCCGACGCAGCGTGGAACTGCGCCTGGCCATGGGTCAGCTTGATGTGGCCGGCGCCATTGCCGAATTGGAAGCGGCGCTTTTTGCCTGGCGCGGCGATGCCGATGAGGTGAGCGCGCGTATTCGCCTGGCCGAATTGCAGCGCGAAGCCGGCAATGGCCGCGCTGCCTTTGAATTACTGCAGGAAACCCAGCGCTTCTTCCCGGAGCGTGAGGCTGATCTGCGCCCACATTTGCGTGCCGCTTTTGCCAACGCCTTACAAAGCGCGCCGCCCTTGAATGCTGCGGCCTTTTATGATGCGCATCCGGAATTCCTGCCCGAAGATGAGACCGGTAGCCGTTCCGTGCTGATCCTGGCCGATCGGCTTGCAGCGCTTGACTTGGCAGACCGAGCTTCGGCCGTGCTGCGCGATGCCTTGGCCAGGCTGACCGACCCCGCAACGCGTCGGCCAGTCAGCACCAAACTCGCAGCCATACGCCTCGCCGAGGGCGATGCGCAGGGCACTCTGGCCGCGCTTGATGCAGGGATCGAGGGCAATGGCCAGGAAGTCGAACGCGCCATTCTCCGTGGGCGCGCCTTGGCCCGCGCCGGTAATCGCCGCGTCGCCGAGGGGCTGCTGTCCGAATTGGGCGATGATGGCGCGGAAGCGCTCGCGGATGTGCGTGCGGCGGCGCAGGATTGGCGGGGTGCTGCCTCGGCCATGATGAACCATATTGATGCCAAGGTGCCGGCGGCGCCGGCGCCCCTGGATGCCACCATGCGGCGCGATCTGGCGCGTGCTGCGGCTTATGCCGCCATGGGCAATGATACCGAAACGCTTGCGCAACTTCGCGAAAACTACGCCACCAGGATGCAGGGCGGGCCGCTGGCTGAGGCCTTCACGCTACTCACGGGCGATTCGCTGCGCGGTGTGCAGGATTTGCCGCGGCTGCAACGCGAAATCAGCCAATTGCGCCTGCTGCCGGAAAGATTAGGCGGGCTGAATACACCTGCACCAGCCGCGGCAGCGGCTGCGCCAAGAACCACACCGCCGGGGCGATAAAGATTTTGGCCCTTGCGGAGGCTGGCAGGAAAATTCTTAGGCTACCCCCTAGATTTCCCTTGCCTCTGCGCCCCGCTTGCCCCATATGCCGCAATTGTTGACCCCCGATCAGAATTCCCTGATCACCCTGGTCATCTGCTGGCTGGAAGGAGCCCTGCTATGGAAGCTCTCGTCCAACCGGGGATGGTCTCGGATTTGCCGAGCGACACCCGGAATACCGACGAAGACGTCTCGGCCCATGCCGAGAAGGATTATTTCGTTCAGCGTAACGGTGTGCGCTACGCCGGGACGCATCTGATCGTGGATTTGTGGGGGGCGACCAATCTGGACGACCCGAACCACATTGATGCGGTGCTGCGTGAAGGCGCGCTCGCCACCGGGGCGACGATCCTGCATGGGCATTTCCATCATTTCTCGCCCAATGGCGGGGTTTCCGGCGTGCTGGTGCTGGCGGAAAGCCATGTGTCCATCCACACCTGGCCGGAACGCGATTACGCCGCGCTCGATATTTTCGTCTGCGGCGACTGCGATCCCTATAAGGCGATCCCGGCGCTGAAGCGCGGCTTCCTGCCGGAGCGTGTGCAATTGGCCGAACATAAGCGCGGCCTGATCGGCTGAAGTCGTAAGCATTGTCGTTTTGATGGGGCCGGGTGGAAGCACCCGGCCTTTCCTTATGCGGGGATATCGCCATGGCGACCGATAGCTGGATCAATGAAACCCTTTATGCCGCCTGGGGGCAGCGCTTCCGGGTGAAGCGCGAATTGGCGCGCGTGCAGTCCGATTTTCAGGACATTGTTGTTTTTGAAAGCGAAACCCATGGCAGGGTCATGCTGCTTGATGGCGTGGTGCAGATCACCGAAGGCGATGAATTCGTCTATCAGGAAATGATCACCCATGTGCCCATCCTGGCCCATGGCGCAGCCAAGCGCGTGCTGATCATCGGCGCCGGCGATGGCGGGGTGCTGAAGCGCGTCTTGCAGCATCGCGGTGTGGAAAAGGCCGTGATGGTGGAAATTGATGGCGAAGTGGTGCGGCTTTCCAAGGAATTCCTGCCCTCCATTGGCGGCAATGCCTGGAATGATCCGCGTGCCGAGGTGATCATCGGCGATGGCATTGATTATGTGCGCGTGGCACCCGCCGAAAGCTTTGATGTGATCATCGTGGACAGCACGGACCCGATCGGCGTCGGTGAAGTTCTGTTCACCGATGAATTCTACGCAAATGCGGCGCGCATCCTCTCCCCGCGTGGCTTGATCGTCAATCAATGCGGCGTGCCCTTCATGCAGGCCGAGGAATTGCACGAAACATCGCGCCGCCGTGCCAAATCCTTCCCGGATAACTGGGCCTATGTGGCGGCGGTGCCGACCTATGTGGGTGGCCTCATGACGCTTGGCTGGGCGGCGAAGGACGCATCCTGCCGCGCGGTTGCCACTGATGAAATCCGCCGCCGCGCGGAGGCTTCGGGTATTCTTGGCACCACGCGCTATTGGACGCCGGAGATTCACACCGGCGCCTTCAACCTGCCGCCCTATATCGCGGAAAACCTGCCGAGCGGCTGAAACAGCGCTTCACTAATCTGGAATATCGCTCGCTTGCGCCCGCCAAAGGCGGGCGAGAGCCCGAATGGGCGACGCCGCTTATGCGGCGAAGCCAAGCGCGCGGAGCATTTTCAAGCCAAGTGGAACACTTGGCGGCTCGGAAAATGCGACCAGTCAAAGGATTGGTGCGCGTCGGGTGAACGAATGTTAAGGGGGCGCGCACCAAGGGCGGATCGGCACGATCCGCATCACCAAATAAAAATGCTTCAATTCAAATTGAAGCCCTGCACCAGGCTGCCCGAGACCAGGCGCCAGCCATCCACCAGCACGAAAAAAATCAGCTTGAAGGGCAGCGCCACGACCGATGGCGGCAGCATCATCATGCCAAGCGACATCAGCAAACTCGCGATCACCATATCAATGACCAGGAAGGGCAGGAAAAGCAGGAAGCCGATTTCAAAGGCGCGCTTCAATTCGCCCACAATGAAGGCCGGGATCAGGGCGCGCCAGGGCGTTTGTGCTGGGTCCGCAACGGCCTGAATGTCGCCCAGATCCATGAAAAGGATCAGATCATCTTCGCGGATATTCGCCACCATGAACAGCCGGAAGGGCTGCGCCGCTGCCGCCATCCCGTCCAATTCGGAAATCCGCCCTTCGGTCATCGGCACAATGCCCTGGGTCCAGGACGCCTCAAACACCGGCTGCATCACGAAGAATGTGAGAAACAATGCAAGCCCAATCAGCACCGGATTGGGTGGAATGCCCGGCGCGCCAATCGCGGTCCGCAGCAGGGACAGCACAATCACAATGCGCGCAAAGGCGGTCGCCATCACCAGCAAGGAAGGGGCGAGTGACAGCAACCCGATCAGCGCGGTCAATTGCACCAGCCGCGCTGTCGCACCGGGCTGGCCGGTCTGGCCCAGATCAATCGAAACGCTCTGCGCCAGCGCGACACCGGCGGGCAGCGCCAGCACCGCGAGGGCAGCAAGAACCCAAAAATTGGTTTTGCGCATCATGATTTGGGCGGTTCCTCATTCCTGGGCGGCAGCCAGCCGAGGCAGAGATCCTGCGGCCCACCGGTCATTAAAAGCACGTCGCGCCCATCGCAGCGCAGAATGACCACGCGCCGACGCGCATCCAGCGCCAGCACTTCCTGTAATTTCAGCCGCTGGCCGCTGGTTTGCGGCGCCAGGCCCGTGGCGCGCAGCAGGCGCGCCAGAAGCAGGATCAGCCCCAAGACGAAAAGCAGCGCAATGCCGGCGGTGAGCCAATTGGCAAGACTGAGGGTCATGGTCGCCTCCCCTGGCTTACTGGCTTGGGCAGGGCCGCATGTAGCCTTTCCACCTGGCCGAGCAAGGCTTCAAGTCCGCGGCGCAGCGTCGGCGCCATGGCCGGTGGCGCTTCCTGCGCCGCGGCGCAAAGCCGGGCGATTTCGCCATCCAACCCGGCAAGATCGAGCGCATAACCCTCGGCAAGACTTGCCTCTGCCTGGGTCAGGCTTTCCCCCATCGCCTTGATGGCAGCCAATACCGCCAAGCCATGCTGGCTGGCCGCGGCGCCTGGAATATCCTCGGGATACGTGTTCACAGGGTCATCCAACAGGTTTCTGGCAAAAAAACCATTAGAAATTGTTGTAACGCGTCGCGTTTTAACGCATTTTGGCCCGTAACGTGCAAGGATGGGACTATGGACCCGACCAAGACCGGACCGATTGCCCTTGCCGAACAGCGGCTGCGCTGGGCGGAAGCGCGTCAGCGCGTGCTGGCGCAGAATATCGCCAATGCGGATACGCCGAATTACCGGCCTTCCGATATGCAGCCCTTTGCCAAGGTGCTGTCTGGCAAGCTCAAGGAACGGCCAATGGTGGCGACCAATGCCAATCATTTGCAAGGCACGCGGCATCAGGATGGCCGGACCCTGAAGGAACGTATCTCGGCCAATCGTGACCCAAGCGGCAATGCCGTGTCCCTGGAACGCGAAGCGCTCCGTATTGCTGATACCGATTCGGCCCATGCCACCGCGCTTTCGGTGCGTCGGCGCTATATCGCCATGTTCATGACCGCCCTTGGGCGGAACCAGGCTTAAGAAAGGCGCTGAGCCATGGAACTTGATCGCGCAATTCGTATCGCAGCGGCTGGGATGGATGTGCAGACCTCTCGGCTGCGGGTGGTGGCGGAAAACCTGGCCAATCGCGACACGACATCGGAAGTGGCGGGCGGCGATCCCTTCCGCCGCAAGACCGTGACCTTCGCCAATCGCTTTGATCGGGCCATGGGCGCCAATACCATTCGGGTTGCCCGGGTTGGCACCGCCAAGGGCGAATTCCCGACACGGCATGACCCAACCCACCCAGCCGCGAATGCGCAGGGTTATGTGAAGATACCGAATGTGAATTCAACCATTGAAGTGATGGATATGCGCGAAGCTCAACGCAGCTACAGCGCCAATCTCTCGGTTCTTGAAGTCTCCCGCGGCATGCTGACCCGCACCATTGAGGCGTTGCGCTGATGCCCCTGCCCCTGACGCCCGGCGGTGCTGCCGCTGCCTATCGTGCCAATATGGCGGCGCCCGCCGCTTCCCCTGCCGCCGCAGGGGGTGGAGAGACCGCCAGCTTTGGTGAGGCCCTGTCCCGCGCGGTGCAGAATGCCGTCTCAACCAGCCGAGAGGCCGAAACCGCTTCAGCGCGTGGCCTCATGGGGGAAGGAAGTGTCACCGATCTGGTGGTGGCCGTGGGCCGTGCGGAACTCACCTTGCAAACCGCGGTCGCGGTGCGTGATCGCGTTGTGGCAGCCTATCAGGAAGTGATGCGCATGCCGATCTGACGCCCGGTCGGCGTCTTTCATGTGCATGGAAAGGCAGGGCGATGGGCGGCATCGCTGAGGCAAGCCGGGAAGCGCTCTGGGTCGCTCTGCAAATCGGTGGGCCGTTGCTGGTATTGCTGCTGGTGGTGGGGCTTGTGGTTGCCGTGTTTCAGGCGCTGACACAGGTGAATGAGGCAAGCCTTTCCTTCCTGCCGAAAATGGCGGCACTTGCCGTTGCGCTGATCCTGCTGACGCCCTTCTTCACTGGTGTGCTGCGCGGCTATGCGCAAACCCTGTTCGACATGATTATTCAAGTGGGGTCGAGGCCTTAGTGGTGCGGTTCATGCTTACCTTCACCGACCAAACGATGCCCCCGCGCACCACCGGACAAATATTTGGTGGGCCGATTCACGCTGCTGTCGTAAACCGACAGCAGCGATCGGACCGTATGTTTGGTGGGCCGATTCACGCTGCTATCGGAAACCGACAGCAGCGATCGGACCGTATGTTTGGTGGGCCGATTCACGCTGCTGTCGTAAACCGACAGCAGCGATCGGACCACGGGCCATGACCGAAGCGGAATGGCTCGCCGCGCTGCCTGACATGGTGTTTCGCGCCATATTGCTGCTGGCGCGCATCGGTGCGGTGGTCATGATCATGCCGGGCTTGGGCGAGCAGGAAGTACCCAGCAATTATCGCTTGGGCTTGGGCTTGGCGCTGGTGGCGGTGCTTTATCCGGTTCTGTCCCCCGCCTTGCCGGCTGCCCCGGATGCGGTGGGCGAAATGCTGCGCCTGATCCTCACTGAAATCGTGATCGGCGTTTGGTATGGCGCGCTGGCACGGTTGGTGACGCTGGCCATGACCATGGCGGGGCAGCTTTTCGCGCTGTTGCTCGCGCTTTCGCAATTGCTGGTGCCGGACCCCGCGGTAGGCGGGCAGAATGCCATTACGGGCCGGTTTTTCGCACTGCTCTCCGTGGTGCTGCTGCTCAGCACTGGGCTTTACGCCCTGCCGCTGCGCGCCCTTGCCGAAAGCTACGCGGTGCTGCCGGTAGGTGAGGGGTTTCTGGCCGGGTCCGGTGCGGAGGCGATGGCGGCGGCGGTTGGGCAAAGCTTCTTACTGGCCGTGCAACTCATGGCGCCCTTCCTGCTGCTATCTGTTGTGCTGAATGTTGCCTTTGGTTTGCTCGCGCGGATTGCGCCGCAGGTGCAGATCTACTTCCTGGTCGTGCCCGGGCAGATCGTGCTTGGCCTTTTGCTGCTCGCCCTGTTATTGCCGGCCATGCTCGGACTTTATGCCAGTGTCGCGCGGGAGACCTTCCTCGCCCTGCCGGGGGTGCGTTGAACCATGTCGGGTAGCAGCGGCGGCAATGACGATGGCGGCCAGGACAAGACAGAAGAAGCCACGCCAAGGCGCATTGAAAAAGCGCGGGAGGAAGGGCAGATCGCCCTCTCACGCGAAGTCGTGGGTTTTGTTGCCCTTGGCTTCGCCTTGATCGGCATGACCCTGGGCCTGCCGCCGCTTGTCTATGAATTGATGCGCGGCATGCGCGGCGTGATGGAAAATAGCCATCAATTGCAGATCGGGCTGGTGGCGACAGAAATGATGCGCATGGCGCTTCTTGCCGTGCTGCCTGTCATGGGTTTGGCCATGCTTGGCGCGATTGCCGGCACCATGCTGCAAAGCCGTGGGCTGATTTCCGCCAAGAGCTTGAAACCGCAATTCTCGCGCATCAGCCCGGTTTCTGGCATCAAGCGGCTGCTTGGCCCGGAAGGCGGCATCGAATTCCTCCGCACACTGATCAAGCTTGGCGTGGTGGGCGGAGCACTTTGGTGGGCGATCGGTGATCCTCGCGATTTGCGGGCGGTATTGTCCTTGGGGCCTGGCGACCTGCTGCATCTGATGATGCGTGCCACGATGAGCCTTTTTATCGCCGCCATGGTCGCCTTCGCGGCGATCGCCGTATTGGATTATCAGGTGGTGCGGTTTCGCCATTTGCATAAGCTCCGCATGACCCGCCAGGAACTGCGTGAGGAAGTGAAGGAAAGCGAAGGCGATCCGATGATCAAGGGGCGCATTCGCAGCCTTCGAATGGCGCGGGCGCGTCGGCGCATGATGGCGGCAGTCCCCAAGGCAGCGGTGGTGATCACCAACCCGACTCACTACGCTGTTGCCCTTGCTTATGATGAAAATTCCCAGGCAGCGCCCAAGGTGGTGGCCAAGGGCACTGAAGCGGTGGCGGCGCGCATCCGTGCGCTGGCCGAGGAATCCAATGTGCCCCTGGTGTCCAACCCGCCCTTGGCGCGGGCGCTCTTCAAGCTGGAATTGGATACCGAAATCCCGGCCGAGCATTATCAGGCAGTCGCGGAAATCATCGCCTATGTCTGGCGCCTGCGCGGTCGTGCGGGGGCGGCTGCGTGAGCGGCAGGGCTGAGGCGGCGGCGGATGCCTTCCGTCGGCTTTTTGAATCCGAAGAAGAAGCCGGGCTTGCCGTTTTGGATGCGGAAGGGCGAATCCGGGCCGCGAGTGCGGTGCTGGAAAGGCTTTGCGCTAATGGGCCAGCGCCCGGGCCAGGGCGCGATCCGGCGCTTTTATTCGCGGAAGCAAACCAGGGCACGGTGCGCCAGATCATCTCCGTCGCCCTTGCCGGCCCACCGGCGCCGCCTGCGATTGAAGTACGGCTTGCCGCGCCGGATCAGCCTGTCGATGCGGCGGTAGAGGTGCATTGCCGGCCCTTGCGCGGTGAACAAGGCGCCCTTCTTCGGGTGCTGGACATCACGGCGCGGCGACGGCGCCAGGCGCAATTGGAAGAAGCGGCGCGGCTTGAGGCTGTCGGGCGGCTTGCTGGCGGTGTTGCGCATGATTTCAACAATCTGCTCGCTGCCGTGGGCGCGGCGGCGGAAACCGCGCTGGCACGCGGGCAGGATGCGGCAACTTCCGAAGATTTGCGCCAGATATTGGACAGTGCCGGGCGCGGCGCACGGCTGGTGCGTCAGCTTTTGGCCTTTGCCAGCCGGCAAGCGGTGCAGCCGCGCGTGGTCGCACTCGACCGCGCGGTTGACGGCATGGCACCGCTGCTGGCGCGCTTATTGGGCCGGCGTATTCCGATCACGCTTGATCTTGAACGGCCCGGCCCCTGTGCGCGGGTGGACCCCAGCCATATTGACCAGGCGCTGATGAACCTGGCCGTCAATGCGCGCGATGCCATGCCGCAGGGCGGCAAGCTGCAGATCTCGGTGAAAAGCCGCGACCTGCAGGCGCCTGAACCGGCGCAGGGTGGCACCATCGCCCCCGGCCCCTGGGCGGTGCTGGAAGTGGCCGATGAAGGGGCCGGGATGGAACCCGAGTTGATCTCCCGTATTTTTGAGCCGTTCTACACCACCAAGCGTGATGGCGGCGGCACGGGCCTTGGGCTTTCAACCGTGCTTGGTATTTTGCGCCAATCGGGCGGGCATGTTTCCGTGCACTCTCGCCCTGGGGAAGGCAGCCGTTTTCGGTTGTGGTTTCCGCGCGTTGCGGCGGAACCTGATAACGCGGTCTTGCATCAGCCGGGCATTCACGCCCTGGGGGATGGGCGGCGGCTTCTGCTGGTGGAAGATGAAGCGCCGCTGCATCGGCTATTGACCCGCGCGCTCAAGACCTCGGGTTATGAGGTAACGGCGGTGGAAGATGGTGAAGCGGCGCTGGGTGCCATCGCCGCTGGC
>JBIKXA010000115.1:0-12202 GCA_044356015.1 Roseomonas sp.
GGACCAGATCGCGCGCCTGACCACCAAGTTGCATCGCCGGATAGACTTCAATCTTGATCCGGCCGCCGGATGCCGCCGCTATTCTTTCCGCCCAGCGATCCAGATGCAGCGTATGGTCAAGCGACGTGGGTGAGGAAAAGGAATGCAGGCGAAAGGTGAATTGTGGTGCGCCTTGCGCCCGGGCAATGGCTGGAATTGCCAGCGCCAGCGCTGCTCCGGCAAGGGTTCTCCGGTGGATCATGTCACGCCTCTCCTTGCATATGGGTTACAATGCCAGCCTCGCATCAAGTCTGGCTTGATGGCAAGGGGCCGGTCCTGGCCTGAGAGGGCGAGGGCATTTTGTGATCGGTAAGGGTCGGCATAAGGCGTAATCCGAGGCTTCGCGACGCCATCCCTATCATGGATAACGATGCGCTTCTTGCGCTGACTGCGACGAGAGGTCTTCCCGATGATCGTCCGGCCCCGCCTGGCGCCGCTCGGCCCGCAGCCCGCCGCAAGAGGGAAGCCCCGACGTGACGAGCTTGCGGCTGCGCGTTACTGGGCCGCAGGGGTATTTCTTCCGTCCCGCCCGGGACATAACAGTAACTTTATGGGCGGGAAGTGTTTCCTTCACCGGGTCTTTGGCCCGAACGAGTTCTGCTTGAACCGGCCCTGCTGACCTTTCTCAATCAAAAAAATTCCAGCTAACCAACAGTCAATTTTTGCGGGCCGAAGCACTCTGTTGCCGTAAACACAACAGAAAAGATTGATCCGCTAGCCCCGTTCCAAGAAAATGGATGGTCTTTGCTGCCAGATTATTTGTCCCAAGGCAGCCGGATCATTTTCATTGGGACAGCGAATTGCAAAACTAAGTTTCAAGTTTCTGCCGTCTTTCGCTTTCTGTCTTCAACTGTCCGCAAGCGGCCAGAATGTCTCGTCCGCGCGGGCGGCGTATAGGGCTTGCATAGCCGGCGTCATTCAGGATTTCAGCAAAGCGATGAATCGCTTCCGATGTGCTGGTCTTGTACGGGCTGCCAGGCCAGGGGTTGAAGGGAATCAAATTCACCTTCGCTGGCATGCCGCTGATCAACCGCACCAATTCCCGCGCTTCTGCCGCAGAATCATTTACCCCGCGCAGCATGACATATTCAAAAGTGATGCGCCGCGCATTGGATGCGCCTGGATAGCGCCGGCAGGCGGCCAGCAGTTCCGCAATCGGGTATTTGCGATTGAGCGGTACGATCTCATCACGCAATTCATCCGTGACCGCATGCAAGGAAACCGCCAAACCAACGCCAAGCTCCGCGCCGCAGCGATCCATCATCGGCACAACGCCAGACGTGGAAAGCGTGATGCGCCGGCGCGAAAGCCCAATGCCTTCATGATCCATCACGATCTTCAGCGCCTTGGCGACATTCTCGTAATTATAGAGCGGCTCGCCCATGCCCATGACGACAATATTGGAAAGATGCCGCGGCACGCCATCCTTGGGGCTGGGCCATTCGCCATAGGAATCGCGCGCGGCGATGAATTGGCCGACGATTTCCGCCCCCCCCAGATTGCGCACCAAAGCCTGCGTGCCGGTGTGGCAGAAGCGGCAAGACAGCGTGCAGCCAACTTGCGTTGAAATGCAGACCGCGCCGCGATCCTCATCGGCGGAGGGGATATAGACGGTTTCCACCTGCTGCTGATCACGAAAACGAAACAGCCATTTGCGCGTGCCATCCGCGCTATCTTGTTGCGTGGCCACTTCCGGGCGGCCCACCACGAAGCGTTCCGCAAGCTTCATTTGCATCGGTCTGGCGATGGTATTCATGCGGGCGAAATCGGTCTCACCCTGGTGATAGATCCAATGCCAAAGCTGCTTGGCGCGAAAAGGTTTTTCGCCAAGCGCGACCATTTCTGACGTCAATTCCTCGCGCGAAAGGCCAACCAGATCGCGCCTTCCATCGGGCAGCGTCGCGGGTGGCGGGGCAAAGGCCGCTGCCTTCGCCAATATGCGCGCGCGTTCGGCCTCGTTCAGGTCAAGGACAGCGCTATTCATTTCCGCGCCGGGCATTCACGCGAAATCGCGTCATGGGCAGCGGAAAAGCCGGCCAGGCTGAATTCGTCATTCGCCGTGCCGCGGCCGCCTGCGGCGGGGCCGCGTGCCGTGGCGCGATTGCCGCTGCGCATGGCTGCCACTGCCGCCGCGCCATCACGCGCAAAGGCGGAATTGCCACCGGTATAGAATGGCAAATTGGTCTGGCCGATCGCGACCGTGACCTCCGCGTTGCGGGGATAGGCATAGCCGGCGGTGATCGCGACCGCATCCCGCCCGCCCGGGCGATGCGTGACGGTCAGCACCACCCCCTGGCGGTTCGGTTCGGTCTTGCTGGCACGGGTGAAGGCATAGCAGATTTTCTGGCCGTTTTCCTGGTAGGTCGCCGCCGTCCAATCGCGGAAGGCGCCAAGTTGGCGCGGGCCGGGGGGTTGCGCAGGCGCAGCCGGGCGCTGTTGCGCCAGGGCGGGCAGGGCAAGCAGGGCGAAGCAGAGCGGCAAAAAGCGAATCAAGGTGACCATGAGGGACCCTAGATACGCAGCCAAACGGGGAGGGGCAACCTTGCGCCGCCCTTTCCCCACACCTCTCGCGCCTGGATGCCCTTTGCCCTTTTCAGGCGGCGAGCAAGATCGGAAGCTTCGGCCCGACGGCCAATACTTCCGCTGTGGCGCTGCCCAGCACCAGGTTGCGCAGCGGCGAATGGCGCACCGCGCCCATCACCAGCATGTCCGATTCGGTATCGGCTGCCGCCGATAGAAGCCTTTCCTGCACGCCTGCACTGCCGCGTTGCAAGGCCATGAAGCGCGGCTTGCCGCCATGGCGGGCGAGCAAATGTGCAAGCTCTATCCCTGATTGGCCGGGGCGCAATTCCTTATCATCAGTGACGGTGGCGATGACCGTCTCAGCCGCGCCACGGATGAACGGCAAGGCGCCATGAATGGCGCGCACCGAAGCCGGGCTGGCGTCCCACGCCACCAGAATGCGCTGCGGCAAGCCGGAAAGGGGCTTTGCCCTGGGTACCAGTAGAACGGGCCTGCCCGTATCGAAAATCGCCGCTTGCCGGAGGATTTGTGCGCCAATGCCTGGCGCAGCATGCTCGGTCAGGATGGCAAGATCACTGACGCGCAGATGGTCAGCGAAGGCTTCGCCATTGCCATAGGCGAAACTGGTGCGCTTCTTGGCCTGATAACCCACATTGCGGCGCTGCGCTGCTGCAGCAAAGGCCTCAGCGGCACGGTCTTCCAAGTGTTTTGTTGCATCATCCGCCGGCGTTGGCGCAGTCAGCGCGGTATCCATCGGGAAAATCAGCGCCGTCACATGGGCGGAAAAAGATTCCGCGAGCGCAAGGGGTGTTGCCGTTGCGGCTTCCGCTTCCTTGGCCAAGACAGGATCAAGATGCGTCAGAATACTCGTAAAGGTCATCAAGGTTTCTCCGGCTATAGCGCATCTTTCGGTGTGTTTCCCGCGATGGCGTTTTGTTTGGCGTTCAGCGTGCGCCGTAAGGGCACGCCGCCCGGGCATATGGGTATCGCCACGCCCACAAACCAGCGTTGATATGCGTCAAGAAGAAAAGGCGCTGCCAGAAAACCGCTAGGTTGCAACATAACGCTGGGGCGGCATCGCCGCCCGCCGCGCAGTTACACCCGTGAAGAAGATCAGGCGGGTGGCGCCACCGAAAGCCCACGCACCTTATGTTCGGCAATGAAGCGCGCCACCAGGCCGGATGCCTTCGCCGTTTCGACAAACTCCGCCAAAAAGGCAGCGGCGGCGCCATTGCGGCGTGACGTGCCGATGGCTTGCTGCACGGCGGTGAATTGGCCATCAAGAATCCGCGCACCCGGCATTTTTTCAATGTCTGAAAGAAGCTTCGGGCGCAGCCCGGCCAGCACTTCCAGCTTTTCCGCCGCAAATTGCTCAAACGCGGCATCCAGCGTGGCGGAGCGGATCAGCTTCGCCTGATGGATATTGCGTTCCAACCAAAGATCATAAGCGGCACGCGCCGTGACCGCGATGCGATTGCCGGGGCGGTCCACCTCCTCCATCTTCGTGATGGGGGAACCGGGTGGGACCATGTAGGTGGCCTCAATCTCGGCATAAGCCGCGGTGAAGGCGATTTTTTCCGCCCGCTGCGGTTCCGCGCCGATCAAGCCAATATCCCAGACATTGCTGTCCACAGCATCGGCAAGCTCGCCAGGGCGCGCGAAGGGCACGTATTGCACCGGCACACCAAGCGTATCGGCAATGGCGCGCGCCATGCTGGGCGAAACCCCGGCGGGATCGCCATTTTCAGCGCGGCTCGTCACCAGCAGGAAATTTCCCATATTGATGCCGGCGCGCAAAACGCCTTTTGGCGCCAATTCAGCCTTGACTTGATCCATCATGATTTCTTTCCTTGTCACTACTGTGTTTCAGGCGCGCAGGAATTGAAAGCCGCGAAGCGCTGCGGCGTCAGGCAAGGCGGCGCGGCATTGCCCATGAAGCGCGCGCCGGATGCAAGCCCTGAGCGCTGAAGGCTTTACTGAGGCGTGGTGCCGGCAGGCGCGGGTGTCTTCATCATCGTGCCTGTCATGGGGATGAAGTAAACGCCCACATCCTTGCGGCTGCGCACGCGGCCTTCCTCATCTTTCGTGTAAATGTAGAGGAACTGCCCACGACGGAAAGGCTGACCGATTGGAATGACCAGCCGGCCGCCAGGCTTCAATTGCTGCAGCAGCGCCGGTGGCACATATTGCGCGGCGCAGGTGACGATGATGGTATCAAAACCGCCGGTTACTTCAGGCCAGCCAAAGAAACCATCACCGACGCGGGTTTCAAGATTGCTGAAGCCAATAGGGGCAAAAATGCGCTGCACAGCACGCCCCAACGGTTCGATGATTTCGATGGAATATTGCCTTGCCACGATCCGCGACAACAGCGCTGCCTGAAAGCCCGATCCGGTACCAATTTCCAAGACCACATGCTCGGGCTTCGGCTGACATGCCTGCGTCATATAGGCCTGCCCCAAATAGTCAGAAAGCGCCGAGCCGAAGCCAATGGCCCAAGGCTTGGCTTCCGTTTCATAGGCATTGGCAGCGCCATTCTGACGCGCTTCATAATTGTAATGGAAATACTCGCGCGGCACTTCACCAAAGGCGCGGACCACCGCGGGGTCAGCTTCGCCAAAGCGAGACTTCAGATAGGATTCAATACGGGCCAATGCCGGTTGCCTGCGCGCCTGAATGGCCGCAAAAGCGCCCTCCGAAATCTCAATTGGGCGACCCGAAGCCGCCATGGCTTCAATATAGGCTGCACGATTCCAGGCCGGCGTTTGCGCCTTGATCGCCGGCGCGAAAAGCAAACCAGCACCCGTCAGGGTCAGAGCGCGGCGGGATAAAAGCATCGTCATTTCCTTGGCCAAACTGATACCGTAGCGACATAACAAACAGCGCCGCAAAGCAAAAGGGCCGAGAGCCCCATACCGTGACCGACCAGATTGGCAAGCGGCGTGGCCACCACGGAAAAGGCGCCATTCAGGGCCCAGGCCCAGGGCAGCAAGGCAGGGCCTTCCTGCTGAAACCGATCAAGCCCAAGTGGGAAAGGAAAACCAAGCGCAATTGACATCGGCGCAATCACCAGCACCAGCATGGCAACGCGGAGCGCCCAGGGCCAATCAAGAATAGCGAGAATGCCAAGATGGGCAGCCGCGATGGCAAGCAGGCAGGATCCAACCACGATCAGCGCGACCCAAATGAGTGTCGCTGCCGGCCTTGTCACGCGTTCAACCATCATGGCGCCAAGGCCGGAACAGACCAGCATCACGGTCAAGACCAGCGCGAAACCAAAGGTGCGGTCCCCAAGCAGCAGCACGGCATATTCGATGAAGGCGATTTCAATGAGCAGAAAGCCAAGCCCAAGCGCCGGAAAATAGATCAATGCGCGACCCAATATGGCTTTCGGCACACGCAGCGTCCCGCGCGCGAAGATGGGCAAGGCGCTGACCAGCAAAGCCAGGATAATCGCCTGCGCCAGCACAGCCACATTCACGAGCAGCCCGATTTCCTGCTGCGGCAAAACCTCCATACGTTCCAGCGCCGCAGGTAGGGCTGGCAGTCGCACCAAAGGCGAAAGCCAGGGCCGATCCGCCGTAATGGGCGAACGGTCAAAGGCATCCATGGGCATGGTGCTGGCCAGCAGCATGCGCATTTCCTCAGCCACCGCATCGCTGGGGGCACCGGTTTGCACCATGCCGGAGTCAAGCGAAATAGCCGGCAGATCATTCCAAATTTCGCGGCCCTCAGCGGAAAGATGCGGCGCGTAGGAAATATCGAAGGACCTGGCTTCGGCAAAGGCCAGCAGCTTTTCCATGCGTTCTGGCGTCAGCGGATCACGTGCCACCAGCACGCGCAAATTCCACGCCGATCTGATCACGGCCATATGCGCCGCGGGTTCCTTGATGCCCGCCTGCAAAAGTGCGGCATGGGCGGTAGCCAAGACGCGCACGGCATAGACCGGCAATTCACGAATGCCGATGGGCAGGGAAATCATGCCGCCCGGCTTCAGCATGCCGATGAAATCCGCCAGCGCTTCCACGGTATAGATATGCCGATTGGCGTCAGCGGCGCCCAGAAAATCTCCTGAAATATCCACCAAATCAAAAGCGCCCACGGCCTTGAGTGGATGCGCATCCGAAAGTTGCACACGCGGGTCCGGCGCCAGGGCAGGCGAAGGGCCAAAGCCTCTGTCCAAGGCTTCGCGCAGCATGGGTTCGGGTTCAATCACCGTGATGCCGGCGGCACCAAGTCTCAAGACCTCAACCACACGAAAGCCGCCAGCGGCACCAAGCACCAATACGCGCGGATGTTCCAGCAGGGCATAGGGCGCGGCATCAAGCGCTGCGGGGGCATGGCCCGCTTGAGGCGCTTCCATCGGCAGCGCCGCAATGCGCGCACCATCCCGATAAAGCCCAAAAGTGCGCGGTGGCGCGGGGGTGCCGAGCGCGCCGGCGTTATTGGATACATCCGTATCCAATCTTTCGGTGAAATTATCGAGCAATTGATAAACGCCGCGCGGCGTATAGCGTTCCGCCACTATACGACTTTCCGGCACATTCAGGGGCGCATAGACCGGCTTGAATTCATTCACGCGCGGGGTGGCGAGCAGAAAAATCGCGGCCTCTGCCACCACCAGACAGACCAGCGCGGCCACACGCCATGCGCCCTTGGCGGATAATATCGCGGCCAAGGCCAAGAAGGGCAGCAAGGCGGGCACCAGATGGAAAGGATGCAGCACCAGCATCAGCACCAGCGCAAAGCAGGCACCCAATCCAGCGCCCAGCAGGTCATAACCATAGACCTTGCCGACCTGGTTGGAATACACCACGAAATTCAGCGAAACCGCAAAGCCCGCAAGAAAGAAAAATGGGAAAAGTGCAGCGTAATACAGAGCGATATTGCCAAGCTGCGGCCAGGCGGTAGCGGGGTTTTGCAGCTCAAGCGGGTTGAAGCCATTGCCTGTGGCGGCAATCCAGCCGGCAGCGCCAGTCAGCAGCATGGCCATAGGCAAGCCCGGCAAAAGCCAGCTTGCATGGCGCAAAAAAACCTGCCGTCCCAGCACCATTACCACGCCGGAAACCGCAAAGCCGATCATGGCAATGGAAATCACCCAATAGCCATATTCAGACCAGGAAGCGACGGCGAAGAAACGCGTCAGCGCGATTTCAACGCCAACCGCCGTGCCGGCGATCAGAAAAAGGGGCAATAACGTCAGCATCAGGCCCAGACTGCCTTATGATTCAAAAACCGCAATAGCTCGGCGTTGAAACGATCTGCCCTATCCACAAAAAGCGCGTGGCCGGCATCTTCGAAAATTGAAACACTGGGCGCGGGATGGCGTGCGGCCACTGCTTCGGCCTGGGCGCGCAGCCGTGGTGTCACGGCGTAGAATACGGGGCGTCGGCTTGAATAAAGCGCCTGGCGCCAGAATTCGCGCGGTCGAGGATAGGAAAGCAGCTTGATGGCAGCTTCCACCGGCATGCGTTGGGCTTCGCGCGACAGCGCGTCAAGATAGGCTTCGTCTTGCGGTGTACGATACATGCTGCGCACGAAACCGCGCATGGTGTGGTCCCGCTTGGTGCGCAAATTGCTGAAGAAATTGGACGCACGCGGTGGCGGCGGATCAGCCTCCCCCACTGAATTGTCAATCAGCACAAGGCCAGCAAGGCGCTGATCCCCCTTCAGATCAAGCCAGGAAAGCGCATCCAGCACACCAAGAGACCATCCGGCCAACACCACACGGCCCGGCGGCAATTGATCGAGCAGATCGGCAATGTCGCGCCCGCGGCGTTCGGGTTCATAGCCCTGTGCAGGAATGGCGCTTTGTCCCTGCCCGCGCGGGTCAAACGCAATTACGGTGAAGTTCTGCTGAAAATGGGCGATCTGAGGCGCAAAGATACGCGCAGGCATGCACCAACCGGGAACGAAAACCAGCAGGGGCCCATTGCCGTTTTGCGTATAATGCAAGCGCACCCCATCGCTTGAACGGAAGAACTTGCCCTGCGCTGCGGCATGCGCATTGCGGATGAAAAGAAAAGGTGCCGCCAGCAAGGCGCGGCGTGCGGCCTTCATAAGGGCCTGCGCGCCTTCAACGCCGCAGCCAGCGTGCCGTCATCCAGCACATCAAGCGCGCCACCAATCGGCACGCCCTGCGCAAGCCGCGTGATGGCAACACCGCTTGGCTTCAGCCGATCCATCACGTAATGCGCGGTGGTCGCACCTTCGACTGTGGCGGGCAAGGCCAGAATTACCTCCGCCACATCGCCCTGTTCAATGCGGACAAGCAGCGGCTGAATCGCCAAATCCTCAGGTCCCGTCCCAGACAATGCGGAAAGCATCCCCCCCAGCACATGATACAGGCCATGATGGGCATGGGCGCGTTCCAGGGCCCATAAATCCGCAACTCCCTCCACCACGCAAACCAGTTTCCGGTCTCGATGCGGATCGCGGCAAATGGCGCAGGGCGATACAGTATCCAGATTGCCGCAAACCTCGCAGGATTTCACCGCGCTTGCCGCATCACGCAACGCAGCAGCGAGTGGCAGCATCTGCCCATCCGGGTCCATCAGCATTTTCAAGACAGCCCGCCGCGCACTGCGCCGGCCAAGACCAGGCAGGCGCGACAGCAGCGCAATCAAATGCTCAATCGGGTCGTTATGCAGCATCAGGCTGCAAGCAAGCTCAGAAAGGCAGCTTCATGCCGGGCGGCAGGTTGATGCCCGCAGTGGCCTTCTGCATTTCAGCGGCCATGGTCGCTTCCACCTTCTGCTTGGCATCGGCATGCGCGGCCACCAGCAAATCTTCCAGCACTTCGCGTTCATCCGCATTCATGAGCGAAGGATCAATGGTCACACGGCGCAAATCGCCCTTGCCGGTCAGTCGCACCAGCACCATGCCGCCGCCGGATTGGCCTTCCACTTCGGTGGCTTCCAGCTTGGCCTGCATTTCCTGCATGCGCGATTGCATCTGTTGCGCCTGCTTCAACATATTACCCAGGTTCTTCATGGTGTCCTTCGCCTAAAAATCATCAGGGGGTGTTTCATCATCGCCGTAAGCGGGTTCGGCATCAGGCGGCGCGAAATCGCGCGCATCATCACCGGCGGTCGCGGCGCTGCGCGATAGGCCATAGGCATCCGCCGCGCCATCATGCACCGCTTCAATCGTGGCCCCCGGAAAGGCAGCCAAAATCGCCTGCACCAGGGGATGGGCGCGCGCGCTTGCAAGCCTGTCAGCCTCCGCTTCCTTGCCCTGTGCGGCGAGTGTTGGCGCGCCGGCTTCCTGGCTGATGATCACGGTCCAGCGCTGGCCGGTGGCCTCAGACAAAAGCGCGGTCAATTGCGCAGCCAAATCGCGCGGCGCATCCGGTTCCGGATTGATTTCAAGCCGCCCCGGCGCAATCCGCACGGGATGCACGCTATGGCGTAGCTGAGCATGCAATAACGGCTTCACGCCGGAAGCCAGCGCCACAATTTCCTGCCAGGTGCTGGGCTGCGCCAACGCCGTCACGGGTGCGCCAGGTGCTGCTTCGGCGCGTATCGGCGCGCCGCCCGCCACCGCGCGCAATCCGCCGCCGCCACCGCTGGGCGCCGGGCGTGGCGCACCGCCAATCTCGCCCGCTTCGGTCAGGCGCTTCACCAAATCACCCGGGGTTGGCATATCCGCGACATGCGCGATGCGGATCAGCACCATTTCCGCGGCAGCCCGGCGATCCGCCCCTTCAAGCTGCAATTCGCCAATGCCCTTCAGCAGCATTTGCCAGGTGCGGCCCAGCACCGGCACGGAAAGCCTTTGCGCCAAAGCCGCACCGCGCACGCGTTCAGCTTCCGGCAGTGATCCATCCTGGCGCAAGGCGGGCGCCGCGCGGAAACGCGTCAGCAAATGGCAAAGCTCGGCCAAATCCTGCAAAATCACCAAGGGATCGGCGCCCAATTCATGCGCGCGGTCCATGATGCCAAGGGCGGCGGCAATATCGCCACCCATCAGCGCTTCCATGAAATCAATGATCATGGCGCGATCGGCCAGGCCCAGCATGTCGCGCACCGCTTCCGCGCGCACGTCCGAAGCACCTGATTGGCCAATCGCCTGATCCAGCAAGGAAAGCCCATCACGCACGGAACCATCGGCAGCGCGTGCAATCATCGCCAGCGCATCGGCTTCCGCCGTCACGGCTTCCTTCTCACAAATCCGCGCAAAATGCTGCGCCAAGCTATCCTGCGGCACACGGCGCAGGGCAAAGGTTTGGCAACGGCTGCGGATGGTGATCGGCACCTTGCGCAATTCCGTTGTCGCCAGAATGAAGGTCACACCCGATGGCGGTTCCTCCAACGTCTTCAGAAAGGCGTTGAAGGCCGCACCCGACAGCATGTGGCATTCATCAAGGATAAAAACCTTCTGCCGCCCTTGGCTCGCGCGGAAGCGCAGCGCTTCGCGCAATTCACGGACATCATCCACGCTATTGTTGGATGCGGCGTCGAGTTCCACGACATCCGGGTGGCGGTCCGCGAGTATCGCCTTGCATTCCGGGCAAACACCGCAAGGATCCGCCGTCGGGCCACCCTTGCCATCCACGCCAATGCAATTCAGCGCGCGGGCAATGATGCGCGCCGTGGTGGTTTTGCCGACACCGCGCACCCCAGTCAGCAAAAAGGCGTGATGCACGCGCCCCTGCGCAAAAGCGTGGCGCAGCGTGCGCACCAGCACATCCTGCCCGATCAGATCATCAAAGCTGGTCGGGCGATATTTGCGCGCCAGCACCCGGTAGCCCGGCTGATCGGCGGGCTTCGCCACAGGTGCGGGTGTCGGCGCGGGTGGCGGCGGTGCCGGGTCCCCAAATAGCCCCGGGCCTTCCGGCGCCGGCGGTTCGGGCAAGCCTTCTTCTTCCGGCGGTTCGGCGCCAGGCGAAGCAATCGGGGAGCCGAACATATCCGAAGCCATGGCGCGGGGCGGTCTTTCCTGTCGCGATGATCGCGCGGGCGCGCGGTGGAAGGCCGACAAGCGACCCGAGCAAGAACCCGTTACGGCTGCTTCCTTCCGGACCTGACCGGGTTGGCGAGGAGCCCGTCCGCCGCCGACCTTCCGAAAGCACCATATCATGTCCCGGCGCCCCAATGCCAATGGGGGGGCTTGGTTGCCGCGCGGCGGCCCGCGTGGCAGGTTCAGGCCCATGCTTTCCATCCCTGCCAGCCGTCCCAATGCCTATACGGGCAGCCCGCTAGACCGGGCATCCCATCGCCGAGAGGATCCCGCCTTCATTGAAGCGGCCCTTACCGACCCCAATACGGTTTTCGCCCCCGTCTGGCGTGCCCGCAACCTGATGCGCGGCGTGGCGGAAGGCGCCCCCCAGGCCGTTCTGCTGACCGGTGAGGCCGCCGGCGCGCTCCGCATGGCGGGCGGGCCCTGGGCCTGGTTGGGCGAATGGGAAGGACGGCAGGTCTTTGCCGTGGATTGCTCCACTGCGGATGACCCGATTCCTCTGCTGCCCCCGGAAATGGGCAGCTTTGCTGACCTCCGCCAAGTGGCTGGCCTGCTGCCTCCTGGTGAGGCGAGCGTTTTGGCCCATGCGCGCGGGCTGATGCATTGGCGCACGAAACACCGGTTTTGCGGGGTATGCGGCGGCGTTTGCGAACCGCGCAGCGCCGGCCATGCCATGACC
>JBIKXA010000257.1:0-3487 GCA_044356015.1 Roseomonas sp.
AGGTTTCCTTCATATGCGCCGGCAAGGGGGCAGCCAGTTCCAGCACGCCACCTTCCGGATGTGGCAGGCGCAAGGCGCGCGCATGGAGATGGAGCGTATTGCCGAAACCTTCCAGATGCGCGGCCTGACCGCCATATTTACCATCACCCATAATGGGGCAGCGCAAGGCCTCGGCGCAATGCACACGGAGTTGATGCGTGCGGCCCGTCAGCGGGCGCAATTCCAGCATGGCTGCCTGACGCTGCGCGGAATCCACCACGCGATACAGCGTGACAGCGCGCGTGCCCTCCCCATCCGCAACGCCTGCCACGCGTTCACCGCGCTGACCGCCGAGTTTGGCGAGTGGCAAATCAATGCGGCCTTCCAGCGGATGGGGGCGGCCAATCACCACGGCCCAATAGGTTTTCTCGGCATCGCGGCCACGAAAGGCTGCGGCCAGGCGGGAAGCGGCGGCGGCGGTGCGCCCCAGGATCAGAACGCCCGATGTGTCCTTGTCCAGCCGATGCACCAAACGCGGGCGTTCATCATAGCCGAATCGGAGCGCATCCAGCATGCCATCCACATGGCGGATAATGCCCGGACCGCCCTGCACCGGCAGGCCCTGCGGCTTATCCAGCGCAATGACCGAGGCATCGCGGTAGATCACCATGCGTTCCAATGCCGCCGCGTCGCGTTCCGACACGGGGCGGGCGCTGGGCGGTTTCGCGGCATCCTTCGGCATGGGCGGGATGCGCAATTCCTGGCCGGGCTTGAGCCGCGCATTCGCTTCCACCCGCGCGCCATCCAGCCGGATTTGCCCGGTGCGCAGCATTTTCTGCAGCGCCCCTTGGGTCAGGTTCGGGAAATGCCGATGAAACCAGCGATCAAGCCGGATATCGGCCTCGGCCGGGGCGATGGTGCGAAGGGAGACAGGCATGCCATTCCGTAACAGGCAGGACGCGGTTCTGAAAGCGGCAAAAGCGGGGCGCGATTTCACTGGTTCCATCGTCGGAGATTCTGCTTTAAGGGAGTCGAAAACCAATCTGGGGAGGTTATCATGACGAAAACTTCACAATTTCCGATCACACGCCGTGCGCTTGGCGGGCTTGGGCTTGGCCTGGCCGCAACGGGCACGGCGCGCGCGCAGGATATGGCCGGCAAGACCATCGAATGGATCATCCCCTTCGCGGTGGGTGGCGGTTCGGATGTCTGGGCGCGGTTTCACTTGCCGCTGCTGCAAAAGCACATGCCCGGCAATCCCACGGTCGTGATCCGCAATGTCACCGGCGGCGGCAGCATCAATGGCGCCAATCAATTCGCCCAGCGCACGCGCCCCGATGGGCTGACCATCATGGGGACCAGCGGGTCAACGCAATTCCCCTTTCTGCTTGGCGATCCGCGCGTACGCTATGATTACCGCGCCTGGAGCGTCTTGATGGCAAGCCCAACCGGTGGCGTTTTGTATGTGCGCCCTGAATTGGGCGTGCGCGGCCCGGCAGATTTGGCGAAGCTGCAAGCCGCGCAGGGGCTGAAATTCGGCAGCCAGGGGCCGACCTCCTTGGATATTGTGCCCGCGCTGGCCTTTGAACTCATGAACCTGAATGTGCAGATTGTCTTTGGCATGCAGGGCCGTGGCCAGGGGCGCCTTGCCTTTGAACGTGGCGAGACGCCGATCGATTATCAAACATCATCAGCCTATACGAGCCAGGTTCTGCCTTTGGTGCGGGAAGGCAAGGCGTCGCCCCTGTTCTCTTGGGGCATCATGAATGCCGCTGGCGATATCGTGCGCGATCCGAATTTCCCGGATTTGCCGACCTTCCCTGAATTCCTGAAGGCCGCCACCGGCAAGGACCCTTCCGGGCCGGCCTGGGATGCGTATCGCACCCTGTTCGTGGCCGGCTTTGCCGCGCAGAAATTCGTGGTGGTGCCGAAGGAAACCCCGCAGGCCGTGCAGGATTTGTATCGCGCTGCCTTCACGCGCATCTTCGCAGATCCGGAATACAAGGAAAAGCGCGGCACGGTGATTGGCGAATATGATGAGGTAACGGGCGCGGCCGCCGAGAAAGCCTATGCCGCCGGCACCGTGATCAGCGAGGAAACGCGCCAATGGCTTAAGGATTGGTTGTTGCGCCGCTTCAATCACCGGATCGGCTGATCGCTTCAAACGCAGCGCGGCGACAGGAGTAAACCAGGATGCTTGACGCGCTGCTGATGGCGCTGACCGCGCTCGCCAGCCCTGAACGCCTTGGCTATATGGCCCTTGGCGTTTTGATCGGTTACGCGATTGGCGTGCTGCCGGCGCTTGGCGGCCTGGCCGGGCTTTCGCTGGTGATGCCCTTCATTTACGGGCTTGATCAGGTCTCGGCCCTTGCCATGCTGGTCGGTCTGGTCGCGGTGGCGGCGACGGCGGATACTTTCAGTTCCATCCTGATGGGCATACCCGGATCATCCGCCAGCCAGGCGACGATCCTGGATGGCTTCCCCATGGCCCGACGAGGCGAAGCCGCGCGCGCCTTATCGGCATCCTTCCTGGCTTCCATGATTGGCGGCCTGGTAGGCGCGGTGATTTTGACCGGCGCGGTGCTGATCGCGCGGCCGTTGATTTTGGCGCTCGGCACCGCAGAGCTTTTCATGATGGCGCTGCTGGGGCTTTCCATGGTGGGCGTGCTGGCGGGCAAAAGCTTCGCCAAGGGGCTGATTGCTTGCGGCATGGGTTTGGCGCTTGGCATGGTGGGGACAGCACCCGCCACGGCGGAATATCGGTTGGATTTCGGGTTGATCTATCTTTCCGATGGCTTGCATTTGCCTGTGCTGGTGTTGGCGATTTTCGCGCTGCCGGAAATCATTGACCTTGCGCGCGGCGGCGGCACCATTTCCCGCACGGCGGAATTGGGGCGCGGCTGGTTTGCGGGCTTGCGCGACATCATGCGCCATTGGTGGCTGCTGCTGCGCACATCTTCCATCGGTTCGGTGCTGGGCGCGATCCCCGGGCTTGGCGGCAGCGTCACGGATTGGATTGTCTATGGTCACGCGATTCAAACCGAGAAAAATGGCCAATTCGGCAAGGGCGATGTCCGCGGCGTGATTGCGGTGGAGGCATCCAATAACGCGCGCGAAGGTGGTGCGCTGGTGCCGACTTTGTTCTTCGGTATTCCTTCTTCGGGGTCCATGGCGGTATTCCTGGGCGGCATGACGCTGCTTGGCATTGAAGCCGGGCCGGCGCTTGTCGGTTCCCGCCTTGATCTGACTTATGCGATCATCTGGTCGCTCGCCATTGCCAATGTCATGGGCACGCTGCTGTGCTTTGCCACTTCGCCCCTGATTGCGCGGCTGACCACGGTGCGCTTTGGGCTGCTGGCGCCCTTCATGATGATGGTGGTCTGCTTCGGCGCCTTCAACAATAACCGCGAATTGGCGGATTTGCTGTTGTTGTTGAGTGTTGGTTTGCTCGGCCTGCTGATGCGCCGCTTCGGCTGGCCGCGCCCGCCCTTTGTGGTGGGCTTTGTGC
>JBIKXA010000116.1:0-12124 GCA_044356015.1 Roseomonas sp.
ATCAGAATCGGTTGAGGATAAAAAACATGTCAATCGGCTTGCACAATAGCGAATTCAAGAACCCGGTGGTGCGCTGGATAGACCAGCGCATGCCGATTTTCACCATGATGCAGAAGGAATACGGAACTTTCCCGACGCCGAAGAATTTCAATTATTTCTGGAATTTCGGTGCGCTCGCCATGGTCACGCTCATGATCATGATCGCGACGGGGATTTTCCTGTCCATGCATTACGCCGCGCATACCAGCCTCGCCTTCGACAGCGTTGAGCGCATCATGCGCGATGTGAATTTCGGATGGCTGATCCGTTATGTGCATATGAACGGCGCCAGCATGTTCTTCATCGTGGTGTATATCCATATCTTCCGCGGCATGTATTACGGTTCCTACAAGGCGCCGCGTGAATTGCTGTGGATGCTGGGCGTGGTGATCTTCCTGCTGATGATGGCAACCGCCTTCATGGGCTATGTGCTGCCTTGGGGCCAGATGTCCTTCTGGGGGGCGACCGTCATCACCAATTTGTTCAGCGCCTTCCCTGTGGTGGGCAATTACATCGTTGAATTGCTGTGGGGCGGTTTCAGTGTGGACAATCCCACGCTCAACCGCTTCTTCAGCTTGCACTACCTGCTGCCCTTCGTGATTTTGGGCGTGGTCTTCCTGCATGTGGCCGCGCTGCACATCACGGGGTCCAATAACCCGCTTGGTGTTGAGCCGAAGGGACCGCAGGATACCCTGCCCTTCCACCCATATTATACGGCGAAGGATAGCGTGGGCCTGGTGGTGTATTTCATCGTCTTTGCCGTGCTGGTCTTCTTCGCGCCGAATTACCTGGGCCATCCGGACAACTACATCCCAGCCAATCCGCTGGTGACACCGCCGCATATCGTGCCGGAATGGTACTTCCTGCCCTATTACGCCATTCTGCGCGCGGTGCCGGACAAGCTCGGCGGCGTGCTGCTGATGTTTGGTTCGATCCTGATTTGGTTCGTGCTGCCTTGGCTCGATCGTTCTCCGGTGCGGTCCATGCGCTTCCGCCCGCTGGCGCGTTTGTTCTTCCTGCTCTGGACGGTCAATTTCCTTGTGCTGCTCTGGGTTGGTGCGAAGCCGGCGGAAGGCACCTATGTGCTGATCGCGCAGATCGCCACCGCCTATTACTTCGCCTATTTCCTGGTGATCCTGCCGCTGCTGGCGAAGTTTGAGCGGCCCTTGCCGCTACCTGAGAGTATATCCCGCCCCGTTCTGGGTGGGGGGCCGTTGCCCATGGGCGCGGCAGCCAAGCCGATGGAGAAGGCCTGATCATGTTGCGTAACTCCCTCACGGCCTTCGCCCTGGCCCTTGGCCTTTTCGCTGCCGCCCCCGCCCATGCGGCGGGGGAAGCCATCCCCATACCGGATCGGAAATTCTCCTTTGATGGGATTTTCGGCACTTATGATCGCGCCAGCGCGCAGCGCGGCTTCCAGGTTTACAAGGAAGTTTGTGCGGCTTGCCATGGCTTGCGGCTGGTTTCCTATCGCAATTTGCGCGACTTGGGGCTGACCGAAGCGCAGGTCGCGGCCATTGCGGCGCAGTTTGAAATCAAGGATGGCCCGAATGATGAGGGCCAGATGTTCGAACGCCCAGGTCGCCCGGCGGATCGTTTCCGCAGCCCCTTCCCGAATGATGCCGCCGCACGCGCGGCCAATAATGGTGCGCTGCCGCCTGATCTTTCCGTCATGACCAAGGCGCGGGCTGGCGGTGCGGATTATATCTTCGCGTTGCTGACCGGTTATGTGGACCCGCCGCCCGGCGTGACGGTGATGGATGGCATGCATTACAATGCTTACTTCCCCGGCCATCAGATCGCCATGGGCCCGGTTCTCAACCCCGATCAGGTTGAATATGCCGACGGCACCTCTGCCACTGTTGAACAGATGGCGCATGATGTCAGCACCTTCCTGCAATGGGCTGCGGAGCCGGAACTTGAACAGCGCCGCGCCATGGGCGTGAAGATCATCATCTTCCTGACCATTCTGGCCGGGTTGACCTATGCCGTGAAGCGCAAGATCTGGGCTGACGTCGAGCACTGATCGCTTCCAAAGCTCTGTAAGAAAAGGCACGCGTCCCTTCCGGGGCGCGTGCTTTTTTATGCGCAGCCCGCGATTTCCATCGGCGCGGGTTCTGCGCTACTGACTTCCGCTATGCAGCCATCCGAACCCGCCCTGCGTTTGAAGGTACAGGTGACTTTCCTGCGCATGGATGCGCCGCCCACCAGCCCCGCCCCGGCCTTGCCGGCGGATGCGCGGGTGGAAAGGGTGCGGCATTGCTCGGTGCCCTTTTATCGCTACCTTTACGATACGGTGGGGGCCCCCTGGCTGTGGTGGATGCGGCGCTTGGCATCCGATGCGGAATTGGCCGGCATGCTCGGCCATCCCGCGGTCAGCGTGCATGTGCTGATGCGCGATGGCGAACCGTCCGGGTTTTATGAGCTGGATCATCGCAGCGGGCAGACCGCGAATCTTTCCTATTTCGGGCTAATGCCCTGGGCGATTGGCACCGGGCTTGGCGCGGCGTTTTTGCGCCATGCGGTGGATGCGGCCTGGCAGATCGGCCTGCCGGCGGTCACGGTGAATACCTGCAATGCGGATCATCCACGCGCCCTGCCAGGCTATCTGGCGGCGGGCTTTCGGCGGCTGCGCATGGTTGAGGAAGTCTGGCCCGTGCCGCTTTCCCTTGGCATGGTGATCCCGCCGCATCTGCCGCGCCTCTGATCGTACGAGCGTATTCACAGGAACGCCACATCAGCCTTTAATGACGGCGGAGGAAGAACCGCCATGAACAATGTCTCGCGCCGGGTGCTGCTCGGTTCCGCGCTTGCCTTGCCCTTCATCGCCCGCGCCAAGGCGCAGGCCACCTGGCCGGATCGGCCGGTGCGCATCATCATCCCCTTCGGTGCGGGTGGGCCGATTGATCTGGTGGGCCGCTTGCTGGCCGAGCATTTGAAGGAAAAGCTCGGTCAGCCCTTCATTATCGAAAATCGCCCAGGGGCTGGCGGTAGCATCGGTATTCATACCACGGTGCAGGCGCCGCCCGATGGCACGGCGTTTTTGCTGACCAGTTCATCGCTTGCCAGCGTCCCGGCGCTTTACCCCAATCGCGGGCTTGATCCGCGCACGGCCTTGGCCCCCGTAAGTTTGGTGGCCGATATCCCAACCGCCATGGTGGTGCGTGCTGCCGCCCCCTATAGAACGGTGCAGGATGTGTTGAACGCGGCGCGGGCTGAGCCCGGGCGGCTCACCTTTGGCAGTGGCGGCGTTGGGTCTTCCAACCATCTATCGGGCGCGCTTTTCGCACTGGCCGCCAATCTGGACCTGACCCATGTGTCCTATCGCGGCGCAGCCCCGGCCATGACCGCGCTTTACGCCGGCGAAATTGACATGGTGTTCGCGAGCACGGTGGAAACCCTGCCGCATGTGCAAGGTGGCCGTGCACGGCTTTTGGGTGTCGCAGGGGCGCGGCGCTTGCCGGCCCTGCCCGATACGCCGGCCATCAATGAGATTGTGCCAGGCTATGTCGCGCTGAATTGGTATGCGATTGCCGCGCCGCGCGCCACACCGCCTGCCATCATCGCCCGCATGGCGGAAACCTTGGGCAGCCTGCGCGACCTGCCCGATGTGCGCGCGCGCTTTGCCGCAGCCGGCACCACGCCCTTGCTGACCGGCCCGGCGGAATTGGCCGCGCTGCTGGAGACCGATGTGCCGCAATGGCAGCGCGTGGTGGCGGCAACAGGGATCAAGGTGGAATGAGATGCTCCTTGCCCCGCCACAAAACTCTGATTTACCCTTCCCCTGAAAACAATAACGCCGCGCGCCCCTTTGCGCGGTTCCGGAGGATCAGCGCATGACCCATTCCGCCTTCAAGGCCGCGCGGGATTTCCTGCTGGCGCAGCGCGGGGATTATGCCACGGCCTATCGCGATTTCCGCTGGCCGGCGCTGAATCACTTCAACTGGGCGCTTGATTGGTTTGACGCGGAATTGGCCGCAGGCGCGCATGGCGCCCGCCCCGCACTGCGTATTGTTGGTGATGGCGCGGCGGAACGCAGCTTTGCCGAGCTTTCGGTAGCGTCCAACCGCGCTGCCAATGGGCTGCGCGCGCTTGGCGTGAAGCGCGGTGATCGCATTCTGCTCATGCTCGGCAATGTCGTGCCACTTTGGGAAGTGATGCTGGCGGCGATGAAATTGGGCGCCGTGGTGATCCCCGCGACAACGCTGCTCGCCGGGGATGATTTGAAAGATCGCTTCACGCGCGGGCGTGCGCGTTTCGTGGTGGCGAATGCCGCCGATGCGCCGAAATTCGAAGGGCTGGCCGCGGGTGTCACGCGCATTGCGGTGGGCACAGCGCCGGCGGGGTGGATCGCTTATGAAACGCTGCATCAGGGTGCGGCCAGCTTCACCCCCGATGGCCCAACCAAAGCGACTGATCCGTTGCTGCTTTACTTCACCTCAGGCACCACGGCAAAGCCGAAGCTTGTTCTGCATAGTCATCAATCCTATCCGGTGGGGCATCTTTCCACCATGTTCGTGCTGGGGCTGCAGCCAGGCGACATGCATTTGAATATTTCCTCGCCGGGCTGGGCGAAGCATGCCTGGTCCTGCCTTTTTGCGCCCTGGATTGCAGGCGCGGCGGTATTCATCGCCAATCAGCCGCGTTTCAATGCGCGCGGCATGCTGGAAGCCATTGCGGCCAATGGCGTTACTACGCTCTGCGCCCCACCCACCGTCTGGCGCATGTTCGTGCAGGAAGACATGAAATCCATCCGCACGTCCTTGCGCGAAGTGGCCGGCGCGGGCGAACCGCTCAACCCCGAAATCATCGAACAGGTGCGCGACGCCTGGGGGCTGACCATCCGTGACTTCTTCGGCCAGACGGAAACCACGGCGCAGATCGGCAATCCGCCGGGGGTGCCGCTGAAGGAAGGCTCCATGGGCAAGCCCCTGCCGGGTTATCGGATTGTCCTGCTCGACCCCGATGACAAGCCGGCTGAGGAAGGGGAGGTCTGCATCGCGCTGAACCCTGCGCCGACCGGGTTGATGATGGGCTATCAGGCCGATGATGGCGCCATTCTGCCGGCGGGCGAGGCGTTTTACCGCACCGGCGATGTCGCCAATCGGGATCAGGATGGCTATTTGACCTATGTCGGGCGGGCGGATGATGTCTTCAAAGCCTCCGACTACCGGATTTCGCCCTTTGAACTCGAAAGCGTGCTGATCGAGCATGAGGCGGTGGCGGAAGCCGCCGTGGTGCCGGCGCCGGATGCCATGCGCATGGCGGTGCCCAAGGCCTTCATCGCGCTGGCGCCCGGTGCGATGGCGAGCCCATCCACCATGCTGTCCATCTTCCAGCATCTGCGCGGGCGGCTTTCCGCCTTCAAGCGCGTGCGGCGCCTGGAAGTCCATGAGCTGCCCAAGACGATTTCCGGCAAGATCCGGCGCGTGGAACTGCGCCAGCTTGAGGAAAAGCGCTTCGCCGCTGGCGTGAGGCCCGAGGGCGAGTATCGGGAGGAGGATTTCCCGGAACTCAGGCAGGGCTGACCAATCTCCCGCTTGCCCCCGCGCGCAACTGGGTGTTTGTATCGGCTCAAATCCCGGAGAAGCCCCGATGAATGAGATCAATGTCCCGCGCCCGAATAATCTGGACGCGTTCTGGATGCCCTATTCCGACAATAAGTATTTCAAGGACCGCCCGCGCATGCTCGCCCGTGCTGAGGGCATGCATTACTACACGCCCGAGGGCCGGGAGATTCTGGACGGCACCTCCGGCCTTTGGTGCTGCAATGCCGGGCATGGCCGGCGGGAGATTGTGGAGGCCATCCAAAAGCAGGCGGCGATCATGGATTTTGCCCCCGCCTTCCAGCTTGGCCACCCGATTGCCTTTGAAGCCGCCGCGCGCGTGGCGGATATGACGCCCGATGGCATGGACCGGGTGTTCTTCACCAATTCAGGCAGCGAAAGCGCCGATACGGCGCTGAAAATCGCGCTCGCCTATCACAAGGCGCGCGGTGAATCTTCGCGCGTGCGCTTGATCGGGCGCGAACGCGGCTATCATGGCGTGGGTTTTGGCGGCATGTCGGTGGGCGGCATTGGCCCCAATCGCAAGCAATTCGGCGCGCTGCTGCCTTATGTTGACCATCTGCCGCATACGCATCTGCCGGCCAAGAACGCCTATTGCCGGGGCGAGCCGCCGCATGGCGCCGAATTGGCCGATGTGCTGGAAAACCTGGTGGCTTTGCATGGCGCGGAGACCATTGCCGCTGTCATGGTGGAACCGGTGGCGGGTTCAACCGGTGTGCTGGTGCCGCCGGTGGGTTACCTCAAGCGGCTGCGCGATATCTGCACCAAGCACGGCATTCTGCTGATTTTTGATGAGGTCATCACGGGTTTTGGCCGGCTTGGGGCCAATTTCGGTGCGGAGCGCCTCAGCGTGGTGCCTGATATCATGACCATGGCCAAGGGGCTGACGAACGCCGCCGTGCCCATGGGCGCGGTTGCCGTGAAGAACGAGATTTATGATGCCATCGTGACCGGCACCAGCGCCGGGATCGAATTCTTCCATGGCTATACCTATTCCGGGCATCCCTTGGCGGCGGCGGCGGCGATTGCCACGCTGGAACTGCATCGTGCTGAGGATTTGCCGGGCCGCGCCCGCGCGTTGGAACCTTATTGGCAGGATGCGGTGCATTCGCTGAAGGGTCTGCCGAATGTGATTGATATTCGCGATGTCGGCTTGATTGGCGCGGTGGAATTGGCGCCGCGCCCCGGCAAGCCCACGCAACGCGCGCTGGATGTCTTCCGCCGCTGCTTTGATGATGGCGTGCTGATCCGCGTGACGGCCGATATCATTGCCATGTCGCCGCCGCTGATTTGCGAAAAGCCGCATGTGGATCGGCTGATCAATACCCTGGCTGAGGCGATTACGGCTGAAGCCGCATGAGCGGAGCATTTTCAAGCCATGTGGTCCAACATGGCGACTCGGAAAATGCGACCAAACGATAACTCTGCCGGGCGGGGTGACCTCTGCCCGGCTTCGCCCCATATAGGGGCCAATTCCTTTTGACGGAGAGACAAACGTGAGCGACACCGCCCGCGCCCCCGTGCCCGTGACCGTGCTGACCGGCTATCTTGGTGCCGGCAAGACCACGCTGCTGAACCGCATCCTGACCGAAAATCACGGCCAGAAATTCGCCGTGGTGATCAATGAATTCGGCGAATTGGGCGTGGATAACGACCTGGTCGTGGATGCCGATGAAGAAGTGTTTGAGATGAACAATGGCTGTATCTGCTGCACGGTGCGCGGTGATTTGATCCGCATCCTGAGCGGCCTGATGAAGCGGCGCGACAAGTTTGATGGCATTATCGTGGAAACCACGGGCCTCGCTGACCCTGCCCCGGTGGCGCAGACCTTCTTCGTTGATGACGATGTGAAGCGCGCGACGAAGTTGGATGCCATCGTGACGGTGGTGGATGCCAAGCATCTGCCCGCACGCTTGACGGATTCCAACGAAGCGCAGGAACAGATCGCCTTCGCCGATATCATTGTGCTGAACAAGATGGATTTGGTGACCGAGGCCGAAGCGGCGGAAGTGGAAAAGCGCATCCGCGCCATCAACCCCTATGCCGAAATCCGTCGCGCCACGAAATCCGATGTACCGATCAGCGCCGTGATCGGGCGCGATGCCTTCAACCTGGAACGCATTCTGGAACGCGAACCCGAATTCCTTTCGGGCGAGGATGATCACGAACATGATTCGGAAGTGAACAGCGTTTCCTTCGAAGTGGACCGCCCGATTGATCCTGAGCGCTTCAACGCCTGGATCACGCAGGTGCTGTCCAGCAAGGGGCAGGATTTGCTTCGCACCAAAGGCATTCTGGCTTATGAAGGCGATGATCGCCGCTTCGCCTTCCAGGCAGTGCATATGATTGCCGATGGCGATTTCATCGGCCCCTGGAAGGAAGGCGATCCGCGGCGCTCAAAACTGGTCTTCATCGGGCGCGATCTCAATCGCCCCTGGTTGCGGCGCGGTTTTGAAGCCTGCCAGGCCGGTGAGGATGAGGCGAAGATCAATGCCGAAATCGCGCGTTGGAGCCCCCCCAGCGCATGAGCGGTGCGGATTATTTGCTGGATAGCCGGGGCGTTTCGCAAAACCTCGGCGCCTGGGTCGCGGGGCTTGCCTTCGGGCATGAGGGCAAGACGTGCAGCTTTGGCACCAGCGATGGCGTTTTGCATCGCGCGCTGATCGCAACGCCGCAAGAAGCCTGGGCGCGGCATGAAGCGCATGATGGCGCGGTGCTGTCGCTTTGCGCCGATGCCAAGGATGGCGTGCTCTCAGGCGGCGATGATGGGCGCGTGATGCGCCTTGGCGCGGATGGCACGCTCACTGAATTGGCGCGCTATGGCAGCCGCTGGGTGGAACATGTCGCAGCACATGAAAGCGGGTTGCGCGCCGCCGTGGTGGGCAAGGCCGTGCATCTGCTGGATGGCGCGGGGGCAGCGCTGAAATCACTCGCGCATCCAACATCGGTCACGGGTATTGCTTTTGACGCCAAGGGCAAGCGCATCGCGGCCAGCCATTACAATGGCGCCTCGCTCTGGTTTGTTGCGGCGAAGGAAGACAAGCCGCGTTCGCTTGAATGGAAGGGTAGCCATATCGGCATTGAGATCAGCCCGGATGGCACGCATGTGGTCACCGCCATGCAGGAAAATACCTTGCATGGTTGGCGCCTGGCGGATGGGCAGCATATGCGCATGGCGGGTTATCCCGCGAAGACGAAATCCATCGCCTTCACCGCCAAGGGGCGCTGGCTTGCGACATCGGGCGCGGATTGCATTGTGCTGTGGCCGTTTTTCGGTGGCGGGCCGATGGGCAAGGCGCCAACCGAATTGGCCGGCGGGGATCAGGCGCTGTGCAGCGCGGTCGCTTGCCATCCGCAGCAGGAAGTGGTGGCGGCCGGCTTTGATGACGGGCTGGTGCTGATCGCGGAAGTTGCCAGCGGGCGCGTGGTGCCCGTGGCCGCACCGGGACGTGGGGCGGTTTCTGCGCTGGCCTGGAGCGATTCCGGCACGCATCTCGCCTTCGGCACGGAAGAAGGCTTTGCCGGGCTGGTGGATCTTTCGCGCCGCTGAAAACCGCCCATCATTGACACGCATTTGCAACCGGTTCGGGGCTGGAAATGCCCCGCGTCCCTGTGCTTGAGTGCGCGCCTTGTTAAAGGAGAAGCACCATGGCCGCACGCGATGAAGATGATGAGGAATTCGATCTGGGCATCAGCCTGGAATCGGTCGCCGCCATTGTGGATGCGGCGCGCGCCGTGCAGGAAGGGGAGGAAAGCGGCGCCATCTCTCGCGCGGATGAGGATGAAGAGGGCCTCGATGCCGAAGATGATGAAAACATGGATGAGGATGCCTTGCGCGCCTTCATCAGTGAATTGAATGAGGATGAACAGGCTTCCCTGATCGCGCTCGCCTGGATTGGCCGCGGCGATTATGACGCCGATGATTGGGAAGAAGCGCGCAACCTGGCCCGCGAACGCAATATGCGTGACCCGGCGGGCTATTTGCTTGGCATTGAGATGCTCGGCGATATGCTGGAAGAAGGGCTGGAAGCGCTTGGGCTATCGCTGGATGAGGTGGAAGGCTGAGCGGTAAGCTTACCGCCGCCCGCCGCCCAGAATACCGCCAAGGCCGCGCAGCACATCCTGCACCGGCGATGGCAGCGCGGGCACAGTGGGGCGCGCCGTTTCCGGCGCTGCTTCCGGCGCGGCGCGCGGCGCGGGTGCCGGGCCATCCGCGCCAAGGCGCGCAATCCGCAAGGGCTCGGCGCAATCCGCTTCCGCATTGCGACCAGACCCACCCAGCAGATTGCCCAAAGGATCGGTCACAACCCGCCCCGTCAGCGTATCGGCCAGCAGGCCGGCGGCGTTCTGACCAAGCGCCGCACCCGGCGGCACGCCCAAGCGAGGCGCGGCCAGCGTGCCGCCAAGATTGACCGGCGCACGCAGCCCAAGGCCCAAGACGCGCAGATTGGTATTCAGCCGCCCATTCAGGCTTTCATCACGCAGATTGATGGCGGCCTGCCCGTTGATCTGACCAATGGCGCTATCCATGAACAGCGCGCGGCTTTGCGCGATACCCTCAGCCGCCCCGAAGGCCAGCGCCACGCATCGCAGCTCCACCGCGCCCAGCCTTTGTGACGTGGGTGAAATCAGCGCAAGCAAAGCGCCCAAAGCCTCCATGGCGGAACCCTGTTCCAGCCTGGCATTGACCAGGGCCAAGCCCATATCGCCATTCAGGCTGGCAGCGATGGCGCGCGTCGTGGCGCCGGCACCGCGTATGTCAGCGGCAATATCGCCGCGCCCGCGCAGCCCAAGCCCATCCAGCGCGCCGCTGAGTGCCGCAAGGTCAAGCCCCGCGCCATCCGAACGCAACCTGAGGCCGAATTGGGCGGGATTGGCCGCCGCATTCACCGTGACCTGCCCGGAAAGCCGCCCGGCGGGAATGGTCAGGGCAAAGGGTGCCAGCGTCAGCGCGCCATTCCTGAGGCGAAGATTCGTCTGCACCGCCGCTTGCGGCAGGCTGCTGGAGGTAACGCCGCGCAAGGCGAGTGCGAGTTCCGCATCCAAGCTTCTGAGCGCGGCCACCGGCACGGCAATATCCGGAATGACGCGCCCATCCCCCGCAGGCGCCGGGGCCGTAGGTGCCGGACGCGCCGCGCTTGGTGCGGGCGCTGCCGAAAGCGCATCCAGATCAAGCCGCGTGACATCAATCCGCCCGGCAAGGCTTGGCCGATCCGCAAGCGCCAGCGTCAGCGCTGCGGTGCCGGCCAAGGCTGGGCTGGTCACTTGCAGGCGGGGCAGGCTGATATTCCGCGCATCGCGCCATTCCAGCCGAGCCGATCCGCGCAAGCCTGGCGGCAGCGCCGCGAAGCCGGTCAGCCCGGCGGCATCCGGCGCATCCAAAATCAGGTCGAATTGTCCATCGGCCAAATCGCGCGGGCGGCCCACCCGGCCTTGCAGCGTCAGCCTGGCAGCCCCGGCGACAAGCCGCGCTTCAATGGGCAGCGGCGCTTCGGCGCCTTGGAGCAGCTTGCCGATCTCCCCCAGGCTTGCCTCAAGCCTTATGGCGTTGCCGGTGCGGTTGAAGCTGCCAGTAAGCCTTGCCTCGCCTTCCGGGGGGGCGATGAGTTCCAGCGCTTCCAAGCGCAGATCGGGCAGCAGCCAGCCAAGATCACCCGCGCCGGCCTTGAATGTCAGCGCGCCGAGCGGCGGCAGCTTGTCCGGCGCACCGCCCAGCAAGGGCCCGGCCTGCCCGGCGAGCGTGAAGGTAATTCCCTGGTAGCGCCATTCGGCGGCCAAATCACTCGCGCGGGCGGCGCTGATATTGTGGATGGACAGGGATGGGATTTCGATATCCCGCCCACCGGGCAGAACAATATGCGCATCGCGCAAGCTGACCAGCCCGATCTGCGGCGAGGCGCCGGCCTGCCGTGGGGGCGCGGGGGCGGGGCTGGCCTCGCGCGCTGGTTTGTCAGCGGCGGGCAGCGCCCACAGCGCGGGATCGAGATTGAGCTTCAGCCCATCCGCTTCCACATGCGGAATTTCCATGCCGCCAGAAATCAGCGACACCAGCGAAACCGTCGCCGCCAGCCTGGGCGCCACCAAGCCCGGCGCCGCACCATCCGGCGCGCTGAGGGTCACATCACGCAATTCAAGCTTGGGGATCAGCCCCAAGGCCAGACCAATCCCGCCAATGCTGGCGCGATAGCCGGTGGCGCTTTCAATCTCGGCCTTGATGCGGGGCGTGAAGCGGCCTGATTCCAAAGCGGCGCGGAGTGCGAAAACGCCGCCAACCAGCACCACGAACACCAGCGCCAAACCGCCCGCGACATAGCGCGGCCAGCGCCTTCCGGGTTTCAGCGCAGATGCCGACATGGCGGGGTTTTCGGGCGATCAAAGCCGAGCAAGCCAAAGGTTTCCTTCATATGCGCCGGCAAGGGGGCAGCCAGTTCCAGCACGCCACCTTCCGGATGTGGCAGGCGCAAGGCGCGCGCATGGAGATGGAGCGTATTGCCGAAACCTTCCAGATGCGCGGCCTG
>JBIKXA010000117.1:0-12094 GCA_044356015.1 Roseomonas sp.
AGCCGCCCCAGGCGCAGGGCGCCGGGCCGGAAAGAGCGCGCATATAGACGGGCGCATCCGGCCCGTCAACGTCAGAGATTGCGCCGGGAAGCCCAGGCAATTATAGGAGCGTCATCGTCCGAGGGGGCAGCTTGCCCCAAAGGCTGGAGAGGTGCCGGAGCGGTCGAACGGGTCGGTCTCGAAAACCGAAGTACGGGCAACTGTACCGTGGGTTCGAATCCCACCCTCTCCGCCATAGCAATCCCATATCGCGTTGTTTTTCCTTGATAATTTTTCGCACGGGCTTTCTATACCCCCGCCCATACCCCCGCTAATTGCCGGGATACCCCCTCTCGCGCGCTTATTTCGGCTCAGGAAGCGGTGGGGGCTTGGCCGGCCTCACTCGCCCGCGCGCGCGCGGGTTTGGTGGCCTTCGGGATGGCCGGGGGGGCTTCGATCCCAAGCGGAAAGGGCGGCACCGTATGGGGATATGTCCCCGCACAATGCCGCGAATTGGCGACCGGGGGTTATGTCCCTTTTACCTTCCATTTCGCGGCGCTGTGAGCCCTTAGCCCCCTATTCGGTTTCCGGCCCCCTGCCAGGGATTTACCCCCCCCGGGGGGGGCTGGCAGCGCATCAAAGGCCAGCCTTGCCCAATGTTCCGGCGCCAGGCGCATCGCTTCAAGATCGGCGCGCGTGATCGGGCTAAGCCAAGGTGCGGGCGCGCGAGTTCCCGCGTCATTGGCGCGGCCATCCGGATCAGGCGGAGAGGCTGAAGGTTTTTCTGCCATGCCTTCATTGTAGCATGCGCGGCGTAGCAAGGCGCATTTCTGAGCCCAAGGTATACAGCAACAATCGGGATGCGATGAGCCCGACAATCAGTATGAGAAGCCGCAGCTGAATTTCGGGCTGATTGTCGCTATTACTACTTTTTGCAATATCTCATTGACGCGGAGCATCAATCGCCCCTTTTGTCCTTCCCCTCAACCGCTATCGCCCTGCGTTTCTTTTTGTGTTGCGAGGGCTGGCACATGGCCTGGTCCGCGCTTGCGCTCCACGGCTGCCTTGCGTCGGTAGCTTTCGACGATCATTTCAAGGATGGTGGCGTGGTGCACCAGCCTGTCTATGGCGGCCAGCGTCATGGCCTGATCCGGAAAGATGCGCCCGCATTCATGTCCTGCGCGACAGGGGACGGGGCAGAAATCAGCGTCGCGTCCATGATCATTCCCGTTTCAATCTTGATGCCTTTGGATTTCAGATGATCATTGGCCGCTGTCAGCATCGATTTGCTCAGCCCCTTAGCCTCGATCAGATGGCGAAACTTGCAGATCGTCGTCTCATCCGGCGCCGCCTTATTGCCAAGATCGATGCCGGTGAAATTCCGCATCGCGGCGCTGTCACAGAGGCTAACTTCGGCCTGCGGGTCAGATATGTTGAACCAGTGCTCCAGAAAGCAGATGCGCAACATCCGATCAATCCCGATCGGCGGGCGGCCTCGTTCCCCCGAGGGGTAATGAGGCTCAATCAGGGCCGAGAGCGCGGATCAAGGAACCACAAGGTCCATCTCGGCCAGAAAGCGCTCTCGCCGTGTCTGCTTGTGGAGGCGATCCAAGCCGAGGCTGGCGAAGCCTTTTTGCTGCATGGAGGTCGCACGCAACGCTTGAAGGGCCGATGCAAGGCAGACTCAGAAAACAGTGACAGGCCAAGTGGGCAGATTTACATCAGAGGGGCCTTAAATCCATCAGCGCCTGCGGCTATAAACCCGCGCAATGCGTGCGGGCGAAACGCCGACAAGCCATAGCGAAAGGCAGAACAGGTTCCGCGCTGAGCGTGCATACCAACCATCCCGCTGCCATTTCTCGGCTGAGGTGATGAAATCCACCGGCAAAGGCACCAGCCGGTTGCGCCCAATACGGCGGATCAACGCTACATCTTCCATCAGCGGTATGGCGTCATAGCCGCCAAGCGCCTGGTAGAAATCGCGCGCGATCAGCAGGCCCTGATCGCCATAGGGCAGGCCAAGCCAGCGGCAGCGCCAGGCGACCATGGCTTCCAGGCGTCGCGCTTCGGGCGCTGGATGATCAAGCGCGAAGCGAAAATGGGCGGCCTTGGAAGTGTTGTCAGGATGTGCGGTGAAGCCTGCCACGGCATCCTGCCAGCCGGGACCCGGTCGCGTATCGGCATGGAGCGCCAGCAGCCAGGGTTGGGTTGCGGCCTCTGCTGCCGCGCGCAGTTGCGAGCCGCGGCCGCCGGGCCCGATGATCACGCGTGCGCCGGCGGCTTCCGCAAGCGCGACAGTGCCATCGCTGCTGCCGCCATCGGCGATGATGATTTCCTTGACCTGCCCGCGCAATGCCGCAAGCGTCGCCGGCAGGCTGGCCGCGGCATTCAGCGTCGGGATCAAGACGGAAACGGGTAAAGGATGCATTTGTTCTTATTTTGTTCTTGACCTGTCATGCCGTTCTTGGCATTGTGGGGGCGATTGGAAAGGGAAGCATTTCATGCCTGATGGTATCCCGAACCTGACCCTCGGCGATAGCGGCACCGCCTGCTTCGCCATGCCATCCCTGGCGCGCAAGGGGCGTGGTGCCGTTTCCAACCCGCCGGTGCGCTTTGAAGCGGCGCGGCGGGAAGCCTTTGATGATGGCTGGGCGACGCTCGAGCAAAGCTTCGCCGCATTGCCGCCCTTGCCGACCAGCCTGACGGAAGACCGCGCAAAATCCGCGCTCAGTTACAATGAAAGCCCTGATCTCGGTTTTGATCGGTCCATCAACCCCTATCGCGGTTGTGAGCATGGCTGCATCTACTGCTATGCGCGGCCATCCCATGCCTATCTGGGCTTCTCGCCAGGGCTCGATTTCGAAACGCGGCTGATGTTCAAGCCGGATATCGCGGCTTTGCTGGAAAAGGAGCTCCGCAAGCCTGGCTACCAGCCCCGCCCGATTGCGCTTGGTGCCAATACGGACCCCTACCAGCCGGTGGAACGCCAATTGGGGCTGACGCGGGCGGTTTTGGACGTGCTGGACCGCTTCAGCCACCCAGTCACGATTGTCACGAAATCCGCCGGCGTGCTGCGAGATGTGGATGTCCTGCAGCGCCTGGCCGCGCGTAATCTGGTGCGGGTATGCCTTTCCGTCACCACGCTTGACCCGGCCTTGGCGCGGATCATGGAACCGCGCGCCGCCACCCCGGCGCGGCGGCTGCAGGCGATCCGGGAATTGACGGCGGCGGGGGTGCCCACCGCCATCCTGGCCGCGCCCATGATCCCGGCGGTGAATGACATGGAATTGGAAAAGCTGCTGGAACAGGGCGCCGCGGCGGGGGCGACCAGCGCGGGCTATGTGCTGCTGCGCCTGCCTTTGGAGATCAAGCAGTTATTTGAGGAATGGCTGGCGCGGCATATGCCGGATCGCGCGGCGCGGGTGCTGTCGCTGATCCGCCAGACGCGCGGCGGCGCGCTCTATGATAGCCGCTTCGGTCAGCGCCAGACCGGCAGCGGGCCCTATGCGGAATTGCTGGCGCGGCGCTTCGCGGTGGCGATGCGCCGACTTGGTTTGGAAAAGCGCGGTAGCGGGACGGGCGCCTTGGATTGCACGCGTTTTGCGGTGCCGGGGGCGCAAATGTCGCTGTTTTAGGGCGCGCCGCCAGGCAAGCTGGACGGGCGGGGGCGTTTCCGGGCAAGGAAGGCGCGCTGTTTGAGCCTGGAAGGAATCGCCTTGGCCCCGCCCGATTTGCAAGCCTCTCTCCGTCAGCAACAGGCCGGCAATTTGGACGCGGCCATTGCGGGGTATCGCGCCGTTTTGCAGCAAGAGCCGCACCATGCGGAGGCGCATCGGTTGCTCGGCCTTGCGCTTTTCGCGCGCGGCGAAGTGGCGCCGGCGCGTGCGGCTTTGGAAAGCGCAGCAAGCCTGGCGCCGCCCAATGCCGCGCTGCTGAATGATCTTGGCAATGCGCGCCGCGCTGCTGGCGACAAGGCGGCGGCGGTTGAAGCCTTCAGCGCCGCGATCTCGTCGGATCCCGGCTTTGCCTTTGCCCATTTCAACCTGGCCGATGCGCTGCTGGAAGCGGGTGAGATTGCGCGCGCCAATGCGGCTTATGATGACATCATTGCGCGTGGCTTCGAAGGTGTTGATGGCGATTTCCATCTGAATCGTGGGCTATGCCGCTTGCGGCTTGGCGATGCACCAGGCGCTTTGGAGGCATTTCGCGCTGCTTTGGCCTTGGAACCCGGCCATGGCCGTGCGGCTGCCGCGCTTTCCGATACGCTGCAAAGGCTGGTGCAGCATCGAGAGGCGGTGATCTTCCTGACGGGGTTTTTGGACAAGCAGCGCGCCAGTCTTGAAACGCTGCTCTCGCTCGGCTCCGGCTTTCTGGGCTTGCGGGATTATCCGCGCGCGCTCGGGCTGTTTGAACGGCTGGCCGCCATTAAGCCACCACCCGCGAAGGCGCTGATTGGCAAGGGCCTGGCGCTGAGTGGCCACATACACGCGAAGCTGAGCCTTTGGGATTGGGGTGGGTTCTTGGAACAGCGCCAGGAACTACTGGCCCTGCTCCGCAGCGGCGGTTCTGTCGCGGATCCCTTCGCGCTGCTCGGCATGTGCGATGATCCGGAACTGCACCAGATCGCCGCGCGCACCTATACGCGTGAAACCCTGCCACGTCGGCCGGTGGTTCAGCCTCTCTCCGCGCAACCGGGCGACAAGCTGCGCATCGGTTATTTCTCGGCGAATTTCCATGATCACGCCACCATGCATCTGCTGGCCGGCGTGCTGGAATGCCATGACCGCGACGCCTTCGAAATCCATGCTTTTTCCTACGGGCCGGACACAGAGGATACGATGCGGGCACGCATCCGCGCCACGGTTGATCATTTCCACGACTGCGCGCGTATGTCTGATGGCGCGATAACAGCCATGGCGCGGCAAGCCGGGATTGATATCGCCGTTGATCTCAACGGCTACACGCAGGATGCGCGGCTTGCGCCCTTCGCCGCGCGGCTGGCGCCGGTACAAATCAGCTATCTTGGCTATCCCGGCACAGTGGGTGCGGATTTCCTGGATTACATCATCGCGGATGCGACCGCGTTGCCCATGGATCAGCAGCGCTTCTATGACGAGAAGATCATCCATCTGCCGGATAGTTATCAGGCGAATGATGACCGCCGCGCGATCGCGCCTGAAACGCCATCGCGCGCTGAGGCGGGGCTGCCGGCGAAAGGCTTTGTTTATTGCTGCTTCAACAATCCCTATAAGATCACGCCGGAAGGCTTCGCGTCATGGATGCGCATTCTGAACGCCGTTCCGGATTCTGTGCTGTGGCTGCTGACGAATGAGGCCGAAGCCATGGATCGGCTGCGCGCGGTCGCGACCGGGCAGGGGATTGATCCGGCACGTTTGGTTTTTGCGCCCCAGTTGCCATCGGCACAGCATCTCGCGCGGCATCGGCTTGCCGATCTGTTCCTCGATACTTTGCCCTATAACGCGCATACCACGGCGAGTGATGCGCTTTGGGCTGGGCTGCCCGTGCTGACGCAGATGGGCCAAGCCTTCGCCGGGCGCGTTGCGGCCAGCTTGCTGAACGCTATTGGCATGCCCGAACTCATCACACGCGACACGACGGAATATGAAGCGCTCGCCATTGCACTTGGCCGCGACCCTGCCCGCGCTGCGGCGCTGAAGGCGAAGCTTGCGGCGGCTATCCCAACCGCGCCCTTGTTCAATACGCCGCGCTTCACGCGCCATTTGGAAGCCGCCTATCGCTTGATGTGGCAACGCCATGCCGCCGGCCTGGCCCCGGAAGGCTTTGCCGTGCCGGCTGAGGATTAGGCGCACCTCATGCCGGATTTCGCCGCCTTTTTCGCCTCCGGCCAGGTCGCCGATCTGATGGTGGCCGTGCTGCTGGTGGAGGCTTTGGCCCTGCTGGGTTTTTGGCGGCTGACAGGGCGCGGGCTGCGGCCGCAATCGGTGATTGCCCTGGTGCTGCCGGGGGTGTTTTTTGCGCTGGCCTTGCGCGCGGCGCTTACCGGGGCCTGGTGGGGTTTTGTGTCCCTCGCGCTCACTGCCGCGTTTTTCGCCCATGCCTGGGATGTGTGGCGCCGCTGGCGGGATTGATCACCGGCTTATGGATGTCAATTTTAATTGACACATGCGCGCCAAAAGGCGCAGCCTTCCGGTATGCTCTGGAGGGGCCGCCATGAATGGCAATTCGCATCGCGTCGCCTATGAGGCACTGAAGGCCAAGCTGGACGCCGCCGAGGCTGAAAGGGATGCAGTAGCGCTGGACCGTGCCATCGCCGCGCTTGATGCTTTTGTCGCCAATATCGCCTCGGACCCGCGCCGGCTGCGTGCCATTGCGCTGGATAGCCCAGGGGCGGCAGCGGAAATCCAGGCGCGTGCGGCAGAGCTTTCCCTGCCGCGCCGGGTGCTGGACCCAAGCTTTGACCCGAGCTTCGCAAGGCTATGGGTGGCCAGCCTGGATGATACGGCCATTGCCATGATGCATCGCGTGATGGCGGAAGAATTGCGCCGGCGGGATGGTGACATCGCTGCGCCGCGCCGCATGGGGGCCATGGCTGGGGTGGGCTGAAAGCCCCGCCCGCTTTACCCAAAGATATCGGCTGGGCTTTCGCGTTTCAAAGCGGCGGCAAGGTCGCGCCCAAGCTGCGGGCCATCCTTTGCCGCGGCCTCACCCATATTGCGCTTCAGGAAACTGCCATCGGCGCGCGCCACCAGCCCATGCAGGCGAAGCCGCCCATCTGGCAGCAGCGTGGCATGGGCGCCTATTGGAGTGCGGCAGGAACCATCCAGCGCGCCGAGCAAGGCGCGTTCGGCATCCGCTACCAGCCGGCTTGGCGCGTGTTCAATGCGCGCGAGGAGCGCCAGTGTTGCCGCATCATCCGCGCGCGCCGTGATGCCGACAATCCCCTGGCAGGCGGCGGGCAGCATGGCATCGGCATCCAGCACCACTTGCGCGCGATCCGCCATGCCAAGGCGCTTCAAGCCAGCCAGCGCCAGCAAGGAACAGGTGAAATCCCCGGCTGCCACGCGCCCCAAGCGCGTTTGCACATTGCCGCGAATGATATCCACACGCAGATCAGGCCGGCGATGCAGCAATTGCGCTTGTCGCCGCACGGAAGCGGTGCCGACCAGGGCGCCTTGCGGCAAGGCAGCAAGCGGATCATCTGCCGATGCCGCGCCGCATGCCGCGCCCAAAATCAGCGCATCGCGCGGGTCTTCGCGTTCCAGCACAGCGGCCAGCACAATGCCCGGCGGCAATTCGGTTTCCAGATCCTTGAGGCTATGCACCGCAACATCAATGCGCCGATCGGCCAGCGCCTCATGGATTTCCTTGGCGAAAAGCCCCTTGCCGCCAATATCGGCCAGGCGCTTATCCTGCACCTTGTCGCCCGATGTTGCGATGATGTGTTCTTCAAGCGCACCATCTTCAGCGAGTGCCGGGATCGCCGCGCGCGCCACGCTTGCAAAATGCCGCGCTTGCCAAAGTGCCAGCGGAGAACCGCGCGTGCCAATGCGCATGGGCTGAGACGCCATTCCTCAAAAACCTTATTTGTCGTTTTACGCCTAGGCCCTTGCGAGGCCAAAGAGATGCGCCAAATCCTTGAAGAAAATCCTGACATGCGCAAGGGGATCGCGGCGGACCAATTCCTTGTTCATGTAGGATTCCCAGGTCAGGCGCTGCACATCCTTATCCGCGCAGATGGAGACGAATTTCTCCCGCCTTTTGTCGGAGGAATACCAGAAATATTGCATGATGCCGAGCACCCAGAAGACCCGGCCATGCGCCTTCATGAAGCGCTTGCGCGCACCGGCAAGGGCGCGTGCATCGCCGGTTTTCAGGCATTCCTCGGCGGCATCAGCGGCCAGCCTGCCGCCATACATGGCGTAATAAATGCCCTCGCCGGAAGCAGGTGCGACCACGCCGGCGGCGTCCCCGGCCAGGATCACATCGCGGCCATTATCCCAGCGCTTGAGCGGCTTCAGCGGAATGGGCGCGCCTTCGCGGCGAATGGTCTCGGCATTGGTCAGGCCAATATCGCGGCGGAGTTCCGCCACCGAACCGCGCAAGGAAAACCCCTTTTGCATGGAACCGGTGCCGATGCTGGTCGTCTCCCCATGTGGGAAAATCCAGGCATAGAAATCGGGCGAGAGCTTGCCCTGGTAATAGACATCGCAGCGGTTGGCATCGAAATCGGCGCTGCCGCCATTGGGCGGGGAGCGCACAATCTCATGATAGGCGAAAACGCAGCGCACCTTATCGCCACCGGGCACTTCCTGCTTCGCCACCTGGGAACGCGCGCCATCCGCGCCAATCACCAGCCGCGCGCGTGCGGCACAAGCTGAGCCATCCTTGGCTTCCCAATGCACAATGGCGGTGCCATCCGTATCGCGCGTGATTTTCTCGTAACTGCCGGTCTGGCGTACCGCGCCAGCATGGGCCGCACGTTCACGCAGCCATTCGTCAAAATCCTCGCGATCCACCATGCCGACAAAGCCGCCATCAATCGGCATATCCACGGATTTCGCGCTGGGGGCGACCATGCGGGCGGAATTGATCTTGGCGACCAGCAATTCATCCGGAATAGAGAAGTCCCGGATCAGGCGCGGCGGAATCGCACCGCCACAGGGTTTGATGCGCCCGGCGCGATCCAGCAGCAAAACACTGCGCCCGCGGCGCGCCAGATCATCGGCGGCGGTGGCCCCGGATGGCCCGCCGCCCACCACGATCACATCATATGTTTGCATGGCCATTTCCTTCTACCTTGCCGGTATCATTGGGCCGAAGCCGCCGGTCTTGCTGATTTTTGAACGATTGATGCGTGACGCCAACATGGCCGCCGCAATGAATAGCGCCGCATCCAGCATGAATACGGCCGCATAGGCCGCTTCAACCTGGCCAAGCGCAAACCGCGCCACATCCACCGCCGCCGCGCCAGCCAAACCGCCAAGCCCAAAAGCGACCGCCTGCGCCGCGCCCCAAAGCCCCATGCGCGTGCCTTCGCGCGATTCATGCCCGCGCGCGACCATTTGCATCATGGACGCAATGGCCGCCGCGGCGAAAACACCATTCGCGATGCCAAGCGCGAAGAAGCTGGTCTTGAGCGGCCAGGCCGCGCCGAATTGGCCTGCGACGGAAAGGGCGAGCATCATCGCCGCTGCCGCGAGACATCCCGCAATGGTCCAGAAGCGGAGCGTGCCCGCCCAGCGCCCACCACGCGCGCTGCCAATCAGCGCAATCGCAACCATGCCCACCAGAACGCCCGCATGTTGCAGGGATGAAATGCGCGTAGTCTCGCCCAGGCTGCGATTGAATACGGCACCCGCGAAAGGCTCCAGGATCAGATCCTGCGCGCTATAGGCGAGCATGGAAACGAAGATGAAAATGGTGAAGCGCCGGGCTTCCGGTTCCGCCCAAACTTCACGCAGTGCCTGGCGGAAGGGCGGCTTGGCGGCATCGCTGGCTTCCGGGCGCGCGGCGCGCGGGCCTTCCATGCCCCAGACCGCGAGTGTTGCCAGGATGAAGGCAATGGCGGAAACACCGCCAGCGACAGCGATCAGCCGCATGGGCGAATAGGGATCAAGCAGGCGCCCCGCAATGGCGGTGGTGATCACGAAGCCCGCAATCATCATGATCCAGACAAGGGATGCCGCTGCCGCGCGCCGTGCCGGCGCGGTGCGCGCCGCAAGCAACACAAGCAATGACGTGCCAGCCGCGCCAACCCCGCCACCAATCAAAAGGAAAGCGATGACGGCAAGCGCCACGCCGGCCCAAAGCGATTCCGCCATCAGCGCCGTGCCCGCCGCAGCCAGAACACCGCCCAGCGCCAGCACCGCCATGCCGCCAATGATCCAAGGTGTGCGCCGACCACCCATATCAGACCCATAGCCCATGCGTGGGCGGAGCATTTGCAGCGCGTAATGGATCCCAACCAGAATCCCAGGCAGCGTCGCGGGCAGCGCCAATTCCACCACCATCACGCGATTGAGGGCGGAAGTTGTCAGCACGACAATCGCGCCGAGCGCGGTTTGCACCAAACCCAGGCGGATAATGCCAAGCCAACCAAGTGGGGCGGGGATCATGCTGCGCCTCCTGTCAAAGCGGCCAAAGCAAAGGCGCTGATCAACATGCCAATCACGTAGAGCAGAACGCCGGTGCCATTATACCAGGGCGCCAAGGCGCGCGGATCGCGCAACATGCGCCGCATCAGGCCAAGTTGGACCAGCAGGGAAAGCGCCACCGCTGCCGCATGCCAGGGCGCATCCCAGAAAGTGAGAAGCGCCACCACCAATACTTGCGGCACCGCCATGAAGATGCAGGCGACCAAGCCGGCGCGTTCCGCGCCCAATTGTACGGGCAAAGAGAGAATGCCCATGCGCCGATCACCTTCAATCGCCTTGAAATCATTCAGCGTCATGATGCCATGCGCGCCAAGGCCATAAAGCAGTGCCACCAGCAGCACGCGCCAATCGGGCGCGCCGCCGGACATGATGGCTGCCGCCGTGACCCATGGCAGCGTTTCATAAGCCAAGCCACAAGCGAGATTGCCCCACCAGCCATTCGCCTTCAGCCGCAAGGGCGGCGCGCTATAGGCCCAGGCGAGGGCGATTGCGATGATTGTCGCCCCAAATCCCCAAGTGCCAAGCGGCAGCGCGGCCAATAGCGAAAGCCCAGTCCAGAACAGCGCAATATAGAAACCCCAGCGCCCGGGAATACGCCCTGAAGGGATGGGCCGATGCGGTTCATTGATCGCATCCACATGGCGATCATACCAATCATTCGCGGCCTGACTCATGGCGCAAACCAAAGGCCCGGCCAGCACCACGCCGAGTAATGCCAAAGGCCAATGCGTGGCGAAGCCAGCATGGGCGGAAGCAACGCCACAGCCAAAGGCCCACATGGGCGGGAACCAGGTGATGGGCTTCAATAATTCCAGAACCGCGGATGGCTTCAGCCGCGGGGCAGGGGCGGTCGCCGCTGTGGCAACGGGGGCCGCCATCGCGCCGCCCTTATCCCTGCTCACCGCTATCGGCGCCCAGATCACCAAGCCCGTAGCGGTGCAGCTTCACGTAAAGGCTTTGTCGGCTGAGCCCCAGCATTTCCGCCGCTGAAGCGCGATTATCGCCGGAAAGCTGCAAGGCGGCTTCAATGCACAGCCGTTCGATTGCATCCGTCGCATCGCGCACAAGGTCTTTCAGCGGCACGCGCCCGATCAATTCCGTGAGCTGTTCAACAGACCGCGTGGCATGCGCGCCAGTCTGGCGCGGTTCTGCGACCCGCGCGCCGATATCACGCATGGAAAAGCCGAAAACCTCCTGCCCGCCATGCGTGACGGTGACGGCGGAGATTTCCACCTCAACCCTGGCACCCATCGCACCGCGCAGCGTGGTGGTGTAAAGCCTGACCGCGCCGCGATTGCGAAGATTGGAGAGCAGCACTTCAATTTCGATGCCCTGGCCACCCAGCCAGCGTTCCAGCGATTCGCCGCGCACCTGTTCTTCCGAACCAAGCTCGGCCAGGTCCAGAAAGGCGCCATTGGCGGAAATCACCACGCCATTCTGATCCGTCACCACAAAGGCATCGGGCAGGTTTTCCGCCACTTTCAGCATCTGCGCCTTGGCCGGCGATAGTCCCGCCGGCTGTTCACCACCCGCGAGTGAAAGCCGCACCAACAGCACCGATGCACCATCCTGTCGGAAGCTGGTGGCGGCGATGGTCACCTCCCGCCCCGAATCGGCAAGCTGCGCGCCCACTTCATCTCCGCGGCCCGCGATGCGCACGGAAGCAAGCAGGGATTGCACCGCCTGGCGGCTTTCCGAGGCGAAGGCATCCATCAAGGGCCGACCAATGACGCGGCGTGATTGGCGCCCGAAAAGCTGTTCCGCAGCGGGATTGGCTTCGGTCACGCGCCCCGTCGCGCCATCAATGATCAGTGTTGCATCGGCGGAAAGCTGAAACAGCAGGCGATAACGAGTCTCCGCCTGGCGCAGCTTCGCGTAATCGCGTTCCATGGATTGCTGGGTTTCCAGCAATCTTTGTTGCAGGCGTGATTGTGCACTCAGGTCGCGGCCAAACACGACGCGCCGATTGCCGCGTTGCA
>JBIKXA010000258.1:0-3434 GCA_044356015.1 Roseomonas sp.
CGCGCTTTGGACCATTGCCCCAGGACAGGCTGAACTCCGCGATGAGGCCCTGCCCGCGCGCGGCGCGGATCAGGCGCTGCTGCATATGCTGGCCTCCGGCATTTCGCGCGGCACGGAACGGCTGGTGTTGGCGGGCAAGGTGCCGGAAAATCAATGGGGCGCGATGCGCTGCCCCTTGCAGGCGGGCGATTTCCCCTTCCCGGTCAAATATGGCTACAGCGGTGTGGCCCGAATCATGGAAGGCCCTGCGGAACTCCAAGGCAGGCGCGTGTTTTGCCTCCACCCGCATCAGGATGTCTTCCTTGCGCCTGCAGCGATGTGCACCCCGATCCCGGATACGGTGCCGGATAACCGCGCCGTGCTCGGCGCCAATATGGAAACCGCGCTCAATATCCTGTGGGATGCGCAGCCTTTGCCCGGAGAGCGTGCGCTGGTGGTTGGCGCGGGCGTGGTCGGGCTGCTGGTGGCTTATCTGCTCGCCCGCATTCCGGCCATGGCGGTGACGATCATAGACCCAGATGCTTCCCGCCGCGCCATCGCGGAAAAACTCGGCGTGGCTTTCGCCGCCCCGGAAGCCGCCCCGGCGGACCAGGAATTGATCATCCACGCCAGCGCCAATCCCGCCGGGCTGCGTCAGGCTTTGCACTGCGCCGCCTTTGAAGCGCGCATCATCGAAGCTTCCTGGTTCGGCGCCGAGCAAGTGGCGCTGCCTTTGGGCGAGGCCTTCCATTCCCGTCGCCTGCGGCTGATCTCCAGCCAAGTCGGCGCCGTCGCACCCGCAATGCGCGGGCGCCGTAGCTTTGGCGAACGCATGGCCCAAGCACTCGGCCTGCTGGCAGACCCGGCGCTGGAAGCGCTGATCGGCCCCGCCACGCGGTTTGAGGATTTGCCGGATGCCATGCCCGGCCTGCTCAACCCCGCCCCCGGCCAGCCCGCGCCGCTTTGCCCCCTTGTCACCTATGGTGCATGAAGCGCCGAACCGCACAGGAACAACCCCGCCCATGTTCAGCCTGACCGTCGTTGATCACGTCATGATCGCCCATTCCTTTCGCGGCGCGGAATTCGGCCCCGCCCAGCGCCTGCATGGCGCCACCTTCATTGTGGAGGCGGAGTTTCGCGCCCCGAAGCTCGACCCCCTGAACCTGCTGGTGGATATCGCGGCGGCCAAGGTGGAGCTGCGCCATATCCTGGACGGCTTCGATTATCGCAACCTGGATGCGGAGCCGATTTTCGCCGGGCAAAACACCACGACCGAATATCTTTGCCTGCATATCCATCGCTGCCTGTCTGCTGCCTTGGCTGAGGGCAAGCTTGGCGCCGGCGGCAAGGCTGTCACGGGCATCAAGGTGCTTTTGCGCGAAAGCCATATCGCCTGGGCCGCTTATGAAGGGGCACCGGGCGCGGAGCCGGCGGCTTGAGCTGATTGCCACCAAAGCCTCGCTTGATTGCATCGCAATCACTGATTACAATGCTTGCATCAGATAAGAGGCTTTTGATGGCCAGCATCACCATCCGCAATCTTGATGAGGCGCTGAAGCGAAGCCTGCGCATCCGCGCCGCCGAACATGGCAGGTCCATGGAAGAAGAGGCGCGCGATATTCTGCGCCAGGCCATGAGCCGCACTGCCCCCGCCGCCGATCTGGGGGAGGCAATCCATCGCCGCTTCGCCGCAATCGGCGGCGTTGAGCTGGACCTGCCGCCGCGCGAGGCCATGCCGGCACCGCCACGCCTTGATTGAAGCGCCCCCATGATCTTGCTGGATACCAATGTGGTTTCCGAACTCATGCGCCCCGCACCATCCGAAGCCGTGTTGGCTTGGTTCGCCGCGCAGCAAGCATCCGATTTGTATTTGAGCGCGATTGGCGAGGCGGAATTGCGCCGCGGTGCTGCCATGCTGCCGGAGGGCAAGCGGCGCGCCCAATTGATCGCCGCGATAGATGCCATGATCACCGAGGATTTTACGGGCCGCATCCTGGCCTTTGATAGCAGCGCCGCCCAGGCCTTCGTAATGGTGTTTCTGGAACGCCGCGCCGCGGGCCGCCCGATCAGCTTCGCCGATTGCCAAATTGCCGGCACCGCCCGCGCCCAAGGCGCTGCCATCGCCACGCGCAATACCGCCGATTTTGCCGGCTGCGGCATAGCGGTGATAGACCCTTGGGCGCATCAGCAAGGTACCCGCGAGCCATCATGAACGGCGCCATCCACCTCCTCGTCCCCGCGCCCTTCAGCGCGATTTCTGGCGGCTATATCTATGATCGTCGTATGGTCGAAGGCCTCAGCGCGCTTGGGCAGGAGGTGCGTGTGGTGGAATTGGCCGGGCGCCATCCTTTCCCGGATGATGCGGCCACTGAAGCCGCGCGCGCTGCCTTGGCCGAAATCCCCCCCGATGCGCGCATGGTGATTGATGGCCTGGGGCTGCCAAGCTTTTTGCCGCTGGCCGATGAATTGACCAAACGCGGCGCCACCGCCCTGATCCATCACCCAACCGCCTTGGAAACCGGCGCCCCGGAAGGTCAGCGCCAAGCCTTAAAAGCCGCCGAACGCGTCTTGTTCAGCGCCTGTGCGCGCATCATCACCACATCAACCCTCACGGCGCGGGATTTGCCGGAAGGTTTCGGCGTGGACTCCGCGCGCATCACGGTTATTGAACCCGGCACAGATGCCACGCCGCGCGCCTTGGGTTCCGCTGGCCCCGGCTGCGCCATTCTGAGTGTCGGTATGTTGGTCCCCCGCAAAGGGCATGATGTGCTGCTGCGTGCGTTGGCACGTTTGACTGATCTTGAATGGTCGCTCGCCATCGCTGGCGATGCCACGCGCGATCCTGTGCATGCCGATGGGCTGCGCGCGCTGGCCGCCGAGCTTGGCATCGCGCAGCGCGTGCGCTTCCTGGGCGCGCTGCCGGATGCGGCGCTGGAGGCGGAATATGCGCGGGCTGATCTATTCGCGCTCGCCACACGTTATGAAGGCTATGGCATGGCAGCGGCGGAAGCCATGGCGCGCGGCCTGCCGCTTGCGATCACCGCCGGCGGCGCGATTGCCGATATTGTGCCGGAAGATGCTGCGGTGGTTGCGGCGGTGGATGATCACAATGCGCTCTCTCGCGCCATGCGTCGGCCAATCTTTGATACCACGCTCCGCGCCGACATGGCCGAAGCTTCCTGGCGGGCAGGGCAGGCGCTGCCGCGCTGGCCGGATCGTGCCGCCGCGTTCTTGAAGGCGCTTACACCATGACCGAGAGCTTTGACGGCGATTGGCTCGATCTGCGGGAACCCTATGACGCGGCGGCGCGCAATCCCGAATTGGCGGTGATGCTCGCGGCATCCCTGCCGGCACGGCCCCGCCTGCTTGATCTTGGCGCCGGGACCGGCAGTTTGCTCCGCTGGCTTGGCCATTTCATCGGGCGCGCGCAAAGCTGGACGCTGGTGGATAGCGAC
>JBIKXA010000119.1:0-12015 GCA_044356015.1 Roseomonas sp.
TCAGCGTCAGGCGCGCCAGGGCGGGTCAGTTTTGGTTCGGCGCGACGCATGATGGGGGCAAAACGGTCCTGATCTGGAAATTTTGGGCTCGGCGCGGTGCCGAGTTGCCGAATGGGCGCACTCTGCTACATCAATCTCGCACGCCGGGTTAGCACAGGGGTAGTGCAGCTGATTTGTAATCAGAAGGTCGGGGGTTCAAATCCCTCACCCGGCACCATTGGATTACCCTGGGTCACCGACTCATAAACCGCATTCAAATTCTGGCCGTTGCGCGTTTGACGAGCGCGCAGTAATTGGCGTCGTGCTTGTCGAAGCGCGTGGCGATGACACGGAAGAGCTTGAGCTTATTGAAGAAGCGCTCCACCAGGTTTCGGGTTGCGGCCCCCTTGCTTGACGTTCGCGGCATGCTGATGAGCCCCGATGGGCAAGAGCCCGTCATCTGAAGGTCGCCGCGATAAGCCTTCGACACGGCCGCAAAAATCCTCTCCCAATCCCCGATTTTTTACCACCTGACGAACCGGATGTAACAGGTCGTGGCCGGACCATGGCCCTCTGGGATGTCAGCCAAGAAAGAGCCCGTTCGAACATGCATGCAGCCAGGCTCCTCTCCGGCTTTTCAATCATCACTCCTTTGCCAGAGGGATTCCCGTCATGAGTTCATGATCCAGTGGTGCGATTCACGCTAAGCCCTCCCGGGCCGCAGCGAGAGGGAGAAAGGCATCGCTAGCCGGGCGAAGCTTCTGGCGATCAGGCCTTTGCCAGGAAGCCAATTTCGTCGCATTGGCGGCACCACTAACCGCGCCATTGCACAATCTTTTCCGCCAAAAACAAGGTCGCGACCACGCTGCCAACAAAGATCAGCAAGTGATTGCGGATGGCGTCACGCCGCGGGACCATATCCAACGGGGGCGGGGGCGCAACTTCACCAGTTTCTGCTTGCGCGGCTTCCGCCACCACTTCAGCCGGCGTCAAAGCGGGGCCAAGGTAGCGAAACCGCCGCGCCGCTTCCGCCGGCGCCAGGGCGCTGCCATCCCAGGAAAGCCATTGCCGCGCCGCCGGATTCCACCCAAGCGGCACCGGTGCCTGGCCGCCATCATCCAAACGCGCCAACCAATGCCAGGGCCGCGCTGTATCCGCGGGCTCTCCGGGTCGGGCGGCATCAGGCCAAGCGTTCATGGTGTCTCCCCTTGTGGTTTGGAAAATGATTCCCGATCCCAACGCGGGATGCAATCATTCCCGCTGCCTTGCCCCGCCCAGCGCCGCGCCGCAGACTGCCGCAGAAAGGAAACGCCATGGATCAGGATGCGCGGGCGCGGAACCCGCTTTTCGGGCCGAACAGATTCAAGCTTGGGATTTTCAGCGCCAATTGCGATGGCGGCCTGACCATGAGCCGCGCGCCTGAACGTTGGAAGGCCGATTGGGATGACATCGCTGCCATGTCGCAAATCGCCGATGCGGCGGGGATTGAATTCATCCTGCCGGTCGCGAAATGGCGCGGCTATCAGGGCGATGCGAATATCTATGGCCGATCGCTTGAAACCCTGACCCATGGCGCGGCGCTTGCCGCCATCACCAAGCGAATCGCGATATTCTCCACCGTGCATGTGCCGATTGTGACGCCCGCCTTCGGCGCCAAGGCGATTGCAACGATTGACCATGTCAGCCATGGCCGCGCCGGGCTCAATATCGTCTGCGGCTGGAACCAGGCGGAGTTTGACCTGCATGGCGTCACCATCCAGCAGGACAAACGCTATCAGCATGGCCTGGAATGGTTTCGCATCTGGTCGAAAATGCTGGCGGGCGGGCCGGAATTCGATTGGGATGGGGAATTCTTCAAGCTCAAGAATTGCCACACCAATCCGGTTTCGGTGCAGCGCCCCTGGCCGCCGGTAATGTCAGCTGGGTTTTCGCCGGCGGGGCGGGATTTCGCTTCCCAGGCCGCGGATGTGCTGTTCCTGAACGTGACGGAATTGGACCAGGTGCCCGCCTTGCTGGCTGATGTACGCCAGCACATGGCGCGGCATCAGCGCCAGATCGGCGTGTTCACCATGGGCCATGTGGTCTGCCGCCCGACGCGGCGCGAAGCCGAGGAATTCTTCCATTATTTCGCCGAGGAAATGGCAGATACGGCAGGGCAGGCCTATTATCGGAGCAATCGCGGCGCCGTGGTGGGCACGCCAGGGCAGCAAATAGCGCGCCCCTTTGAAAACCGCTTCACCCGCGAAGGCCGCTTCAAATTCGATGGCGCCTATCCCGGTTCCTACCCCTTTGTCGGCACGCCTGATGACATCGCCGATGAAATGGCGCGCATGAGTGCAACCGGGCTTGCCGGCTGCACCATCGCCTTCCTCGATTACCTCAAGGAAATCCCCTATTTCGTTGAGGAAGTGCTACCGCGGCTGGAAAGGCTCGGGGTGCGCCAAAAGGCATGAACGGGGCTTGCGGTAGCGCGACTTCCGCGCCCAAACTGGCGCAAAATCATGGAGGCTTCCGAAGATGGCGCAAATCACCCGACGCGTGGCGCTTGGCGCTTCAGCATTGCTCGCCATGCCCGCGCTGGCGCAGCCGCGTTTCCCGGACAGGCCGATCAAGCTGATCATTCCCTGGGCGGCGGGGGGGCCTGCGGATATCGGCTTTCGCATCATGGCCGATCATGCCTCCCGCAACTTGGGCCAGCCCGTCGTGGTGGAAAATCGCGGTGGGGCTTCCGGCATTCTGGGGGCGATGGCGCTGCAGGAAGCCCGGCCCGATGGCCATACGATTTCGCAAATGCATGTCGGCGTGGTGCGGCAAATGCTGCTCAATCCCCGCCCGCCTTATGATCCGATCAATGACCTGACCTATATCCTGCAAATCACCGGCTTCGTCATGGGCCTGGTCGTGCGCGCGGATTCCCCCTGGCAGAGCCTTGAACAATTGCTGGCCCATGCGCGCGCCAATCCGGGCAAGCTGAATTTCGGCACGCTCGGCATTGGCTCCACGCAGCATCTGGTGGTGGAACGCATCGGCTTTCAGCGCGGCTTGAGCTGGACCCATGTGCCCTATCGCGGCACGTCCGACACATTACGCGCGCTGCTGGGCGGCGAGATTGATTTCGCCTCAGAAGCATCCGGCTGGGCGCCCATGGTGGAAGCGGGGCAATTGCGCTTGCTGGCCATTTATACCTCCACCCGCGCCAAGCGGTTTCCGCAGGTGGCAACACTGAAGGAACAAGGTTTGGATATTGTGGTGGATAGTCCGGGCGGGCTGATCGGCCCGCGCGGAATGGATGCCGGCGTGGTGCGCGTGCTGGCGGAGGCTTTCACTGCCGCAGCACAAGACCCCGCCCATCTGCAATTCCTGGAACGCGTCAATCAGCCGCTGATCCTGGTGGATGGTGCGGCCTATCGCGAGGCGATGCGTCAGACCATGGATGAAGAACGCGCGCTGCTGCGGCGCCTCAATCTCGCCCCTGCCTAAACAGCGGCACTGTGGCGCGCGGTGGCGGGCGCCAGATAGGCATCGAAACACGCGGCCAAATGCCGCAGGAAGCGCGCGCCCTTCGCGGTCATCGCAAGGCGCCCATCACCTTCCGCCAGCAGCCCATCAGCAATCAGCGCGGCAAGCTTTGGGCGCGCGCTTGCCAGGATTTCAGGCGGCACCAGCGCCAAATCCAAAGCCTGATCGCACATGATCCGTTCAATGATGCGCGCGCGGATCAAATCCTCAGCCGTGAAGCCGCGCCCGCGTGCAATCGGCAGCCGCCCGGTTTCCACCGCCGCCAGCCAGCCACGCTCATCCGCGTTATTCTGGAAGAATCCGGCGCGGCAACGACCAATCGCCGAAGCCCCAAGGCCGAGCAAGACCGGCGCCTCATCCGTGGTATAGCCTTGGAAATTGCGGCGCAGCCGACCTGAAGCAGCAGCGCGCGCCATGGCATCTTCCGGCCGCGCAAAATGATCCAAGCCAATCGCGACATAACCCGCATCATTCAGCACGCGCGCCGCCGCTTCCGCCTGCGCCATGCGCAAGGGCGCATCCGGCAAATCTTCCAGCTTGATCGCCTTCTGGTGCGATTTCATCCAGGGCACATGCGCATAGCCAAACACCGCAACCCGATCCGCGCCATTCTCGGCGGCAAACCGGGCCGAGGCTTCAACCGCCGCCACGCCCTGCCCCGGCAGGCCATAAATCAAATCCATATTGATCCCGCCAATGCCGGCGCCGCGCAGCCTTTCCACCGCAACGGCGACTTGTTCGGCGGGCTGCACACGCCCAATCAGGCGCTGCACCTTGGGCGAGATATCCTGCACGCCAAGGCTCGCGCGCGTCAGGCCCATGCCGGCCAGCGCATCAATCATGCGGGTATCGAGCGTGCGCGGATCAAGTTCGGCAGCGATTTCCGCGCTTGGCTGGAAGGGGAAATGCTGGCGCAAGGCGGTGCCGAGCGCGATCAACCCCTCAGGCCCCAAGGCGGTTGGCGTGCCGCCGCCCAAATGCAGCGCGGCCACGCCGCCATGCGCGGGCAGCACCGCGCCCAAAAGCCGCGCCTCTTCCGCCAAAGCCGCGCCATAGCGCGCGATACGCGCGGCGGAGCGCGTTACCGCCGTATGGCAGCCGCAATACCAGCAGAGCGAGGCGCAGAACGGCACATGCACATAAAGCGAAAGCGCATCATCCGGCCTGGCTTCCACCAACCATTCCCGCAGCCGCGCTTCATCCAGGGGCGTGAAATGCGGCGCGGTTGGGTAGCTGGTGTAGCGCGGCAAATTCGCGCTGGCATAGGCAAGCAGGCCGGAATCCGGCGCTTCGGCGGGCTGGGTCATGCTGCCCAGAAAAGCCGCTACACATCTTCACTTCCTTGCGATGGCGCAAATTCGGCGGTTTGCGCTGGATCAAGCTTGGCCCTGAGGCCTTATTATAGTGATCTTTAATATTAGTTAACTCTCAAGGAGATCGCTATGCTGCGGCTCACTGACAAGGCTTGGTCGCCTTATGTGGCAGGCGCCCTGATTGGGCTTCTGCAAATCCCTGCCTTCATCTTCCTTGGCACCGCGCTTGGTGCCTCATCTTCCTATGTCACCATCAGCGCCTCCGTCGCTGAATTTTTCGATCCCGGCATCCGGGCCATGCGCTATGCGGCAGGGCATTTGGATGGGGCGAAGAATTGGTGGCAGGTCGCCTTGGTTATAGGCATGGCGCTCGGCGCTTTTGCCTCGGCCAGGCTTTCCGGCGCGGGGCGCAGCGGCATCCCAAAGGTCTGGTCACGCGTCACCGGGCTTGGCACGGCTGGGCGCTTCATCATGGCCTTTGCCGCTGGCTTCATGATGCTGATGGGCGCGCGCATCGCGGATGGCTGCACCTCGGGCCATGGGCTTTCGGGCATGGCGCAGCTTTCGCTCGGTTCCTTCGCCGCGGTGACCGCCATGTTTGCTGGCGGCATCGCCACCGCGCTGCTTGTTTTCCGTCCTGTGCGCTGAAGGGAAAAGATCATGTCTGTTTTCACAGCCATTCTGCTCGGCCTTGCCATGGGCGTGGCCTTTGGTTTCTTTCTTGAAAAGGCGCGGGTTTTCGAACCGGCGGTCATTATCGGCCAATTCCAGCTTCGCTCCTTCCTTATGCTGCGGGTGTTTCTGGCTGGGGTTGCGGCGGGGCTGATGGTGCTGGCCGCACTGCATGGCTTTGGCTGGATCAAGTTGGCACCCAAGGCACTGCTGCCCATGGCCGATATTGTTGGCGGGCTTTTCCTGGGCGCCGGTATTGCGCTTGCCGGCGCCTGCCCCGGCACGGTGCTGGCGCAAATTGGCGCCGGCTATCGTGACGCCTGGGCAACGCTTGCCGGCGGGCTGCTGGGCGCGCTGGCCTTCACCTATTTGGAACCGGATCTGGCGCCTTGGCTCCGCATCGCCGGGCAAGGCCGCCTGACGCTGGATATGGTAACGGGCCTGCCCTTCTGGGCTTTGGCGCTGGGCTTTGCCGCGCTACTGATCCTTGCCCTGGTTGGGCTGGAGAAATGGCGCAGCTGGCGCGAGGAAATTGGCCCGGAAGCGGACGGCATGATGCCGACCGCCGAAACGCCCTTGCCGAGCGGCAAAGTCTCCGCCGCGTAACGGGCCTTGGGGGCGGCATGATGGCCGCCCCTTCAGGGCTTCAGCGCGGCAGCCGTCCGAATTGCCCGGACCCGGGCGTGGAGGCCGACCGGCGGCGCGATTCCTGCCCGCCGCCACCTGAAGCCCGGCGGGGCCGTTGCTGCTGCTGCGGCTGGCGCGGCTTTGGCGCCGCGCGTTGCGGGCGGGGCTGACGCGGCGGGCGGGCAGGCGCGGCTTCCTCGGGCTCTCCCGTCCGGCGATCTTCCGCCGGGATTTGCGCGCGGATCAGCTTTTCAATGGCGCGCAGCTTGTCGCGATCCTCGCCAGAGCAAAGCGCAATCGCAATACCCGCAGCGCCGGCGCGTGCCGTGCGGCCAATGCGATGCACATAAGTCTCTGGCACTTCCGGCAAATCGAATTGGATCACATGGGTCACGCCATCCACATCAATGCCGCGCGCGGCGATATCGGTCGCGACCAGCACGGGCGCACGACCATCACGAAACGCGGCCAAGGCTGCTTCACGCGCATTCTGGGATTTATTGCCATGGATCGCATTGGCGCTGATGCCATCTTGGTCCAGCTGATTAACAATCCGATCCGCCCCATGCTTGGTGCGGCTGAAAATCAGCGCGCGGCCAACGCCTTTGCCACGCAGCAATTCCGCCAGCACGCGGCGCTTATCCTGCCGATTGGCGTGAATGACGCGCTGCGCCACTTTTTCCGCCGTACTCGCCACCGGCGCCACCGCCACGCGCACGGGTGATTTCAGCATTTCATCGGCCAGGCGGTTGATTTCCGCCGGCATGGTGGCGCTGAAGAACAGCGTCTGGCGTTCCGCCGGCACGGCACGGATCAGGCGACGAATGGCCGGCAGAAAGCCCTTATCGAGCATCTGATCCGCCTCATCCAATACCAGCGCACTCACATGATCCAGCCGGGCAGAGCCCTGTTCCAGATGGTCCTGCAAGCGGCCAGGGGTTGCCACCAGCACATCAATGCCGCGGCCCAGCGCCTGGCGCTGGCCGCCAAAGCCAACACCGCCGAAAATGGTGGCGATGGAAAAGCCAAGATGCTTGCCATAGGCGCGGAAGCTTTCGGCGATTTGCGTCGCCAATTCGCGCGTTGGGCTCAGCACCAGCACGCGGCAACCGCCGCGCGGTGGGCGGCCCTTCAGGGCGGCAAGCTTATGCAGCAGGGGCAGCGCAAAGGCCGCGGTCTTGCCGGTGCCGGTCTGGGCAATGCCCAAAAGGTCGCGCCCTTCCAGCACGGCCGGAATGGCCTGGGCCTGGATGGGGGTGGGGGATTTATAGCCCTCATCCTTCAAAGCCTGAAGGATAAGCGGGTTGAGGCGCAGCGCCTCGAAGCTATCGGTCACGATGAATCCTCATCAGCCGCGCACAGCCTTCCGGGCCAAGCGCGGCTTGGGGCAGAAAGCCCCGCGGGATTGGGACCGTCCTAGTGGGAAAAGCGCTCTGGCTGGCCCGGAACCACATCTCGCTTTTGCACCGCGAGGGGTCCGATCACGCAGCCGCCAGGGCGCGCGGCGCGCTGAGATGCGCGCTGACGGAGTGCATATGGACGCCAAAGGGGGCGAAAGCAAGGCGGGGAAGCCCCGCTTGCCAATTATGCCGACATCTGGATCGGCGGTTCCACATCCGGCGGCAGCGGGCAGACATAGGGCGTGGCTTCGGTGCGCTTCTGGTGATCCGCCTTGGCGGCGGCCAGGATTTCCGGATTGGTGATGGCATCCACCGCCGTGCCGGCCATGATTTTCGCCACATGCACCAGGCCCTTATGGGCAATGCCGGATTTGCCCTGGGCGGTCAGCTGCCAGGAATGGCCCGGCGTACCGATGGCGCAAGTGGCGCCGCGCGCCTGCACGGTCGGCACCGCCCAGGAAACATCGCCGACATCGGTGGAACCGACACCACCAAAGCCCTTATTTTCCAGCGGCACGATCTTGTCACAAAGCGGCAATTCCATCTCCGGCGTCAGGCCGTGGCGACGGAAGGCCGAGACAATATCCTCGGGCTTCAGCGTTGCCTGAATCTCGCGCGCATAGCGGCGGTCTTCCTCATCGAATTGCGGCGGGCCGAGGCGCTGGAAATTATCAAACATCGACTTTTCCAAAGGCGTATTGCCAAGCAGATTGGAAACCGCGCTGACCACCTTGGTGGAGACACTGGTTTCCGTCATCAGTGCGGCGCCATCGGCAATCTTGCGCACCCGCGCGACCAGGCCATTCAGTTCCACCAAATCCCGCGCGCGGATCAGATAGCGCACCTTGGCCGTGCCCTGCACCACATTGGGCGCAATGCCGCCGGCATCCAGATAGGCGTAGTGAATGCGCGCATCGGATGGCATGTGTTCGCGCATGTAATTCACGCCGACATTCATCAATTCCACCGCGTCCAACGCACTGCGGCCCAGATGCGGCGCGGCGGCGGCATGGGAAGACCGGCCCGTGAAGCTGAAATCAATGCGTGTATTCGCAAGTGAGACCGGTTCATTCACCGCCGAAAACGCTGCCGGGTGCCAGCAAATCGCCATATCCACATCATCAAAGCAGCCCGCGCGCACCATGAAGCCCTTGGCAGCACCACCTTCTTCCGCCGGGCAGCCATAATAGCGCACGCGGCCCTTGATGCCGTTTTGCGCGAGCCAATCCTTCACCGCACTCGCGGCCAAAAGCGAAGCGGCGCCGAGCAGATTATGCCCGCAGCCATGCCCGCTGCCATCGCCAGGCAGGGGGCGCGGTTCCGCGATGCCGGCTTCCTGGGAAAGCCCGGGCAGCGCATCATATTCGCCAAGGATCGCGATGACGGGGCCTTCTTCACCCGCTTCGCCCATCACCGCGGTCGGGATGCCCGCCACATTCTTCGTCACGCGGAAACCATGCGCTTCCAGCATGGCGGTATGTTCGGCGCAGGAACGGTGTTCGGCGTAGCAAAGCTCCGGCATGCCCCAGACGCGGTCACTGAGTTCAATCGCCTCAGGCGCCTTGGCATCCACCAGCCGCCAGATTTCTTCCGTATTGCGCATTGCCTTGGGCTCCTCGATTGGTCGCTTGCAGTTTCGCGCGGGGCCCCAGGCAAGTCCAGGGGTGGACGCGTCGAAGCCGGAAGCGCAAGCTTTATGCCTGCTGGAAAGGAAACCGCCATGGCCCGTGTGCGTGACGTCTCGCCCGAGGAATTGACGCCGGAACTCCGCGATATCTGGCATCGCTACGTCACTGGCTATGGCCCGTTTGAGGAGCAATTGGCGGTCTTCGCCCATGTGCCGGCGGCGCTACGCCATTTGATGCCGATGCTGATGGAATTGCGCGCGGCGGGGACGCTGCCGCGGCGCTATCTGGAATTGGCGATTGTGGTCGTCTCGAAGCTCAATGCCTGCGATTACTGCGTGGATCATCACGGGCCGTTCCTGGCGGTGGAGGGCATCCCGACCGAGGCTTTGGAAGGCCTGCCGGGGCGGATTGATCACCCGTCATTGACGCCGCTTGACCGGCTGGTCGCGGAATATGCGGTGGCGGCTTGGGAGAACAGCCATCGCGTGCCCGAACGCCTGTTCCGCGCGCTGCGCGAGCATTTTTCCGAGGCGCAGATTGTGGAATTGACGCTGCGCATCACGCTTTGCGGCTTTTTCAACCGTTTTACGGGGGCGCTTGGGATTGATGAGGCGGCGCATAACCAAGCGGCGGCGGAATGAAGCAACAGTAGCAATCGGATACTAAGCGGAAGGGGCAATGGCCATGACAATCGCGTTGTCGAGATGTTCTTCAAGACCATCAAGGCGGAGCAGGTCTGGCGCAGGCGTGGGAAGACCGCCGCCAAGCCGAAACCAGCATCTTTCCCTACATCAACGGCTTTTATAGCCCGCGCAGCGGGCATCCAGCATCGCGCCGCGCAGCCCCGCCTTTCTCGCGCGGTGGAAGCTGCAAGGGCTGGTGCTGCGCGGCTTGCGTCATGCGGGGCTGGTGCAGCGCTAAAGCGCGTGGCCCTGGCGCAAGATGCCGGGCCTCGTCAGATGGGGCAAGACTTGTTAGTCTTTCCTCATGCAGCTTTTCCATTCCGCCGGCTCCCCCTATGCCCGCATTGCCCGCATGGCGGTGCTGGAACTTGGCCTTGCAGACCACATCGCCTTTACCGAAACCACCTTGCGCGACCCGGCTTCCACTTTGCTGCCGCATAACCCGGTGGGGCGCGTGCCATCGCTGGTGCTGGCGGATGGCGCCACCATCACGGAAACCACGCCCATTCTGATGGTGCTGGATAGTCTTGTTGCGCCAGAGAAGCGCCTTTTGGGCGATGGCGCGGATGGCTGGAAGCGGCTCGCCGCCTATGGCCGCGTGCTTGGCATGTTGGATGGCATTGCGGTCTGGAACCGGGAATTGCGCCGGCCTCTCCATGAAAGATCACCCGGCGTGATTGCTTTGGAAGAAACCCGCGCCGCGCGCATCGCGGCCGCGCTGCAGGATGATGTGGCGCGGGGCGTTTATGCCGCGCCTGATGCCGGCTTCCTCGCGCTGCTCGCCGTGCTTGGCTATTGCGAAAGACGCCATCGCGTCTGGCCCTGGCGTGATGGCTTGCCCGGTTTGGCCGCCTGGTTTGATCGCGCGTCGGACCGCCCTTCCTTCGCCGCCACTATGCCGCCCGTGAGTGGCATTTGACATGCTCCCCCCAGCACCTGGGCATTTTCAAGCCAAGCGGAATCGCTTGGCGGCTCGGAAAATGCGATCAAATCATGGGCCAGAGCATGTCTGGTGAGAGCATGCGAAGCGGACATGCTCTGGGCCATAATGGCGGCCCGCCGCTGGAGGAGGAAGATGTCAACGCATCCTGGCGCGCCTGGCATTGGCGCCGCGCGCACAAACGCGCCTGGAAGACCCCGCCGCGTGAGATTGCGTTACGGCGGTTGGCGCGCGCCGAGGAACTCGGCATGACTTACCGTGAATACACGCTCGAGATTCTGGAGCGCGGGAAGTATCTTTAAGCGGGCGTCAGCACTGCCTCCAACGTCATCAGCACGGGATTATCGCCGGGCGTCAGCACGCCCGCGCTCAATTGCCCGGTCAGATCCACCATCGCCACATCAAGCCGCGTCGCCCCGGGACGGATCATGCCATCGCGGATCAGCATTTCGGTCGCGAAATTATCCACCGGCGGCGCATTGGCATAGCGCGCGCCGATGATGCTGCCGACCCCGCCATGCAGCTGCGCCGCGCCGAAGCCTGCCCCTGTCGCCGCCGCTTCCAGCGCTGCCGTGATGTCCTGATTGGGGCAAAGCCGGATGGCGATGCCATTCGCCGCCGCCGCATTCGGCGCTTCGGTGGCGATGGGGGTGAAAAGCTTGAAGCCGGTTTCCGCATCCTGCCGCGCTTCAAACCGCGCGCCGGCAATCAGCACGCCTTGCGCGCGGATGGGCGCGGCGATGGTGGTTTCCTCGGGCAGCATATGGCCACCGCCTGGCCGGCCATCGGCTTCGGTCCAGAAGCCATGGCAATGGAAGAAGGGCGCACCATCGCGAAAGCCCACGGTGATGGCGGCGATATCCAGCCGCGTCTGCCCCGCCGGGCGGAAGGTTTCGCTGTAATAGGCGGCGTGGGAGGGATCGGGCGCCAGCGCCGGGATCACATAAGCGAATGGCCCCAAAGCGCCGCCGGAGAGCGTGAGGCACCCGCCTTCTGCCCCATGCGCGCGGGCAAGATCGTGCAAGGCTATAAGCAGGCTGGCCCCGCGCGGCAATTCCACATCAACCGCCTGAGCGCGTACCGGATGGGCGATGATGCGCCGAGGCCCGGCGGGCCCCGGTTGCTGGATATGGCGCATGGTCTTTCTGCCCCCTGTCACTCGCCAACCAGTCTCAGGGGGTTTCAGTGCAACGTAAACACCCCATTGGCATAACGCAGCTCCGCCGGGCGGGTCAGGGCCGCCGAGGCAACGCG
>JBIKXA010000120.1:0-11922 GCA_044356015.1 Roseomonas sp.
GCGAAAGCCGGTCTCGACGCGCTCTGTCCCGCCGGTCAGCACAATAATGGCATCCGCCGCGTTGGCATCGGCGGCCGTTTCCTGCACGGCGCGCAGGAACCAGATGAAGCCGCCGAACCACAGCAGCAACAGCGCCAAGGCCAGCAACGAAAGCCGCCGCGCCTTCATGGCAGGCGCCGCAACCATAAAATGATACTGGCTGTTGTCGCGCCCCAGGCGATCAGCGCAGCGGAAAGCGGAATGGCGGCAAGGCCAAGCCAAGGCAGATCATGCGGGGCGATGTCGGGCAGCATCGGCCCGGCAAGCTGCATCAGCCCCCAGAGCAAGGCCGCCGCCAAGGCCACGCCCAGAATCGCCCCCAGCACGGCAAGCCAGGCGGTGCGGCGCGCGAAGCGCCCGGCGATGTCGCGATCCGCAGCACCCAGCATGTGCAGCACCATCACGGAATCGCGCCGCGCCGCGATGCCCGCGCGCACGGCCAGCACCACCACCGAAGCCCCCACCACCGCCACCAGCAGCAGCGCCGCCAAAGCCGCCGCCGACAAGGCGCGCGCCACTGCGGCCAGCCGTGCGACAAACACGCCATGCGCTTCCGTCACCGCACCCGGTACGGCTTCCGCCACCCTATCGCCTATCAGCACCGGATCGGCGGCCAGATCGGCCAGGCGCAGTTCAATCACGCCGGGCAGCGGCAGGCCTGCGACATCTCCGAGCCAAGGGCGCAGCAATTCCGCCATGCGGGCGGTATCCACCGCCTGAGCCTCGCGCACCGCCGGCAGGGCGCGCAGCACTTCCAGCGCCCTTTCCGTACGGTCTGGTGTTGGGTTCGGGATTTGCACCGTGACCGCGGCATTCGCCCCTTGCTGCCAGCGCTTGGCGAGTTGGCTGACAGCCTCATGCCCCGCCAGCGCGCAAGTCGCGAAAAGCGCCATGGCGGCAATCAGCGCCACAAGCAGCCGATCTGCCAGCGCGCCGCGCAGGCCAATCGGGTCCCCCCGGCCACCGGCTTCACGGCGCATCAATGACGCGACCTTCTGAAAGGGTGATCACGCGTGCCGGGTGGCGCGCGGGCAAATCCTCGGAATGGGTTGCGACAACAATCGCGGTGCCGAGCCGGTTCATTTCCACGAACAGCGCGATCAGGCGGCGGGCTTCAAATACATCCAATTCCGAAGTCGGTTCATCGGCGATCAGCAAGGCGGGGCGCGTGATGATGGCGCGCGCGATGGCAATGCGCTGCTGTTCACCGCCGGAAAGTTCCGCCGGCGCACGCCCCGCCTTGGCCGCAAGGCCCAGCCAATCCAGGATTTCAGTGACATCCTGCCGGATGGCGGCCTCCGCCCGCCCCGCCAGGCGCAGCGGCAGCGCCACATTATCCCAGGCGGAAAGATGGCCCAGCAGGCGAAATTCCTGATGCACCACGCCGATCTTGCGCCGTAGGCCTGGCAGCGCCGCGCGTTCCGCCTGCCCGATATCCGTCCCCAGCACCGAAACCACGCCGCTTGAAGGCCTGATCGCGGCGTGCATCAGCCTGAGGATCGAGCTTTTCCCCGCGCCAGACGGCCCGAGCAGCCAGGTGAAGCTGCCCTCCCCCAGCGCGAAGGAGACATCGCGCAAGGCTTCCTGCCCGGGATCTCCCCCAGGGGTTGGATAGGCCAGCGCGACACGCCCGAATCTCACCATAAAGGCCTGTTTCGCATGGCAAGGGCATTGCGCTCAATCTTTCGCTTGCCGAGAAGCCTGTGGTGACGGAAAATAGGCGCATGTTGATCGAATGCCCGAAATGCGCCGCCGGCTTTCAGGTGCCGGACCGCTTGTTGCGCGACCGTTCTCGGCCCATGCGCTGCGGCCAATGCGGGACGGTGTTTCCCATCCCGGAACCGCCGGCGCCTGAGCCTGAGCCTGCGGAGTTCCGCATGCCGGAGCCCCCGCCCGCCCCGCCGGTGACGGAGGAGCCCCGGGCGGCATCGAAGCCTTTGACGGAGGAAGTGCAGCCGGAGCCCGAATTGTCGCGCGTTACCCCGCCGGAGGCCGCGAATGGGGCTTCTTCGCGCGGGCTGCGCGCAGCCTGGGCGGCTTCGATTTTATTGCTGATCGGCGGCGGGCTTGCCGCGATTATCCAGCGCGATGCGGTGATGGCAGCCTGGCCGCCGGCGGCGCGGGTGTTTGGGGCGCTGGGGTTGGGGTGATGATTGGCGTGCGGGAATTGGGGGCCAGTTGCGCCATGGCGTTGTTTGCCTTTGGCTATCCACACATGCATTGTCTAACGCCGTGGTCTGACGACCCCGGCGCCGCCACATCTTCTGCGCGCAGGTCCAAGGGTTAGCCGAATGTCAAGCAGTATTCCCATCATCATCCTGTCTTTCAATAGGCCCGATCTTCTTGAGGCTGTCTTGGTCAGTCTCACGCAACAGGGCCGACCGATTGATCCGAAAAATGTTTATCTTTTTCAGGATGGTGGGAGCGACTTGGAGAATGAATGCCTGGATGTTTTCAAGAAAATCATCCCGGCGGGAACCGTGATGGCTTCTGATACCAATTTGGGAATCGCTTTGAATTTCGACCGGGCCGAGAGATTCGCCTTTGAATCGCTTGGCGCAGAGATCGCGTATTTTTTCGAAGATGACCTGGTTTTGGGAGAACATTATCTTCAGGTCATGGATCAATTATCTGCCTTCGCGCTTTCTGAGCCGAGGGTTGGCTATTTCGCGGCTTACGGCAGCCATCGTGCCGCCCTGCATGTGCAGAAGGCGCGTTCGACAGAGGTAACATATATGCACCATCATTGGGGGTTTGGCCTGACCAAACGCCAATGGGCCAGACAGCGCGAAATTATAGAACCCTATTTGGACATCATCAGGCGGGAAACTTATCGGCGCAGAGACCACAAGGCAATCGAAGATTACTTCAACAAACTTGGATATCAAGCCAAATCGTCGTCGCAGGATATGGCAAAAGAAATCGCAGGTCATGTACTAGGAACAACCAAGATCATGTCTTTGGCGTGCTTCGCGCGTTACGAGGGTAAGGAAGGAGTTCATTTTAGGACCGAAGTCTATGAGAAAATGGGGTATGGTGATACACAGCTTCTTCCAGAATTACCGACGCTTGTGATGCCTTCCTCAGCGGTCCTGGATGAATGGATTGAAGCAGGCAGGAAACGCGCAAAGTTCCGTATATCCGAAGAACACCCAAAGCCGGAGAGCAAGCCCATGAATCCTTGGTACCCCTCGGTCGTGAACGTGAGTCCTGAAGGAACACCTGGCACTTACTCGTTTATGAGCAAGACATTCACCAGGGCTCAGCATTTCAGCTACGCAGAATTTGGTTTTTACCGTGCTGATACTGCGCGTCACGTTTGTGAGCTATTCCCGAACGCAACACTCCACCTCTTTGATTTTCACGAAAACATGGCAGCCGCCAAAAAGAAGCTTGCGGCATTCCCCAATCGCATTTTCTTCTACGGAAACTCGCAGAAGTTCAACGATTCCTATAATTGGTCCCTGATGCGGCTTTTGGGCGACCAGCTTTCCACGCCAGTGTTCGATTACTGTTTTCTGGACGGCGCACACACTGTCGCTATTGATGCGCTGACGTTCTTTCTGTGTGATAAACTCCTGAAAGTCGGAGGTTTTATGGATTTTGATGACTATAATTGGCGGCTTCGAGGCTCTAGCCTTGACCCTTCAAAAATTCCTGCCATTGCAGATCAGTATACGGATGAGCAGATTGACTGCCAGCAAGTGGCGCTGATTGTGGACGTTTTGGTGAAGCCGGATCGGAGATATAAGGAAGTGATCCCGAATAAAATATACCAGAAAATTTCCTAGGAGGCGCCTGTTTTGGTCATGTCGCCCCTTGTCGCTGCCAAACCTCATATGGATGATGAAGGCTTTCAATGCTTCCGTGAAAAGATTGCCGGCGTCCAATGCTATCTTGAATATGGTTGCGGCGGCAGTACGGTTTATGCAGCCAAAGTTGCGAATGTACCATCAATCATTGCCGTGGATACCAACCGGGAATGGGTAGACCGCGTGACCGCAAGCATCCAGGGCTCGGAAGGCAGGTTTTTCATCGAGCATTGTGACTTGGGCCCGACAGGGGATTGGGGTGTCCCGAAATCCGACGAAAAGAGAAAGTTCTTTTGGCGTTACGTCGTTACGCCCTGGAATACAGCAAAACAAAATTCCTTGACGCCCGAATTGGTCCTGATTGATGGGCGCTTTCGGATAGCTTCCTTCCTGTTCTCGCTGTTGAGCGCCCCGGAGGGAACAACGATTTTATTCGACGATTATTTCGATAGACCCCATTACGCGGTTGCCGAGGAATTTTGCCGGGTTGACCAAAGGCGGGGGCGGATGGCCGTATTCAAGACAACCCGATCTTTCTCACAAACAGACCTTGCGACGAAGTTGATGATTCATTCGCTCGATTGGTCATAGTATTTTCAATATAGGGGTGCCCGTCACTGCCCACCCGCCCCTTCTGGTTTATGGGCTGAAGATGGCGCCGGGCCTATCAACCCCGATAGTGTCGGTGCCGAGGAATGGGCCTGGACCCGCTGCGCAACCTGTCCAAATGGGCCCTTTTCACGCGCAGCGTTCCGGGGTCTCATGGCAAAGAGCAAGGCAGAATCACCAGCTAGAGCGGGTTGCGTGAACCCATGTGAACCCAACATACTTCTTTCCGAAACTTCCAAAATCAAAGCAGCCCCGGACATGCTTCAGAGGCATTGGGTGCTGCGGTGATATCCTGACGGCAAGCCACGGTTAATCTGCCGATGCGCTCGTCTTCAGGAAAAGAAAGTTGTTCGACAACCATTCCCATTGCTGTCCGATGGACCATGAAGTGTCCTCCCGAATATCCAGCAACCGCATCCCACAGCGATGTGCCTCATCAAAAATCGCTTTCTGGGGTAGGCAATGCATTTCCATGACTTCCCCAAGCGAAGATGCCAGATAAGCTTGGGCACTGAACTGGTATCCCGTCTTGTAAACAGGGACTTGAAACATAGCCACACCACCAATGGGCAAAGACCGGAATGCGCGCTTCAGAATCGCCATGGCGACCGGGGGGGGATTGTGCTGCAGCACAAGCCGCGAGAACCAAAAATCGAAACCGGCCGCTGGCATGAGGTTCGCTGCTGAAACCTGAGAGAAATTGACATTGTTCAGGCCAAGTCTTGCGCAATATTCCTGGGCAAGCCGCAAATGAGGCTGGGAGATATCCAGCCCGATCACGGATTGAAACAAGGAAGAAAGCCGAAAGGTCAAACGACCAACGCCACAGCCAAACTCAACGCAAGACCGGAAATCACTGGGGCGAAACCCGGCGCGCGCCAAAGAAGCGATCAAAATCTCCTCGTCAATTTTTGATGACTCGAAAAACTTCTCCTGGTTGGCAAGGATATTTGCCGGTGAAAACATTTCATCAACAAGCACTGACCAGTGCGGTGCCTCAGATCCGATACGATTCCAATACGCCGCTGTTTTGGCAAGCATGAGGTTCAAGGTATCTGCTGAAGTCGCGAACTCCACGTCCAAGAACGGTAGATTTAAAGGCAATCCACCAACCTCGGACTGCAATTCTGGCGACCTCAGAAAAGTCTGACGCAATGCGGCAATATCAGGACTTGATTGATGAAACGTGATGGCCTCCTCACTTTCCGGCGTGCGTCCTAAGATCAGCCTATAGGCCGCCTCCACATCCTCTCTGGAAACGCCTGAGTTCATTTTGAGACTCCCTGAATTGCCGAGGCTGCATTCTAAAGACACGTATTAACTCACCTGGACCGCATCAAGCCTTATGCCAGGAAAGCTCATTCTGGACGAGGATAGACTCGCGAAGGGACTGAGCATTGCTCAATGGCCCCCGCAAGGTTCAGGCAGTCACAGCAGGCTTGCTGCCAGCGCTTGGGTCAACCGCGTTTAGCGATTTTTTATTGACCATGGCGACCAAACCAAACGGAAAGCCAGGATCAAACGGACCCGGGATAATCTTCAAGCCTCTGTTCTTGAATTCTTCCGATTCCAGTAGTGACAGCCAGATATCCTGCGGTGCTGCGCCGGCTGCCATGGACTGTTCGTAGTGGCTTCGTCCATCCTTATCACAGGGCCTGCCAAGCAGATAGGCATACAAGGCATCTATGAAAGCGCCGAACCCCTTCTCCTGAAAAAAGGCTTCAGCAAAAGGCCACACGGCCGCCTCATTCGCGGTGCCGTTTTCACGAAGAGCCTGACTGCGCAAAGCTTCAACCGTAATGTCGGTATGCGGCGCGCTGGCAGCACTTGCGATGGCGTCATCGTCAAGCGTAATGAGCGAATGATTGGTGGCCGCACAGCGAACTTCACCGCGCGGCCCCAAGGCCAGCGCATGCTGAAGCCCCGCGACTTCAAACCCGCACCAGCCATCACGCAACCCAGCGACCTTCGCCTCCTCAGAGAAGGCGCTAGCGATGGATACGCCAAGCACGCGTTCACCTGCGGTCAATATCACGGCACTCGGCCGCGGGCCAGCTTCAGGTGCCGCAAGCCCGCGTAAACGATTTCCGCTCATGGACAGGATCCGGATCTGATGAACTGGCGCATACCGCGCAGCGAAGGCAGCATCGGGAAACAACATCACGCTATCACCCATCGCTTGACCTCCTCGTAACACCTGGTCCAATCATGATTCTTTGCCCGCTTCATGATGTCTTCGAGAGAGGTCGAAACACGGTTGAGAGCGGCATCCTGTTCTGCGCGCTTCATTGCCCAGGCGAACTCAGTCAGGCTATTGGGATCGAAGAAATAGCATTTATCCGGCGCGACCTCAGGCATACTGGAACTATTGGAACAGACGATGTGCTTCCCAAGAACGGCCGCTTCAAGCACTGGAAGCCCGAACCCTTCGAAGAAGGATGGGTATATGCAGAACCGAGAGTGGTACATGAGCGTGATTTTCTCCCGCTCAGAGACAAAGCCTGTGAATACAACCCGATCAGCGGGAATCCCAAGCTCGGCCATCTGGTCGTAGATTCTGCGACGCTCATCAAGCCAACCGTCGCGGCCAATGAACACAATGCGGTTTCGTTTGGCGAAATCGGGGTTTCTGGCCATAAATTCAAGAACAATTCGGCCATTCTTGCGTGGCTCCAAGGTACCGACGACGACCACGTAAGGCTCAATCTTGCCAAGATCGCCGAACCGCTGCGCCGCGCTTACATCTTCCCAATTCAAGTTTATGCCAAGGGGAATGACTGAAGTCGTATCTTGGGCTACGCCAAAATAGAGTTTCACATCTTCCTGGGTCGCGCGCGAATCACAGAAGAAATGGTCTGTTGAACACACATCACCAAAAATGCGGTTGCCAAAGTGGTTTATGTTGTCTTGGTTGTGAAACTGGGGCACCAGCAACGGGCTAAGATCATGGATGACCATGGCTTCCCGACCGAAATACCGACGCATGGGCTTAATGTTCGGAAAGATTGCAACCGCCTCGCGACTCTCACGCCAGGGAAGTGGCGGGGTACGCCATAAAAGGTCGGGCAGTTTCGCGCGTAAAGACCGCCCAGACCGGGCAATCAGCATGTCACGGACAAGATTGCGCTGTATCGGAATCGTCTCACAAACGAACCCCCATTCGATGCGACCATCCGTATCTGCCAAAGCCTTATCAGCAATCGCGGCCGCCACCAGGGGAATCCCCGTCCAGTGATCTTCCATCACCAGAACGCCAATTTCGAGAAACGCTTTCAACAATCCTCTCCCGTGACTGAGGCCTTAAGCTGAAGGGTAATGCGCTCAAGCGCGACGCGCAGCGTCTCGACGCCAAATTGATCAGCTATCGTCTGCGCCGCCGCCACAGAAGATGCAACATATGTTTCCGGGGGCATCGCAGCGGCAAAGTCAAGCGCCGCATAAACATCTTCGGCAGCAGTGTAGCAGGTTGAAACGCCGTATAGCCCGTAGCGCTGCGTAAGCCGCTGGGTAAAGGGCGCCAATGAGGATGGAATGACAACGGCGTTGTCTGGTCGAATGTAACTGGCCATGGCGGTATTATCGACAGAAATCGGTACCACGCCGCGGGCCATGGCTTCCATCATCGGCAAATTCTGACCCTCAGCATGTGACGTACACACATAAAAACCAGCGCAATCATAAAGGCTTTGCATCTGCTCGCGCGTCAAGGTCTCAGATGTTATCAGGATGCGGTCGGAAACGAAAAAGGGAATCAGTCCACCAGGATCATGCATCTGCTCATCGCGGATCAGCTGACTAATCAGTGAGTCTTTTGCCCAGGAAACCTTGGTGACCTTCAGCAGAAGATAGGCCTTGCGATTAACCGCAGCATACTGGACGAATGCCTCGATCAAGGGTCTGATCTGCTTTCGGTAGTCATGTGCATTGAAAACAGACAGAAAAATGATCGGCGGCCCTTCCTCATGGTCTGAGAAATCTTCCCCTTCAAGCAACGCTTTGTGCAGGCTGCCACGGCGTCGCAAAGCCGCCTCATTGAATGCACCCTGAAGGGGATAGGAGATAGCCAGCGGCGACCAGGTGACAGAGTTAAGCGCGGCAGCGCCACGCTCCAGATCAGACCAGCTTGGCAGGCCCTTGCGACGACCGCGCCTATGCCCTTGAATAATGGGGGTTGGTACAGCCTCAACACGCTGAAGGCCCGAACGGCGAAGCGCCTCGGCCCCATAGGCAGATACACTCCATATTTCGTCAGCACGACCAAGCATGCGCAAAGGGTCGGCGAAGGCGTGATAGCTTACAGCCTCCACAGTATTCTTTAGCCGCTCAAACTCCCAAGCGACTGACAATATGTTGTAAGCACCCTTGAGAAAGCGCACGTCTTCGGGCGGATAGAAACCGATATGGATATTTATCTCGGCGTCGGAACGCTCTGCTATATCGGGGACAAATTCAGGATTGCGAATGACCACGTGGGGAATCTCAAGCATCTCAAGGGCAGCAACCATACCTTTCATGGCAAATGCATAAGAGTAGTGGGCAGCGCCAAGTCTCTGCTGTAACTCGGCGCCACTCTCGTCGAATGGTAAACCGGTAATTGATGAGAGATACACGCGAAGCGGCAGACGTTTCTTGTTGGATGATGCCGAAAGAACAGAGATAGACCTCCGCCCAGCGCACAAACGGATTTCCTGGTCCACAAGGTCAATCGGCTGATAGCCAAGTTCCCGGGCTTGGCGCAGATGATGCAAAGCCAGGGGAAGGTCGCCAGTGATCTTTGCCAGAAAACCACACTGGAGATGAGACTCCGGATCGTTGGGCGCAAGTGATAGAGCTCGACCATAGCTCTCAGCTGCGTCGCCAAATAAACCCAACTCCTTCAACATATGACCGTGCTGTAGCCAAATACCAACGTCCTTCGGATTTTCCTTCAACATCTCCCTATAATGACGTGCCGCAAGCGCCCAATGGCCCGCATCGCGCGCCGAATCCGCGATCTGACGATGATCAATTGGCGAAGAATGGCCCAAAGGCCGATTTTTAACCTTTGAATTATCTCGAAAAAACATTTGATAACCCCAACATGTTTATCAAACCGCATATCGGTTTTGCTAAAGGATCGAACGCTTTTTGGCAAGAACCAAATATGAGCAAAACCGTGATTTTGCCGCGCGCGACCTGCAGTATTTACATGCGGTTCGATAATGGCAAAGCAGCGATCCCCTCACCCCCGCACCATCTTCTCAAGCGTCGTCCGAAACGGTCTCCGCGGAAACGCGCCAATCAAGCCGTGCAGCCGCTCCGTCGAACCGCGAATGACGCGTGGTTCGCCCCCACGGACAAACCGCTCGTCCCGGATAACGGTCATCGGCTGGCCAGTGATCTCAACAAGCATGGGAACAATATCGGCAAGATGAACCGCACTGCCAGAACATAGATTGACAACGGTGTAGTCAGTGGAAACCTTGGTCAGCCGCACATAGGCCTCAACAATATCCTCCACATCCGAAAAATCGCGTTCAAGCTGCAATTCGCCCAGGCGTATTTCCCGCGCGCCTTCCTGAAAATGGCGCACCATTTTGCGCACAACGAAATCTCCGGTCTGCCCCAAGCCCGTATAATTGAATGGGCGCGTCACAATAATCGGCAATTTATTGGCATATAACCGCGCGATCTCCTCAACCGCCAGTTTTGAGGCGCCATAATGATGCGCGGGGCGACGCGGATGATCTTCGGTGATGGGTGCATCACCCGAAGGGGGCGCATATACTGTCGCGCTTGAAGCAATGATGACCCGGCGCGGCAATTTGGGGCCTGCCGCCAGGGCCGCCAGTAGATTTGCGGTGCCGAGCGTGTTGACCGCATAAATCTCAGGCACGTTCGGGTGGACCGCCGTGGTTATGCCGGCCAAATGAATGACGATATCAGGCGCGACCTTTGCCACCGCCGCCGCGACTGAAGCGCCATCCGAAAGCTCTCCCTGAACTTCGTCAGCGCCAGGTACGGACCGGGTCAGTCCGGTAACCCGCATCCCCTCTGCCCGCAAGCGGGTTGCCAAATACCTGCCGGTGAAGCCATCAGCACCGGTCAGCAAGACCACTTCAGAATGAGAAGCCATCACGGTTCCGCCGCAAATCCGCTTCGACCATTATCCGTGCAAGTTCTTCAATACCCATCCGCGCTTCCCAACCAAGGGTTTGCCTGGCCTTGGATGCGTCGCCGATCAGCAGGTCTACCTCAGCCGGGCGGAAGAAGGCTGGATTGATCCGCACGCGTGTAGCGCCGGTCGCACCATCCACACCCACCTCATCAATGCCGCTACCGCGCCAAACGATGGTGGTTCCGGCCGCACCAAAGGCAAGCTCAACGAAACGACGCACAGGATAAGTGCGCCCCGTGGCAAGCACAAAGGTATCCGGTTCCGAATGCTCCAACATCAGCCGCATGCCTTCGGTGTATTCCTTGGCAAAGCCCCAGTCGCGCTGGGCATCCAGATTGCCAAGATGCAAGCAATCCTCCTTGCCAAGGGCAATCCGTGCAACTGTGTTTGTTATCTTGCGCGTGACAAATTCCTGTCCGCGCAGCGGACTTTCATGATTGAAAAGTATGCCTGATGAAGCGAATAACCCGTAGCTCTCCCGATAATTCACTGTTGTCCAATGGGCAAAAAGTTTAGCCACAGCATAGGGGCTTCTCGGGTAAAAGGATGTCAATTCGTTTTGGGGGATGGCCTGAACCTTGCCATAAAGCTCAGAGGTCGAGGCCTGGTAGAATTTGATCTTAGGATTGACGGACCGAATGGCCTCAAGAAGGTGCAAAGGACCGACACCGCTCATCATGGCGGTGGCAATCGGCTGATCAAAAGAAACGCCCACGAAGCTTTGCGCCGCCAGGTTAAACACGCTTTCAGGTTCAGCGCGCTCTAGCAGGCGCTGACAAGAACCGGTGTCAGTCAAGTCAAACTCAACAAGCCTCAAATTTGGGTGGTCTGCAACACCCAATTCCCTCAGGCGCCAAAAATTGACCGAACTCGTGCGGCGAAAGGTCCCAATCACGTTGTAGCCCAAAGCGAGCATCTGCTCAGTCAGATAGGCACCGTCCTGGCCCGTGACGCCAGTGATAACAACTGATCTCATTGAAAATCCTGATTCCTAAGCCACCCCGGCTCTCATTCCATAATCCACCCCTGTTTGCAATCGGGATTTAGTGCTTTTCGCCGCCCTTTTGGTCCCGTTCGCTGCGGCCATAGGGTTCCCCAATTGCGGCTTTTGCGGCAGTTTACCCCTGCGACATTGGGAAGGCAGCCGCAATGACCGAAGAAGAAATCCTGGCCCGCGCGGCGGGCATTACCACCGGGCTCAAGACCCACCCCAAGGAGGTGGCGGAAGCCATTGCTGCATCGCGCCGCATGGCCGGCGCCTTCACGCGTGTTGCCAATGAAACGGGGGAACCCATGCCGGCCTAT
>JBIKXA010000010.1:0-36444 GCA_044356015.1 Roseomonas sp.
CATCCGCGAAGTGGCGCCCGTAGCGGCTGTCGAGGAAGGCGCGGACCGAGGCGGGATCCGTGCTGGTCGCGTTGTGGATCGCGGTGAAAGCAATCGGCCAGGCATCTGCTGCGTGTTCGCGCATGGTGCCCCAGAAACCCCAGTCTTGGTTTTCGGTGGGAAGGATCTTGGTCATCTGTTTGTCTCCGTCATCGGCGGGGGAAATCCCTGCGCGTGACAGACCATTCGCGCTGTGATGGGGGCTGAGCCAAGCGAAATAGAGCGTTATTTCATTGCTATGTTCAGCAGGGTTTGATCATGATGTGAGGGCCAAATGGCAGCACCATTCGGCCCTCGCTTTCGCTTATCGGCTGCGCTTTTTGCTGCGCTTCGCGGCGGCTTGCCCGGCGGCGTAGGCTTCCGCGAGAGAATTTCGGATGGACCAGACGGCGACATCGTGAAAATCAAGCGCGTCGCGGTTTCTGGTCTCCAGCGTCTCAACCGAGGGCATGTGCCGCTTGGCGATTTCGAGGAAAAGCTGGGCGGTTGAAGGTGTGTCGATCATCTTGGTCTCCTTGCTTTGGCGCCGGGGTAATTCCCTGCGCCTGAGGGACCATTCGCGCTGTAGCGGGGGGCGAGCCAAGCGAGATTGAGCGTAATTTCGTGGCTATGATTGGGGAGTTTCAATCATGATCTATTGGTTGTGCGTGTTGCAGTGACATCGGCAAAGGTTCGGTCCTCGCCATCCAGTATTGCGGGCTGGCCCGTCATCGCCTCAAACCGCGCAATCGTCACATCACAATAACCGGGATCAATTTCCATCGCGTAGCAAATGCGATCGGCTGTCTCGGCGGCAATGATCGTCGTGCCGCTGCCGCAGAAGGGCTCATAAATCACATCGCCGGGTTCGCTATTGTTCAGCATCGGGCGGCGCATGCATTCTACTGGCTTCTGTGTGCCATGCACCGTCGCCATATCCTCATCGCCAGCGCCGATCTGCCAGAGCGTCGTTTGGTCGCGCGCGCCCTGCCAATGACCGGTAGCGCCTTTTCGGACACAATAAATATTCGGCTCATGCTGCCAATGATAATCGCCACGCCCGAGCACCAGGCGCGGCTTGGCCCAGACAATCTGGCTACGAACGACAAAGCCTGCCGCTTCCAGACTTTCGATTACGGTGCGCGCATGCACGCCCGCGTGCCAGATATAGGCGACATCACCGGGGAACAGCGCCCAGGCTTCGCGCCAATCGGCGCGGTCATCATTGGCAACCTTGCCCGTGCGCGCGGTGGACGAGACGCCAGCCTCGTTGCGCCAGGCGGGATCGTAGCCAACCCCGTAGGGCGGGTCGCTCACCATCAAATGCGGCTTCGCGCCACCGAGCAGGCGGAGAACATCGGCGCGATTGGTGGCGTCGCCACAGAGCAGCCGGTGGCGCCCAAGGCGCCAGAGATCACCAGGGCGCGTGATGGGCTGTGCCGGTGGTTCCGGTGCCGGTGCGTCGGGATCACCCTGCGCGGGCGCGTCACCATTGGCGCCGATGCTGGCCAGCAAATCATCAAGTGCTTCGGGGGAGAACCCGAGCACCTCCAAATCGACCGTACCGTCGTCACGAATGCGCGCGATCTCCGTCGCCAGCAGCGCCTCATCCCAGCCGGAATTGAGCGCGATCTGATTATCCGCGAGCCGCAGTGCGCGCGCCTGGGGCTCGGTGAGATGCGCCAGTCGAATAGAAGGCACGCTGGCCATTCCGAGCCGCTTTGCGGCCATGACGCGGCCATGCCCCGCGACCAGCACGCCGGCACTATCCACCAGGACCGGGTTCACAAAGCCAAACTCGGCGATCGATGCAGCGATCTGCGCTACCTGCGCCGGCGAATGCGTGCGCGCATTCTCGGCATAGGGCACCAGCGCCGCGACCGGGAGGGTGATGACGGCAAGCTCAGGCTGCATCTGCCACCTCCGCCCGCGCAGCAGCGATCGCATCGTAATCGCGCCCATCGTCCGCTAGCGTCACCGACTGATCCGGATAGAGCATCCGCCAGCGCGCAATCGCCAAATCCACATAGGCTGGCGCCAATTCAACGCCGCGCACAATGCGGCCCGTGCGTTCCCCGGCAATCAGCGTCGTGCCGCTGCCGGCAAAGGGCTCAAACACGATCTCGCCCGTGTCGGTATAGGCGCGCATCAGGAAATCGGGCAGCGCCACCGGGAACACCGCCGGATGCTCCGTCTCAATCCCACGCCCTTTGTGGCGTGTGATGCGCAGCACGGCGTCGGGAATGCGCATGTCCTGCACGGGTTGGCCGATATGCGTGTAAGCCTTCACCTCGCCATCCGCGGCGCGCAGACCACTGCCCTTGTTCGGCGTACCGGCCCATTTACAGGGGATGATCTTGTTGGCCTGCCGCGCCGTGCGGTTGAAGTGAAACACCAACTCAAACGCGGGCGCCAAACGCCCGTTCCAGTCACCCGGCAATCCCGGCCCCTGATCCCAGGTGTAAAGCCCAAAGCGACGCCAGCCCCGCGCACGCATCCATTCCAGCCAGCCTTCCCAATAGGGCTGCCATTCATTCTCGCGATGAATCAGGCCGAGATTGACCAGCGCCTGGCCATCCGGCCGCAGCGCCGCGTCCAGATGCTGGAACACGCCCTGCATCAGGGCATCCCAATCCGTCACACCGCCGGTCGTGTAGGCGCGCTGGTTCCCATAGGGCGGGCTCGTGAACAGCAGCGCCGCGCGATCCCTTTCCATCACGCGCGCCACCGCTGCTGCGTCGGTGCTATCGCCACACAGCAACCGATGCGCGCCCAGCAACCACAAATCGCCAGGGCGAGAGACTGCCTGGCGCGGTGCCTCAGGCTCAGCATCGGCGGGATCATCCACATCCTCGCCATTCGCCGGTGCGGCAGGGTTCTCGGCGATGTCCGCGGGCAGGGCCTCGGGCGCATCGCCGTCGGACACGGCCTCTCCAGCCGCCGCGAGGATGCCCGCAAGTTCATCCGCCGAGAAACCAAGCGCCGCGAGGTCAATTTCCGCTGCCTGAACGCTCGCCAGCGCATCACGCAGCAGCGCCTGGTCCCAGGTGGCGTTCTCTGCGATGCGATTATCGGCAAGCCGCAGCGCTTCCTTTTGCGCGGGTGCGAGGTGCTTCAGCACAATCACCGGCACCTTCGCGATGCCGAGCGCTTCCGCTGCCGCCAACCGGCCATGCCCCGCGATCAGCACGCCATCCTCGTCCACCAGCAGCGGGTTGGTGAAGCCGAAAGCCTGCATGCTGGCCATGATCTGCGCGAGCTGCGCCGCGTCATGCACGCGCGCATTGCCGGCGTGCGGCCGCAGCGAGGCGATCGCGCGGAGTTGGATCCGCTCGGCCATCCAGGGAAGCGTCATGGGGGATATCCGGGAAGGGTTGGGTGACGGTTTGCAGTTAAGCTGCTGAAATCACGTCGAAAGGGTGCAAACCATGCGAGGGCTGGGTGCAAACCAGGTGCAAACCTGAGGGGCCTAGGTTTGCACCTAAGTCATTGAATTCACGCCGCTATGGTGCAAACTGCAACCCATATTTTTATTCTGACGCTAGAGGGGTCGGGCGCTTCCGCCCCCCGCATACGACATGGACAGGAAGGAACCATCAGGTTCACTCTTGGTTTCGCTATTCCTCTTTGGCCTTCAGCAACGTCACCTGCGACGACCTCACGATCAATCGCGATCACAATTCTTTAAGGTGAAGGCATAATAGCCGAAGCGAATTCCGCTGTGCAACACGACAATCTTTCGCTGCACTACCTTTGTTTTCGCTGATCATGATTTTTTTGATGCCGAGGCAAAGCTGGAACGTGGGAGGACATTATGACGTCCCATGAAAAATGCGGAAAGGCTACGAGTATTCGCCGCCTTCCATGATCTCTCGGGATTGCGACAAAGCGCTACCGCATCTACGGTCTGCCCTCCAATGGCCCAAGAAGCTTTGATGAGCAGGAGTTTTTTCCAATGCTGAACCGTCGATCAATGGTTGCCTTGCTTGTAAGTGCTCCGGCTCTTGCCACGCCCGCCCTGAGCCAATCTCAAAGCTTCCCAAGCCGGCCAGTGCGTATCATTGCCCCTTACCCACCAGGTGGCGGAATCGACACGGTCGCACGTCTGATCGCCGGTCCGATGTCTGAGGTTCTTGGGCAGTCAGTTGTGGTGGAGAACCGCGCTGGAGCTGGTGGTTCGATCGGTGCTGCCGCTGCCGCACAGGCTCAGCCCGATGGGCATACGCTTCTTCTCGATGCCTTGGGGCACGTGATCAATCCGCTTTTGATCCGCGATTTATCCTTCGATTACGCTCGTGCCTTTGCCCCTGTCTCATTGGTCGTGAGCCAACCGATCATTGTTGTGGGCAATCCAAACTTACCCATCCGTTCGCTCGCACAGTTGCTCGAGCGACTGAAACAGCCCGGCGCAGATTTTTCATATGGCTCGTCGGGCAATGGAACAGGCCCGCACATCGCGGCTGAAAGCCTGCTTCGGCAAGCGGGCGTTCGCGCCACTCACGTGCCGTATCGCGGTGCCGCACCAGCGTTGCAGGACGTGATGTCTGGCAACCTAGCATTCGCAGTCGTGACTGCGGGTTCGACGGTCGCGCTTGCCCGTGAAGGAAAGGTCATACCACTCGGCATCCTGAGCCCGGAACGAATGGCATCTCTGCCAGATGTTGCCACAGCCAATGAAGGGGCGGTGCCAGGCTTTGTTTTCCAGGAGTGGAATGGTTTGTTTGTTCCGGCCGGTACGCCTGAAGGCGCTGTAGCGCGGCTTCATCAAGCGGCGCAGCACGCTGTAAATCAGCAAGCGGTACGTGATCGTCTTGCGACGCTTGGTGCTGTGCCGGTGGGCTCGTCGCCGGGTGCGTTTGCCAGCTTTCTATCCGCGCAAAGAGAGACCATTGCGCGGACGGTGGCCGCTGCGGGTATCACTGGAAGCTGAGCGGGTAGGCCATAGTCGTGGCGCGCCTCACGCCGCCCTCTGCCGCCCCACCAGCCCAAAATGCCCCGCCAGCACGCTGAGCGTGGCCACGAGCATTCCCTGCGCCTGAGGCGGCGGGACAGGCCGTCCGCCCCAGCCTTGGCGCATGGCCCATTCGCGCACCGACATCTCCAGCCCCACGACATACCAGGCGGAGGAGCCTGCCGCGCTGTCGTGCCCACCCAGCGCATTGAGCGCAGCCGCCACCCTCCGCCGCGCATCCAGGCTGCGCTCGGAGAGGTCATCGCTGATGCCTCCAGGCTGTCGCAGCAGGGCTGATCGTGTCACCCCATCCAGTGCAGCCACGTAGAACAGCGCGCGGAAGGTCGCGCCGGCGTCGTGCATCTCCTGCGTGATCGTCCCATTGGCCAGCATCATGCCGAGTGTATCCACCGCGCGGCGATGCTGAACGGGTCGCCCAGTCTCGGGATCCGCCTCGCGGATTGGCGGCGTTAAGTCGCCATGCTGAAGGCGCCATGGGGACGGGCCCATCGTATCCGGCGTCTTGGTGCGTTTCTGCTTGCGCTTAGCGGCCACGGTTCTTCTCCTGCTGCCGAGGCCCCCAGCGGCGTACGGCTTCGTTCTGGACCGCCTGACGCAGCCAGGGGTCATGGATGTCCTCGATCGCGAGTGAGACCACTCCCTGCTGCTGCCAGACGCGGCGGCGGAGTGCTTCCATCTCGGGTGTGGTGGTGGGGCTGCGCGTGCCGCGGTTCAGCGACGAGCGCGGCGGCATCGGAGAGCCTGGGAGGGTCATGGCAGGGCCATCCCCTGAGGCTTAAAAGGGCGTGCCCCCCTATAGAGAGGGAGAAAATTCAATAATAATGATAATTCAATAGTTCTAGGGTCCCTCCCCAAGGCGCGTGCATGTGTACGTCTGCGCGCGCGCGGGAAATATTGAATTATTGAACTCTCCCCGCGATGCGGCCTTTTGCCTGGGGTTTTGTGTGGGCGAATTTTTGGGGCCGCAAGATTTTTCATGGCGCAGCCTCCGACGAGGGCCCAAACCAGGGCGACGCCACGGCGGTGTAGAAGGTGGTGGGCTTGGTCGTGCCGACTTCCTGGTCCATTGAGACCAAGCCTGCCTCCTGGAGGGAGCACAGGATCTCCTCGCGCTCGCGCCGTGAAAGAAATTGAGATTGCCGGGTAATCTCACTGCGGGATTGCCGCCCGCCGTCACGGATGATCTGCAGCAACCGCTTGTGCTTGGCTTCCGTATCGTTGTTCGAAACCCTGCGCTCGGCTTCCTGCAGCATGGTGCTGATGCAGTGCTCGACCAGACGGGATGCCCATACGACGTCCTTTGCCTCGGTCACTGGCTGCGCCGGATTACGGCTGATGGCGGCAATCATGGCGAGCTTCGCGGCGTTCTCGGCGTGGCGGCCGAATAGCGCGGTTGCGTAGGTTCCGCGGTGCGAGCGCAGCTTATCGGTCGCTTCCCGCCGCACCAGCGCCATGGCTACTTGAGCGTCCTCGCTAAGCGGCACGGTGTACGCGTGCATCGGCGCCGTGGCTTCCATCAGGTCAGCGAGGTTGCCTCCGTGGCTGTGTCCAGGCACGCCGAGGGCAATTGCTTGGATGGCGGCGACGAGATCGGCAGGCGGATCCATCTGCGCCGGCGTCTCGTTGCGTTCCGGATAATCATCATCCGTCAGGAACACCAAAAAGCGAGCGATAGAGCCATCTGCGAGCGCGCCACCTTCCAGCGCCGCCCAGAATGGTCCCGGCACAGTGACGCCCCAAAGGCAGGCGCAGGGCTGTTCAATCGTGACACGCGGCTTGGTTTTTTGGTCCGCGTATTCTGTGCCGATGTAGGGTTCGGCGGCCGAGGTGTAGAGCTTGGTCAATTCCGCCCAGATGGCTGCTTTGTGTGCCGGCGCACGTGGGCTCAGGACTGCCTTCAGGAATTGGCCGAATTCGTCCACCTGGAACAGCCGCACGGGATGGCGCTGCAAGGATGTGAGCAGCCCGGCTGAGGAGGCGAGTTCTTCACCACCAAGGTAGCGGTCGAGCTTTGCCGCGAAGATCGCGCGTTTGACGCAACGCCGCGCATGATCCTTACCGCCGCCGCTGTCAGCAATGCCGACGGCATAGACGTTGCTGCGCAAATCGGTGGGTGTGCGGTATCGCCTGCCGGCCAGGGCGCCGATCATGCAGATACCCGCGCCAAGTGCGAGGAAGGGTTGCGGGCTTATCGCTGTCGCGTTTGCGTAATCGAGAAAAAGCCGCAAGGCGCCGTCAACCTGCAGCAGTTCTGCCGGAACACGATAAGGCTTAGGTGGCGGTGCGCTTGGGGCAGGCGCAGTGCTGACCTTTGCCAACAGCCCCGCCGCCGGATGCGGCATTGCCATCTGCTCAGCGACATTCCCATTCAGGATGATCTCGGGCGGCGGGTTCCAACCGCGCTCTGCCGCCAGCCAGTAGATCTTGCCCGCACCTGCGCTATGAGGCTTCAGCGTTGCCCAGCGCCGTTCCGGCGTATTGCTGCGGCCCGATTGTCCGGACTTGCTCGCATTGCGTGACCAGTCGATCCAAAGCTGGCGGCCCTCCTCACCAATTGCGGCTTTGATAGCGGCGCCGATGGTGATCCATTCATTTCCCGGCAGATCGTCATTCGGCAGATAGGCCAGCGCGGCGGCGACGGCTTCTGGGGTGCCACGCGGATCGGATGGCCCGCGCCAGATGTCGCTCGGGCTATCCATGTGCAGTGTTGTCTTGCGCAGCGCCGCCGGCACCATGTCCCACGCGGCGTCCAGGAAGGCGTCGCAGGCCGCTTCTGTAATCTCCGGCAGGTCGGCAAGCGGCGTGTCGGTCAGGCCGTCCTCTGGCCAGGCATAGGGCTGCCCGGTGACGGGATGGATGGCATAGGCGACGAATTGCTGCCCGCGTGCCAGCACTTCCAGCGGATGACGCTTGCGCCCGCGAAAGGCAGTGGCAGCGCGATAGACCAGCAAGCGCTTGGGCGCCTGGCCAATGCGCAGGCATGGCGTCTCGCCCAGCATGCGCTTCGCCCGATCGGTGAGCGCGACCGCGACCGAGGCATCAGGGACATCAATGTCGATGCCCACCACCGCACCGCAGGCGATGCCCACCGCGCAATCGGGCCAGCGACGCCAGATGTCGATCTCAAAGCTTTTGGTCGCCCGGTCGCAGTGCCGCGTCCAATCCGGATAGGCCGCCCAGGCGCCCTTGCGGAAGTGGCCCGGCACCTTGGCGCCCGGCATGATGGGAATGACGGGATAGCCATTATCCACGAGCCGCGCGCCGAATTGCGCCATGAAATCCTTCATGCAGCCCTCCCTGGCAGAGGCGGCGCGGGATGGCTGCCGCTATCCAGGCGCTGCGCCAGCGCATCCTGATAGGCGGTGACGATCACCTCCAGCAGCGTCAACCATTCGGCATCGCTCAGCACCGCAAGATCGGTCTTGCCGATGCTTTCCAGGTATTCGCCCGCCATGGGGCTCGCGGCCTGGATGGCGGCGATTTCGTGTTCATCGGGATCAATCACGCCCCACCTCCGGCGCAGCACATGCATGCAGCGCATGGAACAGGCCCAACGTGGCGTCCCGGTCTTGCGCCGCGGATCGAACCAACCAAAGCAGCGCGCAGTGCGCAGGCGACAGGCAGCGCATTTCACATGAACCTCACGGCGGTGATTTCGGTGTATTGACCGGTGGGCCGGACCTGGATGGCGATGGGGCGGCGCAGATGGTGCTGCTGGGCCAGCGCTTCATTCACCGTCAGGGGCGGCGGCAGATTGCCCGCACGACGCCGCCACCAGGACAGCGCCTTGTCGCGGGGAAATCCTGTATGCTCGAAACACACCCATTCGCTGTGCTGGATAAGGCCGCATTCATAGGTGACGCGCAGCGACGCCGGCTTGCCGGGCTTTTCGTGCCGCGAGTAGCCAATATCCGTGACGTCGCACCAGGCCGCCTGGATCTGCGTCGACAGCAGCGCGTCTGACGCCGCCTTCGGCGCTACCTTCACCACCGGCGGCGGGAATTCATAATCGCACTCAATGCAGTGCCGCGCGCTCGCATGGTTGATGGTTTTGCATTCTGGGCAGGTTTTGATCGGTGCCTTGCCGTCCTCCGCGGTTTCCTTTTTGCGGCCATCCACTGTGTCGATCGGGCCGTGCCGCGCGGTATTGCCGGCGAAGTCCAGCACCAGGCAGTCATCCTTGCCCTCGGCAAGGCGCGTGCCGCGACCGACCATCTGGACATAGAGCCCGACGCTTTTGGTTGGGCGCAGCAGCGCGATTAGATCAGTGCCTGGCGCATCAAAGCCGGTGGTGAGCACATTGGCGTTGGTGACGCAGCGCAGCCTTCCGGCCTTGAACGCCGTCAGGATGCCATCGCGCTCGGGGCCGGGTGTGTCGCCCGTGACTGTCTCGGCGCTGATGCCGTGCTCGCGGATCGCGTCCCGCACATGGCGCGCATGGGCAACGCCCGAGCAGAACACCAGCCAGGATCCGCGGTCAGCTCCGTGCTCGACAATTTCGGCCACAGCGGCGCGCGTGACCTCATCGCGATCAACTGCGGCCTCAAGGTCCTTGGCGATGAATTCGCCGCCGCGCGTGCCAACACCACCGACATCAAGCTGCGTGGTGGTCTGCTTGGGGACCACCGGGCAGAGATAGCCTTGCTGGATCATGTCCAGCACCGGCACCTCATAGGCGATGTCGGTGAACAGCCGATCTTCGCCCTCGTGCAACAGGCCGCTATCAAGCCGGTAAGGTGTGGCAGTGAAACCGACGACCTTGGTCAGGCCGGCATTAATCTCCTTCAGTTGTGTGAGAAAGCGGCGATACATGCCGCTGTCATTGCGCCCGAGCAGATGGGCTTCATCGATCAGCACCAGATCGCAACGCTGCACCTTGTATGCGTGGCGGTGGATGGATTGAATGCCGGCAAAGAGGATCTGCGCGTGAATGTCGCGCCGCGACAACCCGGCTGAGTAGATGCCAGCAGGTGCATCGGGCCAGGCGCGCAGCAGCGCCATGAAGTTTTGCTGGATCAGCTCCTTCACATGGGTGAGGACCAGAACACGAGTGTCGCCATAGGCGGCGATCGCCTCCTGCGTGAATCCTGCGATGCAGAGGCTTTTGCCCGTATTGTGATGAACAGTGAAATCGGCAGTCAAATAGAGATGATCGCCATCAAGCGAGAAGCCATAGAAAAGGCCTTCCGGCAGCGGTTGTAAATCGAAACCGGTGACCAGCGGGTTCTTCTTTTGGCGGCGCGGCGCAGCACGTTTCCGTACGACGCGGGTCGGGATCATATCTGTGTGGCCGGAGATAGTCACACGCCAGTATGTGCCGCCAACGCCGTTCTGATCGAATTTCTGGCAGGGCACGCATGACGCGCAAAGGCCGAGGCTACGGGCAACAAAAGTGGTGTCCCTAGCCAGCTGCTCTGACTTGCTGATGTAGTCAAAGCCAGTCCCACCGAAAAGGTGACCATCAGTATCGAGTAGGCCAGCCAGAACCTCTAAGCGAACATCACGGCTACCCACCTTGTAGCACTCGGGAATGAACTTCTCCGAAGCGTCGTGACCGGCAAGGCCAAGCTCACGGAGGATGGCTTTCACACGGTTGGGCGTTCCACGCTGAGCGAGGGTATTTGAAAACACAACCCCCCAACAGGTACCGCGGCTATTCTCCCGCGCCCTGTAGTGAAGCCCGTATCGTTCTATCTCAGCCCAGAGGCCGTCGAGTACTTCTATATCCGGGTTGCTGACCGCCACACCATGCGTCAGGCATCCATCACCGAGCAGCACACCAAGCGCCCAGGGATCAAACGGCGGTGCCGGGCGGACCGGGAAGTCTACGGCAACCCGCCGCAGCTTCCGAAGGTGACGCCATGATTTCGACTTTGTGATATATTCACGGATGGAGATATTATCGATCCTGCTGCCATCTTGAGTGCAGCGATAGGGCTTTCCTTCATTGGTTGTCGCAAGAGACAGAATGTGGCCCTCGTTGACGGCGAAGGCATCACCGCCACGCTTCGGGGTTACTTGCCACATACGCTCGTGGCCGCGGGCCAGCTGCAGAACGCGACGTGGTTTACTGTCTGGCCCCATGAGCAGGTCACCTGGCACCACGTCTTCGACCGATTTTGTAGAACCGTCATGCATCAGGATCAGAGTCCCAGCCGCATGGCAGCCGGTTGGGAGCACGACCAGCGGATTTCCTGCGCTGGCGGAGAAATATTCGTAGAGCGCCTCGATGGCCGAGCGCTGATAGGGGCGGAGGGAGAGGGTCAACGCTGCGCCCCTTCCATTCCGTCCTCGAGGAGCGGCGCGCAGCGCCGGCGTAGATCGAGCCTCGGCGCCGAAAGCATGAGTTGGGCCCGCAGCACGATCTGCCGTACCCGGTTCTTGCTGATATTGAACGACAGTGCGATTTCTTCGAATGTTTGTGGCGCGTCGCCATTCAATCCGAAATACATCTGCATGATGCGCTGCTCCCGCGGGCGCAGGCTGGCCAGCGCGGCGTCGAGAGCACCGACGGCGGCACCCACGGCGACTGCCCGTTCCGGATCGTAGGCAATGGAGGTGGTCGAGCTGCCAACAAGTGCCGGTAGATCCTCTGCGTCGACTTCCCGCGTAACGCGGTTGGTATCCAGCGCCCGTCGTATGAAGGGCGCCGGGAAAAGATCCTCGGGCAGCCTGCATAGCGTCTTCGAGATGGCGAGGATGCAGCTGCGCCATTCTCCGTCCTGGCGCAGCGGTGCGATCTTGAGTTTCAGGTAGTCGCTGACGCGGGTATAGGAGACGCCGCTGTCGCGTGCGAGTGCAGCTGCAGTCTCACATCCTGCAGCGCGCATCGCCGTCAGCAGCGCATTGTTTTTGATGGTGACGATCACCAAGAGATCGCGGTTCATGCTGCCACTCCCATCGCCACGGCATCTGCCTTGCTGAGCCAGCGACCGCCTCGCTCACATCCGGTGCAGATGAGCTCGGCGATATGCGGGCCCTTGCCTGGTCCCACGCGAAAGGTGGTGCTGCTGCAGGTCAGGCAGGGACGGTGCGCGATCAGTTTCGCGGCTGGTGCTTCCGGCACGCCATCACGCCACTCTGTACCATCGCGCAGCCGATAGCTCACCCAATCCTCGCCAGCATCCTCCTGCTCGCCGGCGATGAAGTCCGGGATGAAGAGATGCGCGACGCAACCAGCCTCCTGGTCGCGCCGGCCAAGCTGATGGTTGTGCCGCGCGCAATGCCAGGCGCCGTCATTGGTGGGCGAGGCATGCAGGCAGGATCGGCAATGCCGCTCAGGCATCGCACCCTCGTGACAGGTGGCGTGATGCTCGCAAAAGCGGCATTGCCACCATGCTGGATCGTCACTGATGCGCGCGGGTGGTCGGTTCGCGGCAATGACACGCTCGGCCTTGGCCATGATGCGCAAGGCGGCCTCGGCATCGTAATGCAGGCGCTCCTGATAAAGTTCATCGGTGTTCTTGTTGACCGCGAGGTAAAAGGCGCGTTCCAACCCCGCCAGATGCATGTAGCTTTGCATCTGCGCCCAATGCTGCGGCTTGGCTTTGGCGACACCATCGCGCTTGAGCGAGAGGAAGGATTTCTCGCTATGGGTTTTGAATTCGCAGACATGCCAGGTGCGGGGCGCTTCGGGTAAGCCGATCGCCACCGCATCCATGCTGCCGCCGAAATGCCCGCCCGTATCGCGTAGCTGCCATTGGCGCCCGGTGGCTGGATCAAGATCCAAGACCGTAACGCCAATGCGGCGAAGGTCGGCCACAAAGCGTGCCTCCGCCAGATTGCCAGTATCGAATAGCCGAAGCAGTCGTCCTGCATGCTTCGCGCGCGTGGTCCAGCGAAAGCCGTACCAGATGGCGCGCTCGCATTCGGTGCCGATCAGTGAGGCACCCAGGTGTTCCCGATATCCGTGATCGGCCGCCGCTTCATAAGCAGCATAGATGGCCGATACGGTTGGTGTTGGCGGGGCTGGAAGGCTTACCATGGCAACCCTTCCGATCAAGCGCGCCGCCAGGGGGGCGTGCCGCCGGTGCCCGGGCGCGCAGCAGGCGGGGGCGTTGTCGCAGGGCGGGGCGGCGGCGCTGCTTGGCTAGGCGCAACACTGGTGCTCCCTGCCTTGGCGGCGGAATAGCCAGACACCTTGTTCCGCGCCTCGCGATGCACGCCGTATTTATCGGTACCGGCAGGCTCGACCTTCAACGTCACGAACAGCGGTTTGAAGTGAAGCTGCTCGCTGTCACTGACATGCACCTGGCCCACCGCGTGGCAGATGGCCGACAAGGTGCGCTGCGCGATCTCCACCGTCTGCTCGTTGCGGTTCACCAAGTTCAGCTGATCGAAGATCTTTCGCCGCGCGGAGGGGCCTTCCAGGATCTCGAAGACCAGCTTCAGCAGCTGCCCGTCGCCCGCCTTGGTCGGTGCCATTTCACTCTCGATCAACTGCGCGAGGTATTTGCCGGGCGGCAGCACTTCGAGCGGGACGGCGGGGGCGACCTCGGTCGCGTCAAAAGTACCATTGAGGGATGCCATGGGTCAGCTCCGGGCTTCGGTTGTGGAGGACGGGGCGGCGCCGGGCGGCGTCGTGTAGAAGGGGATGCCGGCGGCCAGATCGGCCCAAGCGAGAGGCAGGGTTTCTTCAAGGCCAAAGCGGTTCTTGGCCAGGAAAGCTGGGCGTTCGATGGTGTGCAGCAGGCGATCGCCACCACCGACACCGCGCACGATTTTCTTGTTAAAGCCGACGTCCGACTTCAGCGTGCTGACGCGATAATTCGCGAACAGCACGCCATCGACATGCTCCTGCACCAGAGCAGATGCGCTGCGATGCAGTTTCGGCTGGTAGCGGTCGTAGGGTTCGGTTTCCGGACTATCAAAGCGCCGGATTTCTGCATGCGCGATCAGCAGAACGCTCATGCCGCATTCATCGCGGAGCGTATTCACCGCATCGAGAAAGGTTCGCCAGGTATCCAGCGCGGCCTGATAGCCCTTGCCATAGCCGAAGGCTTCAATGTCGCGCTGATTGTGCTGCTGCGCCGTGTGCTGCCAGATCAGCGGTTCCAGCCAGTCAAGGCTATCAACCACCAGCGTCTGGAATTCATGCGCCTCGGAATAGAGAGATCCGAGTGCTTCCATGACGGCGTCAAAGTTGCGCAGCAGCCCAAAGGTCGCGGCATCAATGCGCCCAAGGCCGTCCTCGGTTTGCAGAAAGATCGGGTTCGGCGCATCGGCCGCGAGCTTGGTTTTGCCGACGCCGGCAACGCCATAGATCAAAAACCGTGGGGGACGCGTGTCCCCACCACGGCGGAGGGATGCAAGGGAGATGGCCATTACGCGGTCTCCTTCGCTTTGACGGCGTAGGACGCGGGCAGCGCGCCGACCTCTTCCAGCAGTAGCGCCAGTTGGGTGCGATTGCTCATGTGTGTCTCGTTGGAATGGGTGATGTCCGGCTCTGGCTTGCGTGACGACGGCCGGACGGGCGTCGCCATTTTCATGGGGATGGACGTCATGACAGCACCAGCAGTTCCGCGATCCAGCAGAACGCGATGAAACCGCCGGCAAAGACAGCGCCGATTGAGAGGTTGCGCAGCAAGTGGCCGAGGCGACGGAGCCGACGCATGGAACGGCGCGTCATGACTTCACCTGCGGTGGCGGCAGGCCGCGACCAATCAGTTCCAGCCAGACATGCAGCGGCACGACCACCAACGGTGCGGCACGGTCGCGCCATAGAAACAGTGCGTCGTGCGTGCCGAGCCAGCGTTCCAGCGTCTTGAAACCTTCGCCGTCACCGCGGGCTTTGACTTCGGCCACCAGCGGCGGTTCGGCAGCGCCGCGCGCATAGATGTCGATATCGGCGCCATTGCCGCGATAGTGCGTTGCACCAGATAGCGGGACACGCTCGGCTGCGATGCCGCTTTGCTTGTGGATCTCCACCAGCGCGCGTTCGCGCCGGAGGCCCTTGTCGCGAGAGGCTTTACCCATGGCGTACCTCACGCGGCCTGCGGCAGCGATGACGCCGCCTGCGGGGCGAGGCCCGGCAGGACCAAACGGGCGCTGCCCAGACGCGGCCTGGGGCGCGCAATGGCCAGATACAGGTAGTCATCCAGTCCAAGGCGCTGCTGGACAAGATGCAGCAAGTCCATCTCGGCCATGTGCAGCGTCAGGTTCTTCAGGCCACGCAGGCGGCGGCGCTCACTGTCGCCAAGCGGGCTCGCGGTCACGGATAGCTCAATCGCCAGATGCCCGCGCCAATAGGCGATGCGGTCACCGGGGCTTACCGCCAGGAACCAGGCGAGCATTTCGGGCTCCCCGATCTGCGGCCGAAGCGGGGAGGGTGCGCGGGTCAGCATCACTTCGCCCCCACCGCTTCAGGCTGATGGGCGACCTCATTTTCGAAGGCCTCCACATCCTCCAGCCGATAGACGACCCGCCCGCCGATCTTGAGGTAGCGCGGCCCCTGGTTGAGCCACCGCCAGCGCTCGAGCGTGCGCGGGCTTAGGTTCCAGCGCCGGGCGAGATGGACCTGGTTTAGGTGATTCGTAGGACTATTATTCATGGGAGTTTCGTCCTTTTTCCTGAGGCTTGGCGGTCCTGCCTCACCTTTTCCATGAAGGCGCAGACCCGATCTGCGGTCAGAAGGCTTGGTGATCGCCCCTTGCGTAAATGCCTGATAAAGTTCGGATCACCCACAGATTCTCGGCCAAAATCAGTGGCTTTCATCCGGGTGGATGCCAGGAAGTCTTCAACTTCCGTGATGAATTCGTCGCTGTATCGGCTCGTCATGAGGGATAGGATTGACAGCCCAACTTGCGCTGGTCAAATAAATAAAATAGGCTATTACCTATCAATGGCAGATCAAGGAGTTAGGCACCATGGACCTCGATCCAACGCGTCTCAGGGTCATGAAATTGATCCAGCAAAAGCGCACGGACCTGAAAAAAGCCTCGCTCGCGATCGGGCGAAACGCGGCCTATTTGCAGCAGTACCTCTATCGCGGGATTCCCAAGACGCTGCCTGAAGATGCGCGCGAAGCGCTCGCGGTGTTCCTTGGTGTGCCTGAAGAAAGTCTCCGTCCGGCCAGGACAGAATCTGCAGTGGAGCCTACTTTGCCGCAGGTGGTTGCGGCAGCGCCGGCAACCGCGATTGGTGGCGGCATGCCCGGATTCTCCCAGGTGCCGGAATTGGATGTCCGTGCCTCGGCCGGGCATGGCTCGTTTCACGAGGGTGATGAGGAAATCAAGGCAGTCTGGATGTTTCCCGATGCCGTAATTCGCCATGAATTGCGTGCACGATCTGCCAATCTCAGGATCATCACCATTGATGGGGATTCGATGGAACCGCTTTTGGCCTCAGGCGATCGGGTGCTGGTGGATACGTCGCAGCGCGTGCCGGCGCCGCCTGGCATTTTCGTGATCTGGGACGGGCTCGGGATTGTTGCCAAGCGCATCGAGCATATCCCGACCGCGGAGCCATCACGCATCGTGATCAAATCGGTCAATCCGCTCTACAATGATTATGAGCGCCCGACCGAGGAAGTGAACATCATTGGCCGCGTTATCTGGGCGGGGAAGAAGCTATGAGCATGCGCATGGTTGGAAAGTCGTTGTTGGTTGTCCTTGGCTTGCTAGCCGCTCCGGTCGCGCATGCGGATGGGGAAATGCAGCCAATTGGCCGTTTTGTCATTGACCGGACCGAGGTTTCGGTCGGCGCCTTTCGGCGCTTTGTCAGCGCGACCGGCATGGTCACCATGGCAGAACGCCAAGGCGGTGGTTCGGTGTTCGAGTCAGGCTGGGTGCGTAAGCCGGGCTGGACTTGGAGTACGCCTTTTGGCGAGCCAGCGGATGAACGCGAGCCTGCGGTACACATCACCTTCGACGAAGCGCAGGCCTATTGTCGCTGGGCTCGCAAGCGCCTGCCGACCGATGCGGAATGGCTGGAGGCCGCGCATACGGAGCGGCGGGCGTCGCCTCCGGCGCCGTTCCAGACCGGCGTGACCTATCCCTATCCCACCGGCGAACGCCCGACAGGGGCGAATTGTCTGCGTGATTGCGGCCCGACGCCCTTCGCCCTGGATCGCTCCGCACGGCTCAACCGAGGCATTGGTCCTGCACGCGTCGGCACCACTCAGGCTGGCGTGAATGGGCTCTACGACATGGGCGCGAATGCTTGGGAATGGGTGGATACCGCGCTTGGCAGCGAGCGCATCACGCGCGGTGGTTCCTGGTGGTACGGCGCATCGCAAATGCATCGTGACCACCGGGCCAGTAAGCCCCCGTCAACTGCTGTGGTCTATATTGGCTTTCGTTGTGCACAGGATCGAGGTTCCTGATCAGATGACATTGCTGTCCCGCCTTTCCCTGGCGCTGCTGGTTCTCGGCATTCCTGCGTCGCCCGCTCTGGCCAAGCGCATGGAGCCTATCCTGCTGCAGGGCGAGGCGCGCGCAGTTGATGGCGACACCCTGCAAGTGGGTGATACGCGGCTGCGCCTCCATGGCATTGACGCGCCGGAGCTTCGGCAGATCTGCGAAGACAGTGCCGGCGATGCCTGGGCTTGCGGACGTCGCGCCGCATCCGAATTGGCGGCGGCAGTCGCGGGTGGAGAAGTTCACTGCATCAGCCGCGAGCGTGATCGTTATCAGCGCCTTGTCGCGACGTGCTGGTCGCAGGGGCGTGATGTCGGGCAAGCACTTGTCGCGCATGGCTGGGCTGTAGCCTATCGGCGCTATTCGGTGGACTATGTCCGCGACGAGGATATCGCGCGCTACCTGACGCAAGGAATGTGGGCTGGGCGATTCGAGATGCCCTGGGAATGGCGGCAGGCGCGGCGGCGGCAGTAGTTTTTCTGTCTTTTTCGCTCTGACGCTTTCTTTATAGTCGTGCTTCCGCATACAGCAGAAACCTGTTTCATTGTCGGTAAAGATGCGTAGATAAGTTGGGCATGCCGCTCGACAACGCAAACATCTCGACCAATCCCCACCTCCCACCGCACCTCCGCGAGGTCTGCGACATCCTCGCCCGCGGCCTGCTGCGGCTGCGCAGTCGCGCTGCCCCGCCAGAAGCGCCGGCCCCGGTCGATAGCGGAGAAATTCGCCTACACTTCCAGGCCCCCCAGCGCCGTTATGCGAACCCAAAGAGAAAGGGAACCGCATGAAACGAACCGCACCAGCCGAGTCAGGCCCACCGCCGCTCATCATCCCCGCCATCCCGAAGCAGGACGTGCCAGCCCGGCTTGCCGCACTGTTCAACGCTGATATCCGGGAATTGAAGGAGCAATGGCGGAGCCTCTTTGGCGCCGAACCACCGCCCTATAACCGGCGCTTTCTGGAAAGCCGGTTGGCATATCGCATTCAGGAGTTGGCTTATGGTGGCTTGAAGCCCGAGACCATCGCGCGGCTGGAAGCGCTGGGCGAGCAGATTGACGGCGGCAACATCACCCTGCGTCGCATCCGGCAGGATCAGCGCCCGATCGCCGGCACAAGGCTGCTGCGCGAATATCAGGGCGTCGAGCATGTCGTGACTGTCACGCGCGATGGCTACGAATATCAGGGCCGGCCCTATCAATCGCTCTCCGCCATCGCACGCGCCATTACCGGCACGCGCTGGAATGGCTGGCTGTTCTTTGGCTTGCGAAAGGCCAGCGCATGACCCGCCGCGATGCCGCAAGCCCCGCGCCAATCCGCAAGCGCCGCTGCGCTGTCTATACACGCAAATCCACCGATGAGGGCCTGGAGAAGGAATTCAATTCGCTCGATGCGCAGCGCGAATCCTGCGAGGCCTATATCGCCAGCCAACGTTCCGAAGGCTGGGTGCTGGTGCATGACCGCTATGATGATGGCGGCGTTTCCGGCGGCACGCTGGAACGCCCGGCGCTGAAACGGCTCTTGGCCGATATCGAAGCTGGGCTCGTGGATGTGGTGGTGGTCTATAAGATTGATCGCCTGTCACGCTCGCTGATGGATTTTGCAAAGCTGGTGCAGATTTTCGACCAGAATGAGGTGACCTTCGTCTCCGTCACGCAGTCCTTCAATACCACCACGAGCATGGGGCGGCTGACGCTGAATATCCTGCTGTCCTTTGCACAATTTGAACGCGAGGTGATTGGCGAGCGTGTGCGGGACAAGATCGCGGCCTCCCGCGCGCGGGGCATGTGGATGGGTGGGCCGGTGCCGCTCGGCTACCGCGTCGAAAACCGCAAGCTGCTGGTGGAAGAAGCCGCCGCCACCACCGTGCGCCGCGTGTTTGAGGGCTTTGCCGACATCGGCTCGGCCACGCGCCTGCTGCCGATCCTGCGCGCCGAGGGGCTGCTCACCAAACACGGCCGCCCCTTCGACAAGGGCGCGGTCTACAAGCTGCTCGCCAACCGCGTGTATCTTGGGGAGGCCGTGCACAAGGAAAAATCCTATCCCGGCGAGCATGCCGCCATCATTTCGCGGACGCTTTGGAACCAGGTGCATGAGATCATGGCGAGCAACCCGCATATGCGGGCTGGGCTGGCGCGCAATCGGTCGCCTGCCCTGCTGCGCGGGTTGATCTTTGGCGCCGATGGCCGGGCGCTATCGCCGACGCACACGCGCAAGCAGGGACGCTTGTATCGCTACTATGTCAGCCAATCCGTGCTGAAGGGCGGCGCGGATGACGCGCCCTATCGCCGCCTGCCGGCAGGCGAGATTGAGGCGCTGGTGCTGGACCAGCTTCGCGCCCTGCTGCGCCAGCCAGAGGTGGTGGTGGGCACATGGCGCGCGGCGCAGGCCGAAGCGCCGGACCTTGCCGAGGACAACGTGCGCGACGCCCTGGCGCGGTTTGACCCGGTCTGGTCCGAGCTATTCCCCGCCGAGCAGGAACGCCTGATCCGGCTCCTGGTCCAGCGCGTGGTGGTGGGCGAGGCCGGGGCGCAAATCAGCCTGAACCTTGAAGGCCTCGCGAGCCTTGCGCGGGATCTTTCGCAACCGAAGAGGATTGCCGCATGAAGGGCGTAACCAGCGTGACGGTTTCGGTGCCGCTGACGATCCGCCGGCGCGGCGGACGGAAGCAGATCATCGGGCCGGATGGGGCGGTGGCGCGGCAGGGCGACGGCGGGGCCGGGGTTGTCCCGGTGAATGGCGACCCGGCACTGATAAAGGCGCTGGCGAGGGGCTTTCGCTGGCGGCGGATGCTGGAAGAGGGGCGGTATGCCTCAATCAGCGAAATGGCGAAGGCCGAAGGGGTCGAGCGCGGGTATGTTGGCTCGCTGCTGCGGCTCACGCTGCTGGCACCGCCAATGGTCGAGGCGATCCTGAACGGGCGGCAGCCAGAGGGGGTGACGCTGCCGGCGCTGCTGGATGGGATGCCGGTGGCGTGGGGGGAGCGTAGGGAAACGCCCTCGGACAGCGCCGAGGCAATGCAGCGCGCCTGGAAGTGCTGGGGGCTTGCCGATTAATGATTGAAGGCGCCTTTTTTGCATGTATTCTGCGGATTGCCACTGCCTTCAGGAATCGCGATCCGCTCCATGTCCTCACCGCAAGATATTGCCGAAATACTTTACGCCATTCTCCCGGAGGATGGATCAGCCATCGGCAATGCTTCTGCGTTGACCCAAATGCGCGTGCATTTGCCCGATCTGTCGGAGGAAAATTATGCGGCGGCGCGGGATGCGCTTGTCGCTTCCGGACGTGGTGTCAAAGGGCGCGGGCGCGGTGGATCGATTGCGCGGGCCGTCGATGATGATCTTGAAGATGAGGAATCGGCCAACGGCGATGAGGACGCTGAGGACGAGGACGAGGACAAATTCGCGCTGGAGCCCAAAGAAGAGCCAGCCGCACGGCCCCCAAAGTCTGCCAAGGGCAAGCGCAAGTCGTCTCGCTCGAATGGCCCGGTGCAGGTCGTGAGCTATCGCCACCACAACAAGCGTGCCAACAATCCTGAAGTCGGGATGGTTCATCCCGAGAACGATCCAGATCAGCCTAAGACGACCTACGCCTATGATCCACACATCGATCCGGCGCTGATGTTCGATACCGCGCGGGCGCGGATCGAGAAGGTGATCGACGACGCGCTTGCCTCTGGCGATGCAGGCACGATGAAGGAAGCGCTGCTCGAACTGAAACGCATGCAGGCGCCCTATCTCAATTGGACGGGCAAGGCCGAGCGGACCTCGTTCGAGATCGACACCGTGTCGCTGCATGTGCACGAACGCGTGGACCCGGCGACTATTCTGGCCAATGTACGCAAGCGCCTGAAAGGCGAAAAAGCGGGTGAGGTCTGGCGGCAGGCGGATCTGTTCGCGGCACCCTTCGAGAACCTGCCACTTCGCCAAGCAGTGGATTTCTATCGGCATGAGAAGGGCTGGTCGAACCGGCTGATCGCAGGCGACAGCCTTTTGGTCATGAATTCATTGCTGCAGAAGGAGTCCATGGCCGGCAAGGTGCAAATGATCTACATTGATCCGCCCTATGGCATCAAATACGGGTCAAATTTCCAGCCCTTCGTCGGCAAGCGCGACGTGAAGGACGGCACCGATGCCGACCTCACCCAAGAGCCCGAGATGATCAAGGCGTTCCGGGATACCTGGGAACTCGGCATTCATTCCTACCTTACGTACCTACGTGACCGGCTGATGCTGGTGAAGGAGCTTCTGCACGAAAGCGGTTCGGTTTTTTTACAGATTTCAGATGAGAATCTCCATTTCATAAGAAATCTTTGCGATGAGGTCTTTGGACCAGAGAACTTTATTTCTTTGATCACTTTCGTCAAAACCAGCGGCCAAACAAGCGAGCTGCTTTCAGGCGTGAGCGATTACCTGGTTTGGTATGCGAAGTCATCCAAGAGCGTGAAATATCGGCAGCCCTACGAAAGCAAAGCCACTGCTGTTGAAGGCAGCGGTGAATATGTATGGGTCAAGTCAGGCGACGGTAGAGAAAGGACCATGACGTCGGTCGAGCGACGTGATTATGGCGCAGCGGCGAGGGCGGGCAGAGTCTTTCGTCATGACTCGATGGTTTCACAAGGTTTTCGACAATTTACAACCGTTGTGGCTAATTATGTTGGGCAAGAGCACTTTCCTGGAAGCAATAATAATTGGAAAACAACGATAGATGGTATTCGGCGGTTGGGCATGGCAGATCGATTGGTCTCGTCTGGGCGCATTCTGAAGTATAAGCGCTTTGTCGATGATTTCCCGGTCATTCCCATTGGAAATAACTGGACTGATACCGCAACTGGAGGTTCATCGAGCGACCCACGTGTCTACGTCGTTCAGACAGTCACACGTGTCATCGAACGTTGTATATTGATGACCACGGACCCAGGCGACCTCGTGCTCGACCCAACCTGTGGCTCGGGCACCACGGCTTCTGTTGCCGAAAAATGGGGGCGGCGCTGGATCACTTGCGACACCTCGCGGGTGGCCGTGACGCTCGCCAAGCAACGGCTGATGACAGCTAGTTTCGACTATTACCGTCTTCGCTATCCGCATGAGGGGCTGAGGGGCGGCTTCGTTTATCAGACTGTACCTCACGTCACATTGAAATCGATCGCAAACAATGCTGGGCCTGACATCGAGACGATCTATGAAGCAAAGCATCCCGCAATTGCGTCCGCGTTAGCAACGCTCAACGCCGCCCTGAAAGGGCAAAAGCTTCGCTACCGCTCGCCTCAGGGTGGGCGCAAGGGCGAGTGGATAGATTTCTCAGCGTCCGGCAAGGCGCACAAGCTGGCCAATGGGGAAACCGCGCCCGCTGACGCGCTACTCGAATGGGAAGTACCGTTCGATCTGCCGGAAGAGTGGCCCCAAGCCGTAGCCGAGCCCTTCAAGGCCTTCCACAGCGCACGTCAGGCGATGCAGGCGGCGATGGATGCGTCCATCGAGGCCCATGCCGAGCAAGAGACGCTCTACGACAAGCCGGAGCCGGACGAAACGCGCCTGCGCATCACCGGGCCTTTCTCGGTTGAAGCCGTCCCAGCGCCGACCGTGCTCAGCCTCGATGACTCGACACCGCCGGTTGAGGCCGATTCGTCGGTTGCACGGTCCGGCGAGACATCGCGGCAGGCGCTCTGGCGTGGCGAACTCCTGAAAACCGGCATCCGCGGCAAGGGCAGCGCCATGCTCAAATTCACGGAGCTTGAGGCGATCCCCGGCTGCAGGCACCTTCATGCCTCTGGCTCCCTCGAAACCGGCGAACGCGCGGTCGTCAGCTTCGGGCCGGAACATGCGGCGCTTGAACAAAAGCAGGTGGAGCGCGCGATCCAAGAAGCGCAAACGCTGGTTCCGCGCCCGAAGATCGTCGTGTTCTGCGCCTTCACCTTCGATCCGGAGGCCGCCAAGGACATCGACGAATTGACCTGGCCCGGCGTCACGCTGCTCAAGGCCCAGATGAACACCGACCTTCTCACCGAGGATCTCAAGAAGGCGCGTTCATCGAACCAGAGCTTCTGGCTCATGGGCCAGCCGGATGTCGATTTACGGCGTGAGGGAGATAAATGGCGCGTAGAGGTCAATGGTTTCGACTATTTCGATCCACGCTCCGGCGAGCTGGTTTCGGGCGGCAAATCCAAAATCGCGATGTGGTCGCTTGATACCGACTATGACGGCCGCAGCCTGATGCCAAATCAGGTGTTCTTCCCCATGGCGGGCGCCAAGGAAGGCTGGAACCGCCTGCGCAAGACCATCCGGGCCGAACTTGACGAGGACCTGCTGGAGCAGTTCCACGGCACCGTATCGCTGCCGTTCAAGGCGGGCGAGAACCGACGCGTCGCCGTCAAGATCATCGATGATCGAGGGATCGAAAGCCTGAAGATCATGGGCCTAGAGTAAGGGGCATGGAGAAGCCGAAGTCCCTCATCATCAACTCGCCATTTGTAGTCCCGCACCAGCACTGGATCGAGGGCAAAGGCGGCGTGCTCGAGGTGAAGCCGGAACGTAGGCCTGCGAGCTACGAGGTATTCGACGCCCGGAACAACACGCGACGCGTCGAGGTGCTCGACCTCGTAAATACGATCCGCTCGCGCGTCGATGCATGGCGTGATGCGGGCTGGCCGGGCGTTACCATCGTGACGCGGCGCCTGCTTGAGCATTGGCATGACAAGACGGCGCGCGAATATCCCTTCTACTTCTGCCAGCTCGAAGCGATCGAGACACTGATCTGGTGGGTCGAGGGTGCCTCCGAGTTCAAGCAGGGCATCGTGGTTGCCGGCGATGGCGGCCTTTGGGAACGGCTCTGCAATAAAATGGCGACAGGCGCAGGCAAGACCACCGTGATGGCGATGATCATTACGTGGCAGGCCCTGAACGCCCTGACCTACCCCAAGCGCAGCAAGGACTTCAGCCGTGCGGTTTTCATCGTTGCGCCTGGCCTAACCGTAAAGGGACGGCTTCAGGTTCTGATCCCGACCGAGGGGAGCTATTACGATCAGTTCAATCTCTGCCCTTCCGAAGCCTTTCGCCAGAAGCTCAACCAGGCCGAGGTTCTGATCGAGAATTGGCACACACTGATGCCAGCAGCGCAGCCGAAGCGTTCTGTCGTCAAGAAGGGCGCCGAGTCCGACGAAGCGTTCACGCGCCGTGTCCTCGGGAAGCTAGCGAAGCATCGCGATATCATCGTCATCAACGACGAGGCGCATCATGCCTATCGCAAGCCGGCCGAATTGAAGATCAGCAAGAAGGCAGCGGCAGATCAAGGCATTGATCTCGATGAGGCGACGCGATGGATCGAAGGGCTCGATCGTCTGCACAAGACCCGGCGCATCCAGCGTTGCTTCGATCTTTCGGCGACGCCGTTTGCGCCAACTGGCAAGGCGAGTACAGACACAGCGTTGTTCGACTGGATCATTTCCGATTTTGGACTGAATGACGCGATCGAAAGTGGACTCGTCAAAACACCCCGCGTGGTCGTCCGCGATGACGCGCTGCCGGACGCGAGGACGCTGCGACCCAAGCTCTACCACATCTATCGGGACCCTTCGGTTTCAGAGGATCTGAACCGCAAGGCTGAGCCGCACGACCCACTGCCGAAGCTCGTGCAGGACGCCTACACGCTGCTCGGCGCGGATTGGCGGAAGGCGCTGGCTGATTGGGCCGGTCATCATTCGCCGCCGGTGATGCTGACAGTTTGCAACCGAACCGAGACCGCAGCGCGCATCGAGCGCTACTTTAACGCCGGCGACGCCCATTGGCCGGAACTGCGCGCGCCGGAGCGGACGTTGCGGGTGGATTCAAAGGTGCTGGAGAAGGCTGAGAAAGGCGAACAGGCGGCGTCCGACAAGGGATATGAGGATCGCCTGAAGGCGATAGTGGATGCCGCCAACATCCCGGCCACCCGAAAAGAACGCCTGAAAGAGTTGAAGAAGGAAGAACTGCTTCGCGAGATCGTTGACAATGTCGGCAAGCGGGGTGGAGCTGGCCAGGATCTGCAGAACGTCATCTCTGTCGCGATGCTATCGGAAGGCTGGGACGCCAAGAACGTCACCCACATCATGGGGCTGCGGGCCTTCACGTCCCAGCTCTTGTGCGAGCAGGTGATCGGCCGCGGGTTGCGCCGTGTCACTTACGACAAGGATGAAAATGGGCTGTTCCGACCTGAATACGTGAACGTCTTCGGCGTACCGCTTTCGATCTACGAACCTGCAGACGGTGGTGAGGCTCCACCTCCGCCGAAGCCTTCAACGCAGATTGATATCGTTCCGGAACGCGCAGGCCTTGAGCTGCGATGGCCGAACATCCTGCGGATCGAACAGGTGGTGAAGCCTGTCCTTGCTGTCGACTGGTCCAAGGTCGAGACGCTGACACTCGATCCCGCAGCGACAGCAATCACGGCGGAGTTAGCCCCGGCACTCGGCGGCGCAACTGACATGAGCAAGGTCACCCAGATCGATCTCGCGGCCCTGCCTGAGGGCTTTCGGCTTCAACGGCTCATTTTTGTCGCGGCGCGCAAGGCCTTCTCGGTATTGCACGGTAGTTTTCAGGGAACCGAAGAGTACCTGCTGGCTCAACTTGTCCGGCTGGTCGAGGAGTTTCTCGCCTCGAACAAGATCGATATTCCGTCGCTGTTCCATAGCGATCCCTTGCGGCGCCGGATTCTGATTGCCCTCAACATTGATGTGGTGGTCACGCATCTTTTGCGCTTTGTGACCGAGCAGAATACGACGAAACTCGAGCCGGTGTTCGATGAGGAGCGCCCCATTGGTTCGACTTCAGATATGCGTGTTTGGTACACCACCAAGCCGAATATCCCGACGCAGAAGTCCCACATCAGCCATGTCGTCGGGGATTCATCCTGGGAAGGTCACGCTGCAAACATTTTTGAGACGCGCTCGGAAGTTGTCGCTTATGCCAAGAACGACCACCTAGGCTTCCACATCAGCTATCTCTGGCAAGGGTCGCGGCGACGGTATGTCCCGGACTTCATAGTTCGACTGCAGAACGGTCTCATACTGGCGCTGGAGATAAAAGGCGAAGACACACTTCAGGATCGAGCAAAGCGTTCAGCGCTGTCAGAATGGACACAAGCCGTGAATGGGCATGCCGGATTTGGATTGTGGGCATGCGATGTGGCTTTCAAGCCCGCAGAGATAATGGACATTGTGTTGAAGCATGCGAAGGAGGCGGCTCCGAGCCACCCTAAGCCTCCAGCGAACTCACCGGGAATTGTGCGAGGGCCCACCTCCTGAGGGGCTGGAGGGATGACGAGCAAGGCGACGAACAAGGGCTTACAGGAGGCTCGGGGCTTGGCTGCGGGAATACTGCGGGAGCAGGATACGCAGCCCCCCGAGGCGGTAGGCCCCCGTACTGTCTGTCGTAGCCAAGATCGACTGCGCAGGCCAAGTCAGGAGGTCAGGAGAGAAACGGCCTCTGGAGAGCGATTTTCCGCCCCCAGTTCCATTCCCCCCGGCATCTATTTCACCAACTCATGCTGCGCCGCAGCATACCAAAACTCTTTCAGATCAATACGTTAAACCTTGTTGGAAAAATCGGCCAACCCTCAAGCTTTGGAGAGAATCCCCCGATTCGGAGAGAAAAAGCCCGACCATTACGCCGCCGCACCATCAAGGTTTCAGGCGAAAAGCCCGCAAAACCACGGGAATTTCAAAGCCCACTCAGGGCTGAGAGCAAGTTTGCGTAAGGGGAGGTGGCGTCCCGTACGGGATTCGAACCCGTGCTGCCAACGTGAAAGGCTGGTGTCCTAGGCCTCTAGACGAACGGGACAAGGCCAAGCGGTCGCGCTCATTAGCCTCAGTTGAGCGCTGCGCCTAGCCCCCTTCGCCCATTTATTGACCTCCCTTGCCAGAAAACGCCCTTCCGGCTTGTGTGAAACTCATCCCAAACTCTGGCGCTCAATATGTCTGACACTCCCTGCCGACTTTACCTTATCACCCCCCAGCGACTTGACCCGCTGACGTTTCGCGATTCCCTGGCCGCAGCGCTCGATGCCGGCAATGTCGCTTGCCTGCAATTGCGCCTGAAGGACGCCAGCAAAGATCAAATCAAGCGCGCCACAGAAATCCTTATGCCCATCGCTGCGGCCAGGGGTGTTGCGTTTCTCCTGAATGACGATGCGGAGCTTGCGGTAAGGCTTGGCTGTGATGGCGCGCATCTCGGCCAGACGGATGGCAATCACGCCGAAGCACGTCGGCTGCTTGATGGGCGCATTCTTGGCATTACCTGCCACGCCTCGCGCCATCTTGCGATGGAGGCCGGCGAATTGGGCGCCGATTACGTCGCCTTCGGTGCCTTCTTCCCGACCGAGACGAAAGAAACCATCCACCGCGCCTCGCCCGAAATCCTGGCTTGGTGGCATGAGATGTTCGAAATTCCCTCAGTTGCCATCGGCGGCATCACGGCGGCCAATTGCGCGCCGCTGGTCCAGGCGGGCGCGGATTTCCTCGCCATTGTCGGCGCGGTTTGGAATCATCCGGAAGGGCCTGCGAAAGGCGTGCGCACCATGAATGCAGCGATCGCCGAGGCAAGCCGCGCCCAAGGCTGAAGGCCACCTTAGGCCAAGGGGCTTACCCCTCCGCCTTCGCCACCACCACCATGGCGGGCTTCAGCAGCCGGCCATTCAATGTCCAGGCCGAAGTCCAGCCATGCAGAACCGTGCCGGGTGCCACGCCTTCCGGCGCGGGCTGTTCCGCCATGGCCTGATGCTTTTCCGGATCAAAGGCCTGGCCCTTGGGGTCGTGGCGCTGTACGCCATTGCGCTCCAGAATGCCCAGGAAAGAACGTTCCACCCCCTCAAACCCGGCGCGGAGCTTCGTCAACAGATCGGGTTCATCCTCAGCGGGCGGCGGCAGGGCTTCTATGCCGCGACGCAGGTTCTCAGCCGCCTCCACCACATCGCTTGCGAATTTCTGCGTGGCATAGGCGCGCGCATCGGCCACTTCGCGCTGGGTGCGGGCACGCAGATTCTGCATCTCGGCTTCTGAGCGCAGCCATTTGTCGCGCAAAGCCTCCATTTCCTGCGCCAGCATCACAAGGCGTTCCTCGGCGCTCATCGCCGGGGCTTCGGGGGCGGGTTCGGGCGTCGCCTGGGGGGCGTTGGGGTCGTGCGTATCGGTCATCTTGGTATCGCGTGGTTACTCGCGGGAGGGATCGGCGAAACCGCCGGGGACAGACCCCTCACCTAGGCGTCCTCGGGTCCAAGAACAAGCGCCCTTCCGCTTCGCCGCGCCCGCGCCTACACCCATGCCCATGTTGCGTTCGGTGTTCACCATCGGAAGCTGGACCATGGCGAGCCGTATTCTCGGCTTCGCCCGGGACATGCTGATTGCCTCCCGCCTTGGGGCGGGGCCGGTCGCGGATGCGTTTTTTGTCGCCCTCAAACTGCCCAATCTGTTTCGCCGGCTATTTGGCGAAGGCGCCTTCAACGCTGCCTTTGTGCCGGCCTTTGCCGGCATCCTGGCCGCCGAGGGCCGTGTCGCCGCGCGCGATATGGCGGAACGCATGGGCGCGCTGATGATGCTCTGGCTGTCGCTGCTGACACTGATTGCGCTGGTCTTCATGCCGCAGGTGATCGGCGTGCTGGCGCCAGGCTTTGCCACCAATCCGGGCAAATTCGCCCTCGCGGTGGAGCTCACGCGCATCACGTTTTTCTATATGCCGCTGATCTGCCTGACAGCGATGATTTCCGGCGTGCTGAATAGCCTGGATCGCTTCGCCGCCGCCGCCGCCGCGCCGGTGTTTTTCAATTTGTTGTTGATGGCGGCATTGGTGGGCCTCACGCCCTATTTGCCGACACCCGGTCATGCCTTGGCCTGGGGGGTTTTTGCCGCCGGTGTGGTGCAGCTTGCCATGGTTTGGGTGGCGGCGCGGCAGGCGGGCATGGCGCTGCGCCTTTACCGTCGCCCGGCAATCACACCACCCATTCGGCAGGTGCTGCGCCGCATGGTGCCTGGCGTGCTTGGCGCTGGCGTCACCCAGATTAATCTGGCGGTGGATGTGATCATCGCGTCCTTCCTCGTGAGTGGCTCCGTCTCCTACCTCTATTACGCGGATCGCGTGGCGCAGCTGCCGCTGGGTGTGATTGGCGCGGCGCTTGGCACGGCGCTTTTGCCGCTACTCTCACGGCATTTGCGGCTCGGGGAGAAGCTTTCGGCCCATCGCGCGCTCAATCGCGGCATTGAATTGGCAGTGCTGCTGACGCTGCCTTGCGCGGCGGGCTTGGCAGTCGCGGCGGGGCCGATCATCGCGGCTTTGTTCCAGCGCGGCGCCTTTGACGCGGCAGCAAGCAGCGCCTCCGCGGCGGCGCTGATCGCCTATGCTGCCGGGTTGCCGGCCTTTGTGCTGGTGAAGGTTTTCGCGCCGGCGTTTTTCGCGCGCGGCGATACTTCTGCCCCGGTGCGGATCGGGGTGGTGTCCGTCGCGGTCAATCTGGCGCTGAATTTGGCCTTCATGAATGTGCTGGGGCATGTCGGAGTAGCGCTCGCGACCAGTATCGCGGCCTGGGTGAATGGCGGCTTGCTCGTCTGGCTTTTGGTGCGGCGCGGGCATTTGGTGCTGGATCGGCGCTGCCGACGCGTCTTGCCGCGGCTGGTGCTGGCGAGTGCAATCATGGCCGCCGCGGTGTTTGCCTTTGGGGTGGCGCTGCCTGGGCTTGGCAATGTGCTGCGCGCGGGCCTCATGATCCTGATCGGCATGGCGGGTTTCACCCTGGCCGGGATGGCGCTTGGCGCCTTTCATCCGCGCGATGTGCTGCGCCAATTGCGCCGCCGCGCCCCCCGTGGCGCAAGCCCGGCTGATACTGCATGATGTCCAAACTTCTTGGGGGATAGGCGCATGGATGCGGCCAGACGGCAGGTGGTTCTGATCAATGCCGCGCATAGTTTCACCCATTATAGCCTGCTGATCCTGGCGACCGCCGTGCTTGCCATGGTGCAGCAGGATAGCGGGATTTTTGGCGGGGATTACGGGCCGATCCTCGCACTCGGCACCACCATGTTCGTGATTTACGGGCTTTGCGCGCTCCCCATGGGTTGGCTTGCGGATCGCTTCGGGCGGCGCTTTTTGATGGTGGCCTTCTTCATGGGCTCCGGCGCCTTCATGGTGGCGGCGGGCTTCGCACCTTCACCCATGATGCTTGCCATCACGCTTGGCGCCATGGGGGCCTTTGTGGCGATTTATCACCCGATCGGCACCGCCATCCTGGTCGAAGCCGCTGGCGAGAAAGTGGGCCGCGCCATGGGCATCAATGGCGTTTTCGGCAATTTGGGCGTGGCCACCGCGCCGGTGATCACCGCCTTCATCGCCGCCCAAGGCGGCTGGCGCTGGGCCTTCATCATCCCAGGTATCGCCTGCATCATTGCGGGGTTTTTCTACTGGCGCGAACCACCCTTTGATTCGGAACGCATTCAGGCCGGCGGCAAGCCCTTCCCTGAGATCCCCGCCGCGCTGGTGCGCCGCGCAGTGATCATTCTGCTGGCCATCGCCACGGTCTCGGGCCTTGTGTTCAATGCCTATACCTTGCTGATCCCGAAGCTGATGCAGGAACGCTTGGCGGGCAGCCCAGACTTGCTGCCGATTGTGGGCCTGCTGTCCTTCCTGGCGACGATTTGTGGCGGTGTCGCGCAATTCAGCGTGGGGCGCATGATTGACCGCCACACACTCAAAACCGTGTTCATGCCGCTTGCCGTGCTGGTGGTGCCGGGGTTGTTCGCACTCGCCTTTCTGGATGGCTGGGTGGTGCTGCCAGTGGCAGGGCTGGTCGCGGCCTGCATCTTTGGTCAGGTCACGGTGAATGAGACGATGACAGCGCGCTATGTTGCCCCCGCCTTGCGCGCGAAGCTTTATTCCATCCGCTTCACGGTTGGGTTTCTGGGGGCGGCAATCGCCTCACCCTTGATTGGCTTTTTGCATGAAGCGACAGGATCGCTTTCGCTTTCCATGCTGGTGCTGGGCGGGGTTGCTTGCGTCACACTCGCCTGCGCCGCGCTGTTTCCGAACCGCAAGGAAGAATTGCAGCCGGAATTATGGGCGAAGGCGGGGTAAAATCAGGCCGGCTTTAGCAACACATGGCGCTTCTTGCCGATGGAAAGCTTGATCACGCCATCCTGCAAATCCGCTTCCGCCAGTACGCGATCAATCGCGGCAACAGGTTCATTATTGGCGTAAATGCCACCATTGGCGATCAGGCGCCGCGCCTCGCCTTTGCTTGGCACCAGCTTGTGTTCCACCAGTACGTCAACAATGCCGGCCGGCAGGGCTGAAACCACGGTCGGCAGGCTTGCCGCATTCAGCCCTTCTTCAAAGGCTTTGCGCGCTGTCTCGGCGGCGGCTTCCGCTGCGGCGCGGCCATGCAGCAGGGCGCAGGCTTCGGTGGCCAGCGCCTTCTTCGCCTCATTTACCTCGGCGCCTTGCAGCGCGGCGTAGCGGGCGATTTCATTCATCGGCAATTCAGTGAACAGCCCCATGAAGCGCGCCACATCGGCATCTTCGGTATTGCGCCAGAATTGCCAGTAATCATAAGGCGAAACACGATCAGCATTGAGCCACACGGCACCCTGCGCGGTCTTGCCCATCTTCGCCCCTGATGCGGTGGTGATAAGCGGCGTGGTCAGGCCAAAGGCTTCCGCCTGATCCATGCGCCGGATCAGGTCTGTCCCCATGACGATATTGCCCCATTGGTCAGACCCGCCCATCTGCAGCACCACGCCATGGCGGCGGCGTAATTCCAGGAAGTCATAGGCCTGGAGCAGCATGTAGTTGAATTCCAGGAAGCTGAATGGCTGGTCGCGTTCCAGGCGCTGCCGCACGCTTTCCATCGTCAGCATGCGATTGACGCTGAAATGCCGCCCGACATCGCGCAGGAAGGGGATATACAGCAACTTATCCAACCATTCGGCGTTATCCAGCATGATCGCATCGGTCGGACCATTGCCGAAATTCAGGAAGGAATCGAAAACCTTGCGAATGCCGGCCTTATTGGTTTCGATCTGCGCATCCGAAAGCAAGGGGCGCGCCTCATCGCGGAAGGAAGGATCGCCCACTTTCGTCGTCCCGCCGCCCATCAGCACCACGGGGCGATTCCCGGTTTGCTGCATCAGGCGCAGCAGCATGATCTGCACCAAGGAACCGACATGCAGGCTATCAGCGGTCGCATCAAAGCCGATATAGCCAGCCAAGGGCCCAGCCTGGAGCCGCGCCAGAAAGGCGCCTTCTTCGGTGGTTTGGTGGATATAGCCGCGTTCCCGCGCCACATGCAGGAAATCGCTTCGCGCGCTGTTCATGATGCTATCCGGTTTCTCGAAATTCCATGCCTATCGGGGCTTCCGCCGACAGGGAAGCGGGGCTAGCACGTCCCCATCATGCTGAGAACCATCGGCCTTATGAGTGGCACATCGCTGGACGGTGTGGATGCCGCCTATCTGGAAACGGATGGGGAGGCGATTGCGCGCTTCGGCCCGCGCCAGACCCTGCCCTATGACCCCGCCTTGCGCCGAGCGCTGCGCGGCCTGCTGGACCGTGCCGAGAGTCTTTCCCCCAATGATCCCGAATTGCTGGACGCCACGCGCCGCCTGACCGAACGCCATGCCGAAGCGGTGGAGGCGATCGGCCTGCCTGCGGATCTGATCGGCTTTCACGGCCAAACCATTCTGCATCGCCCCGCCGCGCCAGGGCGCAGTGGCACCCCCTTCACCTGGCAGATCGGTGATGCCGCGCTGCTCGCCCGCCGCACGGGCATGAGTGTGGCCTATGATTTCCGCAGCGCCGATGTTGCCGCCGGCGGCCAGGGCGCGCCTTTGGTGCCGGTATTTCATCGCGCGCTGGCCGTCCCTTTGCCGAAGCCGCTGGCCATTCTGAACCTGGGCGGCGTTGGCAATGTGACCTGGCTTGGGCCAGAGGGGGAGATGCTGGCCTTTGATACCGGGCCAGCCAATGGACCGTTGGATGATTGGGCGCGCCAGCATACCGGCAAGGATTATGACGCCGCAGGCAAACTCGCTTTGGCGGGGCAGGCGGATGGCGCCGTGCTCGGGCGGTTGATGGTGCATCCCTATCTGGCCGCGCCGCCGCCGAAATCGCTGGATCGGCTGGATTTCGACCGGGCACTGAGAGAAGCCGGGGCAGGCAGCCTTTCCGCCGCCGATGGTGCCGCCACTTTGGTGGCGTTCTGCGCGGTGTGCGTCGCCGCCGCCGCGCGGCATTTTCCGGAGCCGCCACTGCAATGGCTGGTGGCTGGCGGCGGGCGCCGCAACCCGGCGCTCATGAAGGCGCTGGCGAGCGCCTTGGAAGAACCGGTGCGGCCCGTGGAGGTTGCGGGTTGGGATGGCGATGCGCTGGAAGCGCAAGCATTCGGTGTTCTGGCGGCCCGAGTGGCACGCGGCCTGCCGCTCAGCTTCCCCAGCACCACCGGTGCCCCCCGCCCGATCACGGGCGGACGGATTATCGGCGCGCTGTTGTAGAAATATCCAACGGCCTTGCCGTGGCACCCGGGCGCATTACCTGGAAAGCATGTCCGTTGCCCAAGTTACCATATGGTTCGATGGCGCCTGCCCGCTTTGTCTGCGCGAAATCGCGTTGATGCGCAGGCTGGATCGGCGGGGCAGGATTGAATTCATTGATATCGGCGCCCATGGCGCGGCTTGCCCCATTGATCCTGCTTTGTTGCTCAAGCGCTTTCACGCACGCGAAGCGGATGGCCCATTGCTGGATGGTGCGGCGGCCTTCGCTGCCATGTGGCGTGCCATTCCGCTGCTGAGCCCTCTGGGTCACGCCGCGCGCTTGCCGCCCTTGTTGTGGCTGCTGGAACGCGCCTATCGCGGCTTTCTGCGCATCCGGCCACGCTTGCAGGCCTTGGCAGGGGCGCGGGGCTGAAGCCTGGCTCAGCCCACCCTACGCGGCCTTTATGGCGCGGTGCCGAAAATCCGATGCAGCACGCGGTCGCCGACCCGGATATTGAGCCGCTCCGCCGTGCCGGCGGCCAATTCAAGCGTCGCGCGCACCGGGCCATTACTGGAAACCGTGGCAAGCGAGTGCGGCACGGTGCGCTCCGCAATCCGATGCACCCGACCATCAGCGGCGATGAACACCATATCGAGCGAGGCGATGGTATTGCGCATCCACATGGAACTTTCGCGTGGGGCGCCCCAATCGAACAGCATCCCCTCATCCGGTTTCACTTCCGGGCGGAACATCAGGCCGATCATTTGCTGTTCGGGCTGAACGGCCATCTCCACCGTGAAGGCTAACCGCCTGCCATCGCGGGTTTCAAACAACAAGGGCTCTGTCGGCAGGCGCGGCTGGGGGCGATCCACCCCCGGTTGCGCCAGGGCAGCGATGGGCAGCAGGGCGGCAAGCGCCAATAGGAAACGTCTTTGCATGAAAGCCTTCATCATTAGTCGAAGAATTTTCAAGCCGAGAGAAAGTACTCGGCGAATCGGAAAAAGCGACCTAAAAATAGTCTAGGAGCCTGTCTGAGAATTCACTAGTTCTCTGGTTTTGTTTTTGATTCATTTGTTTTTATGAGCAAGACCTTCCGAGCATGGGATGCGAAAAAGGGTTGGCACCTTCCCGCTTCGCTGCATCAGTTTGTCCCCCCGGTCATTTGGCGCATTTTGTGCGAGATACGGTGCGAGAGGCGCCGGACCTTTCGGCGATCACGCGCGTCTACAAGTCAGAACAGGGACAGCCACCCTATCATCCAGGGATGCTGGTTGCACTGCTGCTCTATGGCTACAGCCGGGGGATTCATTCTTCAGGGCAATTGGCGCGTGCCTGCGAAGAACGGGTGGACATGATGGCGGTGACTGGACTGAACAAGCCTGTTTTCCGCACCATCAATACATTCCTGCGCTGGCATGTGGTAGCCTTGCGGGGCCTGTTCGTGCAGATACTGCGGCTTTGCCGGACAGCGGAGCTGGTCAAGCTTGGCAATTCCGCGGTGGATGGCACCAGGCTGCGCGCCAATGCCTCTCGACACAAGGCAATGAGGTATGCGTGCATGGCGGGGAACAACCTTTACCAAAAACAAAAAGGGCGGGAAATCCCGCCCTTGCCAATACCGCCGATGCAGCGCCCGTCAGCGCTGCGTCAATTACTTGATCTTGGCTTCGCGAAACACGACGTGCTTGCGCGCCACCGGATCATACTTCTTCTTTTCCATCTTGCCGGTCATGTTCCGGGTATTCTTTTTGGTTACATAGAAATACCCCGTCTCCGCGCTGCTTACGAGGCGAATGAGGATGGTGTTCGATTTGGCCATGGTCAACAACTCCAGCCCGCCGGCCGATGGGCCGGTGGTTTCCTTGCCCCCTTCCTAAGCATGCCGACGTGTTCGTCAAGTGGAAAAGCATGCCAGCCCTGATTTCAGCGCATCAGCGCCGCTTGATAGGCTGCCACATCCAAGACCAGCGCCTGGGCGAAATCCGCATCCCGTTCAATCCCATCCAGCGCGGGGCAAGTCTCCCGCAGCGCGCTGGACTCCAGGGCCGAAACCGGCGGGCGGAGCGCACGCAGCCGGGCCAGCACCGCGCCCATGGGTTGCTGCCCGGCGCGTAAGGCTGCCAGGGCGGTCGCCGCAGCCTCCACCCCGCCCGCTGTGCAAAGCGCCGGCAAAAGCCCCGCCCCCTGCAAGGGCCAGCCAGAGGGCATGATGATGCGCGACCAGCTCAGCTGCAATTCGCCGCCATTGGGCAAGGGCAGCAGAATTTGCACCAGTCCCTTGCCTTGGGTGCCTGTTCCAAGCACCGCCGCCCGACCGCGCTCCGCCAAAGCCGCCGCCAGGATTTCCGCCGCCGAGGCGGTGCGCCCATCCACCATCACGACAATCGGCCGGCCTTGTGCCAGGTCAACATCAGAAAGGCTCCTGTAGCGACGATTGGCCTCCGGATGGCGCCCGGCGGTGCCCACAATCTCACCCGCATCAAGGAAGATATCCGCCACCGCCACGGCCTGGGCCAGAACACCGCCGCGATTGCCGCGCAAATCCAAGACTAATGCTCGCGGTGGGTTGGCGCCAGCAAAGGCGGCCTCGACAAAGCCCGTCACCTGGGCCGAGGTC
>JBIKXA010000011.1:0-36391 GCA_044356015.1 Roseomonas sp.
AATGAAATCGCGATGAACCCGGCGGCCAAGGCGCTGGCGCCGGGCAGTGTCGTGCGCCTTGAAGGCGATGATGGCGTGAGGCATGGCGTGTGGCATTTCAACCCGCATTCGCTGATTGCCGCGCGCAAGCTGGATCGCAACCCCGATGCCGCTTGTGATGCCGCCTGGTTCAGAAAGCGCCTGCAGGAAGCGTTGACGCTGCGCGACAGACTGTTTGACCGCCCGCATTATCGCTTGATCCATGCCGAAGCCGATGGCCTGCCGGGGCTGGTGATTGATCGCTACGGCGATGCGGTGACCATCCAGGCCAATAGCGCCGGCATGGAAGCCGCCACACCCTTGATCCTGGAAGCACTGCACACACTGATCGCGCCACGCATGGTAATCGCGCGCAATGACAGCGCCGTGCGCGCCCTGGAAGGCCTGGCCGAGGAAACCAAGCTGCTGCATGGCGAAGCCGGCATGATTTCAGTGGAAGAAAGCGGCCTGAGTTTCGCCGTTGATCCGCTGGGTGGGCAGAAAACCGGCTGGTTCTTTGATCAGCGCGAACATCGCGCGCGCGTGGCGCGGCTTGCCAAGGGAGCTACCGTTCTTGATGCCTTTTGCCATACCGGCGGCTTTGGTGTTTCGGCCGCCGTCGCGGGTGCGGCGCATGTCACGCTTTTGGATCGGAGCGAGGCCGCATTGGCCTTGGCACTGGAAGCCGCGCGGCGCAATAATGTTGCGGATCGCGTGGTAACGCAAAAAGCCGAGGCCTTGGAAGCTTTGGAACGCATGGTGGGCGCGGGCAAGCGTTTTGGCGTGGTGATCACGGACCCACCCGCCTTCGCCAAGGCGCGCAAGGATCAACCGGCGGCGCTGCGCGCCTATGGCAAGCTGGCGCGGCTTGGCGCGGCATTGGTGGAAAAGGGCGGGTTTTTCTTCATCGCATCCTGCAGCCATCATGTAGCACCTGGCGAATTTGCCGATGCCGTTGCCTGGGGCGTTCAACGAGCGGGGCGGGAAGCGCGCATCCTGCATATGGGTGGCGCCGGTCCGGATCATCCGCTGCACCCGATGTTGCCGGAAAGCGCCTACCTCAAGGGCATTTTGATGCAGCTCAGGTGATGCGGACCGCCAGGCTTGCACGCGCCTATCGCGCTTCCTGCTATTTTGCGGGCGGGCTTGCGGCGCGCATAGGGCAACGCGCACCAGGTTTGGATGCGCTGCTGCGAAGCTGGCGCGTGCGGGACGGCGTGTTCATTGCCGCCGGCAATCCCTTCAGTCGCCGCATGGCCGCGGGCTGGAATGCGCGGCGCCATGCGGCTTTGCGTGAACGCCTGCGCGCTTTGCCCCATGAGGAAGGCAAGGGCGGCGCCAAGCACTGGTGGGAAGCGCATTGCTTCATCGGCATCAGCGCAGCGCGCGGCAGAAAGCTTGCGTGGCTGTTCCAACAAAACGCGATGGTCGCGCTCCGGCGCGGGGCGAAGGCGCGGTTGATATGGCTGTTCTGAAAACCGCTGCTGCTTTTCTGGTTGCCGTCTTCATCCTGCGCGCGGCTTTGGGTGCGATGTTTCAGGCGCCCGGCGCGGCAGGTCCCGCTTTGGTCGAGGCCTTCGCGTTGGATTGGGCGGGCTTTGGCACGCTGGTTGGTCTTTTTTGGCTGCCGGGGCTTTTCCTCGCCTATCCCTTGGGCCTGGTGGCGCGGCGCTTGGGTGATCGGCGCGGCGTTTTGCTCGGGCTATTGTTGCTGATCCTTGGCGCTGTGGTCTCGGCAAGTGCTGACGCGGTCACAGGTTTGGTCGCTGGGCGCTTGCTCATGGGGCTTGGCACGCTGCTGGTGATTTTGCTGCTGACGAAAATGGTGCAGGACCGTTTCCTGGGCCGCGATCTTTTCCCGGCCATGGCGGTTTATGTGCTGGGCTGGCCCTTGGGGATTGCCGCGACGCAGGCCGCCCTGCCCGGCTTTGTGCCCGCTTTCGGCTGGCAATTTCCCTATCAGGTCGCGGCCTTTGCTGCGGGCATCGCCTTCATCGCGGTCGCACTCGCGCGCGGGCCGGAACCGCGCGCTCTGCCGCCCAGCGCAAGCACCAGCAGCGCCCTGACGCGGGCGGAGTTTCGCCGCATGTGCCTGGCCGGCGCCTGCTGGGCGCTGGTGAATGGCGCCTATATGGTGCTGGTGAGCTTCGCGCCGCCCATGCTGATGGCGCGCGGGCTTGGCCTGGCGGAAGCGAGTTTCGCCGTTTCGTTGATTTCCTGGTCCAATCTGCTGGCCGTGCCGGCGGGTGCCTGGCTCGCGCGCCGCGCCGGTGTGGCGGGGCCGATGACGATTGCTGCCACACTTTTCGCCATGTTGGCAGCGCTTGCCTTGCCAGTGGCGGATGCGTCCCTGGCGCCGATTTTTGGCCTGCTGCATGGGTTTTGTTACGCGCTGCCGATTACGGTGTTCTCCGCCCTGGCAGCCGAGGCCGTGGCGCCGGAACGCCGCGCGCGGGGCTTGGGGGTTTATTTTGTGTGGTTCTATGCCGGCTGCACGGGATGCCCGGCCTTTGCCGGGTGGCTGCGGGACGTGACGGGTGAAGCGACAGCGCCGGTATTTTTTGCTGTGACAGCGCTTGGCGCGGCGCTTGCGTTGTATGTCTGGTTCCGGCGCGATTTGGCGCGGGGGTAGCACAGTTAGGTTGCAAAAAGCGCGTAGATATCTGCAAGCGTTGTAGAGCCGGCCAGGATCACATCATCGCCCGCACCACCATTGAAATTGTTGGCAAGCCCGTTGCCGATCAGCATGTCATTGCCGGCGCCGCCGGTTATGGTGATCCCGGCGACATCTGAGGCGATACGCAACGCTTCCACATTTTCGGGTAGGCTAATGCTGACCGAGGTGATGATGGTATCCGCGCCACCGCCAGCGGTTTCGATAATGCGGTCGAAGGTGTCGGAGATAATGAAGAGGTCATTGCCGTTACCGCCCGCAAGCGTATCCGCACCATCACCGCCATCGAGAGTATCGGCGCCATTGCCACCAGCGAGACTATCTGCGTTGGTATTTGTAATGGTTTGCACGAAGAGCCGCAGGACACCGGTCTCCGCGCCCACAACCAGATCAGGGACTGAATCCCCGTTCATATCAGTGAAGACTGGCGCATTGGTGAAACCCATAAATAATCCAGCAAACGGATTGGCTGGATTTCCATTGCTGCCATCCATGGCCGAAAAACTGCCATCGGCGTTACGCCGAAAGGCCAGCAAAATGCCATCAAAGCGACCAACAACCAGATCAGCATCACCATCAAAATCGAGATCGGCGAAGGTCGGCGTACTGTAAGGGCCAGCGTAAACACTGGAAAAGGGGTTCGTAGGGCGGCCATTCAGGCCATCCATCGGCGTAAAGGTGCCGTCATCATTGCGTCTGAAGCTGGACAGCGTTCCACCGCTGTTACCAAGCACAAGATCCTGATCTCCATCCAAATCAATATCATGAAAGCAGGGCGTGCTTTGGAAACCGACATCTATGTTTCCAAAGGGATCCGCGGGATTGCCACCAACACCATCCATCGGCGTAAAACTGCCATCAGTATTTCTTCTGAAGGCAGCAAGTGTCCCGTCACCATTGCCAATGACAATGTCTAAGGTTCCATTCCGGTCCAGATCAGTAAAGCTTGGCGCGCTGAGGAAACCGACATCTATGCTGCTGAAGGGGTTTGCCGGGTTGCCACCGATACCATTCATGGGCGTAAAGCTGCCGTCAGCATTCCGCTGAAAACTGGACAATGTGCCGTCATAGCGCCCGACCACAAGGTCCAGATCACCATCATTATCCAGATCAGCAAATGCAGGCTTGGAGTTTCCATCCATTGCAATGAAAGATAATGGATTTTGCGGGGCAGCCAGAAAAATACTGGTAAGACTACCTGTCCCGCCGATCAGGGAATCATCACCATCAGCGCCAAGTAAAATATCACCCCCATTTCCGCCATTCATGGTGTCATTGTCATCGCCGCCCAACAGCATATCCGCTCCAGCATCGCCAAATAGCGAGTCGTTACCGCCGTCACCGAATAGGATATCAACCCCATTTCCGCCATTCAGCGTGTCATGCCCCATGCCGGCGCTGATCGTGTCATTACCATTGCGGCCGTTCAGACTATCGCTACCAGCGGTCCCATCTAGCCAATCAGCAAACTCCGTCACTGGCGGCGCGATGGCGAGCATGGCAGGAATATTCAGTCGACCGTCGCTTGCCACCAAGTCATTGAGCGAAGCAGTAAAGGTGGCACTGCTCAGCAAAGCTTCCCTGATTTGCGCGACGGTGGCATTCGGGAAAAGCGACGCATAAAGCGCGACAGCACCCGTGACATGCGGCGCCGCCATGGATGTACCACTAGCCGAACGGTACTCGCCGGCAGGTATTGATGACCAGATTTCACTTCCCGGTGCGGCGATATCAACCGAATTCCCGCCGAAATTTGAAAAACCAGAAAGGTTTCCCGTGCTGGTAATAGCAGCAACAGAGATCACTGCCTCATACCCCGTAGTCGGAGAGGTCGAATAGCCGTCTGGATAGCTCGGCCTTGCATCGTTATTACTACTCTCGTTTCCCGCGGACGCTATAAACAGAATATCCTGGCGCGCCGCCGCTATGATGGCATCCAGAAGCGTCTGTTCGTACCAACCGCCTCCCCAGGAATTATTCGTGGCAATGAAGTTTTCCGCCGTGCCGGCACTTCTAGCGCTGATCGCAGCGGCCGTGAAATAATTTACTGCATCCGTACCTCCAGAAAATTCATCAGCTGCGGAGAAAATTTGCAGCGGTATTAATTGAACGTTCCAATTAATACCAACAACACCAATGCCGTTACCGCCAAGGGCGCCAAGGGTACCGGCAACATGCGTACCGTGCCCAACATCATCAAAGGGATCATTGTCATTATTGAAAAAGTCCCAACCAATCAGATCATCAAGATAACCATTGCCATCTTCGTCAAAGCCATTCTCCCAACGGGCATCATTCAGCAAATCACCCGCATCAATACGCCCATTACTGTTGTAATCCAGCACATAGCTCGCGTTGGCTGCGCCATTCAGATCACGAAAGGTAATCAGCCCATCAGAATCAGTATCGGACAGAGAGGTGCGCAAAGTCACCGGGATTTCACGCTGGTTGAGCCAGATATTCAGATACAGGTCAGGATGCGTATAATCTATGCCCGTATCGATCACGCCGATGACATTGGTCATGGAACCAGTATGGCCCTGCGCCCAGGCCTCGGCCGCCTGGCTGCCGAATCCATTAGCGGGGCTTGAAGCGTCGCCATACATTCCCCACAGACTGCCATCCGTATAGCGGGCGTCATTTGGAATAGCCTGGGGGGTTATCTCATGACGCTGAGACTGGTCGGCAATAACCGCACCCACCCCGTGATCAGGCACTGCCATGGGCGCCGCTGCAAGCTGGGCGCCACCCCAAGAATCGAATGAATTCGTACCAACAAACACAAGATTGGCGTCCACATGGGTCTGAGGCTGTATGTATGCCCGCCCCAGGTGAGTTGATTGGGTCGCGATGTCTGGTGAAGCCGCATAGAAAATGCCTTCAGCAGAGCGGTCTTCAATCAGCTCGCTATCGCGTAAGCTGAAGGCGAGAAAGGATTTCACCAAGGTGCCGCGCGGCGCCATTTCCTCAACCGTTCGTAGTTAAGCTTTCTTAAGCTATCCAATAGGATAAAATGATTCAAGGCTTTTGATTGCGCGGCCACGGCAAAGTAGTCTATGCCTCAAGCATCTGACTCATTTATATTTTTACGCACCTCCTATTTGCGCGCCAAGATGAACAACCGCCGAAACGGCAACAACACCGCCCCATCTGGCCCCGGCGGATAGGCCGCGCGCATCGCCGCCGCATAGGCCTCAAGAAAGCCCTTGCTCCCTTCCGTCCCCAACGCATCCATAAAAGGGCGAAGGCTTGTCCCCATGGCCCAGCGCACCACCGGGTCTTCGCCGCGAAGCACATGGATATATTCCGTCACCCACATCTCAAGCGCCGAAACACGCGGCGCGAGCAACGCGTAATAATCATCCGGCGTCAGGATCGCGGGCGCGCTTTTCACGCGGGCCAAAACCTTCGCCCAAGGCCCTTCCCGCGCAATCCGGTCCTGTTCCGCGCGCAAGGGTGCCGCATGCATGGATGGCATTTGCACGGCCAGCACACCCCCCGGTGCCAGGCATTCCAGCAGGCGCGGGAATAGCGTTTCATGTCCATCCAGCCATTGCAGCGCGGCATTGCTGAAAATCACATCCGCCGGCGCTTCAGGTGCCCAAGTGCTGATATCGGCTTGCTCTGTAGCAAAGCCAGCAGCGCCCGCCTTGGCCAGCATTGCGGCACTGCCATCCACCCCCATCACACGCGCCGACGGAAAGCGCGCCGCCAATACCGGCAACGCATTCCCCGCACCGCAGCCCAAATCCACCACCAGCTTCGGCGCCACATGCGGAATCCGCGCAATCAGATCGAGCGCCGGGCGCAGCCTTTCATCCTCAAACTGCAAATAGGTCTTGGCGTCCCAAATATCCTTCCCCGTCACAGAAAACGTTCCCGGATATCCACGCTGCTTTCGCGGCCGAGCTTGTCAAAATGATCGGTCAACCACCTCTCCGCCGCATCGCGCCCGAATTGTCGCAGCATGCACAAGAATTCCCAATCACCATTGAATTTCGTCGAAAGCTTGAAGGACCTGAGCCGATCCTCATCCTCAATCAAATGAATGAACAGGCGCCGATAGCGCGGCTGTTCCAGCCGCCCCGCATCCAATAGCCGCTGCACGAAATCAATCGCGCGCATTTCCGCCATCAGGCTGCCATTGAAGGTGATCTCATTCAGCCGATTGACGATATCCGAAGCACTCGTCGGCATTTCTTCGCGCACTTGCGGGTTCAATTGGATCAGCATGATATCGGGCGGCCCGCCCTGTTCATACAAAGGCCATAACGCGGGATTACCAAGATAGCCGCCATCCCAATAGGATTCGCCCTCAATCTCCACCGCCTTGAAGACCTGCGGCAGGCAGGCGGAAGCCAATAGCACTTCCGCATCCAATTCCCGCCGCGTGAAGACGCGCGGCTTGCCGGTGCGCACATTGGTGGCCGAAACAAAGAGGCGCGGCGCCTTGGTTGCCTCACGCAGCCTGTCGAAATCAATGCTCTGCTTCAGCGCATCGCGCAGCGGATTGTAATTGATGGGAAAGGGATTGAGCTGATAGGGAGACAACACGCGCGACAGCGTATCAAAGGTGCGATAGGCGATGGACCAGGTCAGGTCATGCCCCCACATCGCCTTTTCCCACGGCAGCGCCTGCATGGGGCTAACCGCCAGATTGGCGGCCATGCTGCGCCAGAAACGATCCAGCGCCTTGATGGCACCCGCCGGGCCGTTTTCAATCAGGCCCTGCACCACCATCGCGCCATTGATCGCCCCGGCGGAGGTGCCGGAAAACCCATCAAAATCGATCCGCTCATCTTCCAAAAGCCGTTCCATGACGCCCCAGGTAAAGGCGCCATGCGTGCCGCCGCCCTGCAAGGCCAGGCTCAGGCGTTTCTTCGCCACCGGCTTTGCAACAGCAGGCGCTGCCGGGTCTTCCGCCGGCGCCCCGGCCCCCTTCCCAGCCGGGATATGCGCGTCCATCACGCCGCCATCCAGCCGCCATCAATGGAAAGTGCGGCGCCATTCACCGCGCCGGAACCGGGGCCGCACAAATACAGCGCCATGCGGGCAATATCCTCAACCTCAATCCAACGCCGCGAAGGCTGCTTCACCAGCAAATGATCGCGCAGCGCCGCTTCCTCGGAAATGCCAAACTTATCCGCAAGCGGCTTCACCTGCGCTTCCGCCAAGGGCGTTCGCACAAAGCCAGGGCAGATCGCATTGCAGGTGATGGGTGTTTCCGCGATTTCCAAAGCCACCACCTTGGTCATGCCCACCACGCCATGTTTGGCGGCCACATAAGCAACCTTATAGGGGCTGGCCACCAGGCCATGCGCGGAAGCGATATTGATGATCCGCCCCCAATCGCGCTTCTTCATCCCCGGCAGCGCCGCGCGGATCGCGTGAAAATTGGACGACATATTGATCGCAATGATCGCATCCCATTTGTCTTCCGGGAAATCCTCAACGGGGCTCACGAATTGGATGCCGGCATTATTCACGAGGATATCCACGCCACCGAAAGCCGCTTCGGCTTCCGCCACCATGGCGCGCACGCCAGCCGGCTTCGATAGATCGGCACCTGAATAGGGCGCATCCCCGCCCCCCATCGCGGCCCCCACCTTGGCACGCGCCGCGGCGATATCCTCAGGCCGGCCCATGCCATTCAGCATCACCTTGGCACCCGCTTCGGCCAGCAGCAGCGCAATGCCAAGCCCAATGCCCGAGGTTGAACCGGTGACGAGCGCTGAGCGCCCCGCAAGCGTGCGATCCATGAAACACCTGTGTCAGGTTAAGTTGACATCCCTTAGCGGAGATCAATCAAAAAAGAAACTGGGCGAGACCGAAAAACCAGCCCCGCCAAAGCCCCCCATTCAATGCCGTTCGTAAATCAACCGCGCGCGGATCGTGCCTGGCAGGGCGCGGAGTTCAGCCAGAATCTCCTCCGCCTCCTTCCGCGCCTCGGCGCTATCTATCACCAGATAGCCGATATTGCCGGCGGTCTGGAGATACTGGGCGGAAATGTTCAAGCCGCGCCGGCCAAAGATTTCATTGATGCGCGAAAGCATCCCGGGCGTGTCCCGATGCGCATGGGTCCAACGCGCGCCCGATGGCCGCGCCGGCAATTGCACCTGCGGGAAATTCACCGCGCCAAAAGTCGCCGCCGTATCCGAAAAATCAATCAATTTCCGCGCCACTTCCTGGCCGATGCGCGACTGCGCTTCCCCCGTGCTGCCACCGATATGTGGGGTCAAAATCGCATTCGGCAGACCCTGCAAGGGGGAGACAAACGCCTCCCCATTCCGGGATGGCTCCACGGGGAAAACATCCACCGCCGCGCCCAACACATGCCCATCCTTCAAAGCCGCTGCGAGCGCTTCCAGATCCACCACCGTACCGCGCGCATTATTCACAAAAACCGCACCCGGCTTCATGGCGCGAATTTCGGCCTCACCAAACATGCCCATGGTTTCAGGCGTTTCGGGCACATGCACCGTGACCGCATCGGATTCGGCCAGCAGCGCATGCAGGCTTGGCATGGGCTGAGCATTGCCATGCGGCAGCTTGGTGGTGTGATCGTAATAGATCACCCGCATGCCGAAGGCTTCTGCCAGCACCGAAAGCTGCGCGCCGATATTGCCATAGCCCACAATGCCAAGCGTCTTGCCGCGCACTTCCCAGCTATTGGCCGCCGATTTGTCCCATTCCCCACGATGTGCGGCATTGGATTTCGGGAAGATGCCGCGCATCATCATAATGATTTCGCCGAGCGTGAGTTCCGCAACCGACCGCGTATTGGAAAACGGCGCGTTGAATACCGGAATGCCGCGCGCCGCCGCCGCTTCCAACGCCACCTGATTGGTGCCGATGCAAAAGCAGCCAATGGTGATCAGCCGATCCGCAGCCGCCAGCACGTCTTCCGTCACCTGGGTCCGGGACCGGATGCCCAGCACATGCACGCCCTTCAGCGCGCGGGCCAACACGGCGCCATCCAGCGCCTTGCTTTCGCGTTTCACGGAACGATAGCCAGCATCGGCCAAAAGCTCGACAGCGCTATCGGAGATACCCTCAAGCAACAGGATCTTGATCCGGTCCTTGGGGAGGGAGAGGCGGGTTGGGCTCATGGGGGCGGGTTCCTGCGCCTCATTCGCCCCGGTTTCAAGGGGCAAACCGCCCCGGCGCGCCTTTCCCCTTGCCGTAATCGCATCTTGCGACGCATTGTGGCAGTGCAACAGAAGCCTTTTGCCTGGGATAGAAGATGGATTTCGCCGCCCTCTCCGAATGGGTCAATCTGGCCATACGCTGGCTGCACCTGATCACGGGCATCGCCTGGATCGGGGCATCCTTCTATTTCATCTCGCTCGACAATCAGCTTGACCCGCCGACTGACAAGAACCCGCTGGTACGTGGTGAGCAATGGGCGATCCATGGCGGGGGCTTCTACTACAAGCGCAAATACCTCTTGGCGCCGGAAAAGCTGCCGGAAAAGCTCCATTGGTTCAAATGGGAAGCCTATTGGACCTGGATCAGCGGCTTCGCGCTGTTTGTGCTGATCTATTGGGGCCAGGCATCCAGCTATTTGATTGACCCTGCCGTGATGCCCCTTTCCCCCTGGCAGGCCATTGGCATCAGCGCGGCGATGCTGGTGGGTGGTTGGGTGGCTTATGATCTGGTGTGCCGATCCAAACTCGGGGAGAATGAGGCGCTGTTGGGCGTGATCGGCGCCGTGGCTTTGGCCGTGGTGGCCTATGTTTCCTGCAAGATATTCTCGGGCCGCGGTGCGTTTTTGCAGGTGGGGGCGATGACTGGCACCATCATGGTCGCCAATGTCGCCATGGTGATCATCCCGGGCCAACGCAAAATGGTCGCGGCGATGAGTGCGGGGGCAACGCCCGATCCCAAATATGGCCGCTGGGGCAAGCAAAGGAGTGTGCATAACACCTACCTGACGCTGCCCGTGATTTTCATCATGATCTCGCCGCATTACCCAATGACCTGGCAGCACCCGCTGAATTGGCTGATCCTGCTGGTGATTGGCCTGGCCGGCGCGCTGGTGCGGCAATATTTCGTGCTGCGCCAGCAGGGGCGGAATGCGCTTTGGCTGCCCGGCGGCGCGGTGGCGGCCATGGTCGCGGCCTTCTTCATCGTGCAATCCGGCAAAAAGGATTTCTCCACCGCCGAGGTGCCAGCCTTTGCCGAAGTTCAGGCCATCGTCGCCGCCCATTGCGTGAGCTGCCATGCCGCCCGCCCAAGCTTTGAAGGTATTGCGGCGGCGCCCAAGGGCGTGATCATGGAAACCCCGGCGCAAATCCGCCGCTGGGCGGCTTCCATGCGCCAGCAGGTACAGACCGAGGCCATGCCCCCCGGCAATATGACCGAAATCACCGCCGAGGAACGCGCCAAGTTGATCGCCTGGGTCGCCGCCGGCGCGCCCTTGGAGTGAAGGAAAACACCATGGCCCGCAGCGGACCCGGTTCCCTTTCGACGCATGTGCTGAACACGGCTGAAGGCATTCCCGCCGAGGGCATGGAAGTGGCGCTTTGGCGCATGGACCCCGCGCCGGTGTTGGTGACCACCAAGCGCACCAATGCCGATGGCCGCACCGATGGCCCGCTGATGAGTGCGGCGGAGTTTCAGCCCGGGCGCTATGAATTGCGCTTCGCGGTGGCGGATTACTTCCGCGCGCGCGGCCAGGGCAACGATCTCGCCTTTCTGGATGTTGTGACCCTCGCGGTTGGGCTTTCGGCCGATCAGGGGCATTACCATGTGCCGCTGCTCTGTTCGCCCTGGAGTTATTCGACCTATAGGGGGTCGTAAGACGAACCTTAACCTCAGCCTGATCGCCTATTCAGGGCCGCCACATGATCGGGCCCCGCGTAAGTTCATCAGGCAGAAATACAAAACCGGGATAGCTGCGCCACGGACATGGCGACACCCATGGGCTTTATCCGGTCCCCGCCAAGCCCTACGCTCATGATGGTCGTCTGGGACCTTTCTTCTGGGCTGCGCTCAGGCGTATATGCTGAACTCTAACCCTCGAAACCAACAGGCAATCCATGGCCGCATCCGGTTGTCAGGATTTGCCGAAGCGGTGGGTTGTGGAAAGGATAATTCTGTGGCTCGAACGCTGTATCCGTCTGGCGAAGGACGGGGGCTTTCCCGACCCGTTAGCGACAAGGGGTCTTGGGTTGGCTGCCATACGCCTCAGCACCATAAGTTTCCTCAAGAGATGAAATCATTCCCGAACGGATTGTAAGGCCCTGCAATGCGCTGGTTCATCTTCCTGCCCCTCGCCATTCTTGTGGTGCTCTTCATGCTCTCGAACCCGCAGAGCATCGAATTGCGTCTTTGGCCCTTTGATCTTGCCTGGACAGCCTCGGCCTCCATCGCCGTGCTCTCCATCGCCGCCGTCGCCTTCCTGCTGGGCGCCCTGATTGCCTGGGTGGCTGCCCTGCCAGCACGCCGAAGGGGCCGCGCCGCCGAACGCCGCGTCACCGCCCTGGAAGCCGAGGTGAAGGCGCTCAACACCGCCAAGCAAGCCTCCGACGAAAAGGCCCTGACCAAAGCATGATCGCCCGCCCGCAAAGCGGCGCCGCCCGCATCATCCCGGCTCTTGATTCAGGGGATGCGGCGCGCGCCCAGGCCCTGGCCGAAAGCCTCGCGCCCCATTGCGGGCTGCTGAAGGTGGGGCTGGAGCTTTTCACCGCGGCTGGCCCCGCCATTGTCAGCAGCATGGCGCGGCATCGCCCCATTTTCCTTGACCTGAAGCTGCACGACATTCCAAACACCGTGGCCGGCGCGGTGCGTTCCCTGCTGCCACTGAAGCCGGCCATGATGACGCTGCATGCCGCGGGCGGTGCCGCCATGATCGCCGCCGCGCGGGCCGAGGCCGAGAAAGCCGGCGCCGATCGCCCCATGCTGCTGGCGGTCACGGTACTCACCAGCATTGACGCCGATACCCTGGCCAGCACGGGTGTCGCGGCCAGCCCCGCCGACCAGGTGCTGCGCCTGGCGCGGCTTGCCATCGCTGCCGGGGCGGATGGCCTGGTCTGCAGCCCGCAGGAAGCCGGGATACTCCGCGCAACGCTTGGCCCTGCCCCTTTCCTGGTGGTGCCGGGCGTGCGCCCCACTGGCAGTGCTGCGGGCGATCAGGCCCGCACCGCGACACCTGCCGAGGCGGTTACCGCCGGGGCAGATTGGATCGTGCTGGGCCGGCCCATCACCGGCGCGGCGGACCCGGCAGCGGCGGCGGCCTCCATCGCGGCAGGGCTTTAGGCATGCTGGTCAAGATTTGCGGCATCAAGGACGCTGCCGCCCTGGATGCGGCACGGCAGGCAGGCGCGGATATGGTGGGGTTTGTCTTCTTCCCGCCCTCCCCGCGCGCCGTGACAGCCGCTGAAGCCGGTATCCTCGCGCGGTCCTACCGCAATGGCCCGAAGCGCGTCGGGCTGTTTGTGGACCCGGATGATGCCATGCTGGCCGCGACACTGGCCGAGGTGCCGCTCGATATCCTGCAACTCCAAGGCGAGGAAAGCCCGGCCCGCGCTGGCGCAATCCGCGCCCGTTTCGGCAAGCCGGTGATGAAGGCGCTTGGCATTGGCAGCAAGGCCGATCTGGCGCGCCTGACCGATTACGCCGATCAGGTGGATTACTTCCTGCTGGATGCCCCTCCCCCGCCGGATAGCGCCTTGCCCGGCGGCAATGCCCAGGCCTTTGATTGGGCGCTGATGCAGGGCGAACACCCACCGCGCCCCTGGCTGCTTGCGGGCGGGTTGACGCCGGCCAATGTCGCCCGGGCCATCGCGGCTTCCAGCGCGCCGGGGGTGGATGTGTCTTCCGGGGTTGAACGCGCGCGCGGTGTGAAGGACCCCGCCGCCATTGCCGCCTTCATCGCCGCCGCCAAAGCCGCCCGCGCGTGACGGCAAGCGAAGAAAGCGAAGCCGCCGAAAAGGCCAAGATGCGTCGCGTGCTGGCGATTTTCGGCCCGGCGGTCTTCGCCGGCGCCTTTGCGACACGCGTGACCGACCCGACGGTTGCCGAAATCGCCGGGGAATTCAGCGTGACAGCGGCCGAGGCCGCCTTGCTCGGCACCGCCTATACGCTCCCCTTCGCCCTGGTGCAGCCCATACTGGGGCCGGTTGCGGATTCCATCGGCAAGCGGCGGATTGTGATGATCTGTGTCGCGATGCTGGGGGTGATGCTGCTGGCGGCGGCGGTCTCAGCCAGTTTTGGCTGGCTGATGGCCTTCCGTGCCGCTTCCGGCATGGCGGCGGGGGGCATGATGCCGCTGACGCTTGCCATCATGGGCGATGCGGTATCGCTGAAATACCGGCAAGTGGCGCTGTCGCGCATTCTGGTCTTTGGCATTAGCGGGCAGATTGCGGGCGGCGTGGTAGCGGGGCCGATCGCGGCGGTGGCGGGCTGGCGCGGCGTGCTGGTAGTTTGCGCCATCGCGGCGTTTCTTGGCCTGGCCGCCCTGATCCTGGCCGCCCGCGGCGCCCCGCGCGAGGTGATGACGCGCTATGACCCCATGGTGGCGCTGCAACGCTATCGCGGCATTATCGCCAACCCCGCCGCCCTGCCCCTATTCGCCGCTGTTGCGGTGGAAGGCGGCTTGGTTTTTGGCGTTTTCCCCTTCATCGCCCCCTTGCTGATCGAACGCGCCATCGGCAGCACCATGGAAGCGGGCTTTGCCATTGGCGCCTTTGGCCTGGGCGGGCTGCTATTCGCCGCGCTGGTGGCGCCCCTGCTGCGGCGCTTTGGCCAGGCGGGCGTCATCCGCATGGGTGGTGCGACGGGCGCCCTGGCGCTGATCGGCTTTGCCGTGGCGCCATCCCTGGTGGTGGCGACGCTGGCAGGGCTTGGGCTTGGGCTTGGCTTTTACATGATCCACAACGCCATCCAGACGCGGGCGACCGAGCTTGCCCCCCAGGCGCGCGGCAGCGCCATGTCGCTGCATGCCTTTGCGTTTTTCGGCGGCCAATCTCTTGGGCCGATCTTTTATGGGCTGGGGGCGATGGTCTTTGGCCTGCCGGTGACCTTGGGGCTGGCGGGGGCTGCGATCATGGTGCTGGCGCTGCTTTTGGCGCGGCGCTGAGGCAGCGTTTCGGCGCCCGATTCGCACCCCCGGAATCATGCATCCTTGGGGAGCCTGAACACAAAACGAACAGCTTGATCGAGACCTGGAAAGCTTAATCCATATTTTTCAGGGCATTACAGGCATAAACGCGAACAAATAAGAAACGCGCGACTCGGGGCGACTCGGGCAATACGACTTCCAATATATAGTGGCAGGGCTTTGCCCTCAGGCACAAGCGCGTTCGCTTCCCGTGCCGGGCGCAATGTGGGGGCGCCGGCATTGCCGCGGCCCCGCCGATATGGCCCAATGGCCATCACCTTCCAGCAACAGGACCTCCCCCCATGCCAAAGGCCTTCTTCATGGTGCGCGCCGTGGTCGCGGACCCCGCCGACCGCCCCGCCTTCGACACCTGGTATGAAAAGGAACATCTGCCCGATGCGCTGGCGGCCTTTGGCGTTGCCCATGCCTGGCGCTGCTGGAGCAAGACGGACCCCTCGCTCCATTTCGCCTTTTACGAATTCCCGAGCGTAGCGGCGGCCGAGGCGCTGCCGGGCTCCCCCGCGCTTTCGGCCATGATCGCGGAGTTTGACCGGGTTTGGGGCAGCCGCGTCACACGATCCCGCGAGATTCTGGAATTCGCCGGGGAATTGCGCCAGTAGCGCCAATCAGCCCTTGCTGAGCGCCTCCGCGAGACGCCCGCTGGCCTCACGAATGCGCGCTTCGGATTGCGCGAAACAAAGGCGCAAATGGCCTTCCCCGCCCGCGCCGAAGGCCGCGCCAGGGGCGATGCCAACGCGGGCCGAATGCAGCAGGGATTTGGCCAACGCCAGGCTATCCGTGCAGCCTTCCACCTTCAGGAACAGATACATCGCGCCATCCGGGCGGGGTGCCGTGATGCCGGGCACGGCAGACAGCGCCGCATGCGCGATATCGCGCGCCTTCAAATAGCGTGCGCGGGTTTCCGCGATGAAGCCATCGCCCTTATCCAGCGCCACCACACCCGCATGCTGGATGAAGGTGGGCGCTGAGGACATGTTGAATTCATTAAGCTTGCCGATCGCATCCATCAGCGCCGGCGGCGCCACAATCCAGCCCAAGCGCCAGCCCGTCATGGCCCAGGATTTGGAGAAGGAATTGACCGAGACCACACGATCCTGTTCATCCGCAACCTCAAGGAAGGACGGCGCGGCATCGCCGGCGAAATAGAGCCTTTCATAGACATCATCGGCCAGGATCCAGGTGCCGGTCTGGCGGCATTTTTCCAGGATGGCGCGCTGTTCCGCGCCCGTCAGAGTCCAACCCGTGGGATTGCCGGGGCTGTTCAGGAACAGGAGCTTCGTTTGCGGCGTGATCGCCGCCAGCAATTCATCCAAATCCGCGCGCCAGATACCGTTCATGAGGCGAAGGGGCATATCGGTGACTTCCGCGCCCATCACGCGCGCAATGCCATCCATATTGGGCCAGGCGGGGGTTGGGATCACCACGCGATCACCGGGAGAAAGCAGCGCCTGCGCCACCAGCATCAGCGCATTGACGCCCGATGCGGTGACGGCGACGCGCGCTGTGGCGACGGGCCGATTATTGCGTTTGAGGTAAGCCGCGATGGCTTCACGCAGCGGCGGGATACCTGGATTGGGCGCGTAGAAGGTTTTGCCTTCATCCAACGCCAGCTTCGCCGCATCGCGCACGAAATCCGGCGTGACGGTATCCGGTTCCCCGAACCAGAGGGGAATGACATCTTGCATATAGCGCCCGGCTTCGGAGACTTCGCGAATGAGCGAGCCGGGGATTTCAGCAAGGGCGGGGCGGGGCGTTGGTTCGAAGCGCATTGGGCGCGTTTAGCGCGCGGCGTGCGGGTTGGACAGGGTGGGGTTCATCAAGCTGTAGTGCTGGTCACGCCGTAAAAAGGCTGATTGCCGGGGATGGTGCGGGCCGCGCCTGGGGGGCATCATGCGTGGCCAGAGGGGGTTCCAAACCATGTCCGCCACCAGCCTGCCTGAAATCCGCGAAGCCGAGGCGCCCCCCGCGATTGCCGCGATTTACGCCGCCTTGAATGAAGGCATCGGCATCGGCCAGGTCAATCTGATCTGGCGCCACGCGGCGGCGCTGCCTGGTGTGCTGGAATGGCTTTGGGCGCAGGCCGCACCGGCGCTGGCTTCCGGTGCTGCGGCAGCGGCGCGGGATGGCATTGCGGCGGCCATCACGCTGCCAATGCCCGCAGCATCAGCGAAGCCGCAGGATCACGCGGCGATTGCGGCTTTGGTTGAAATCTACAATCGCGGCAATCTGACAAACCTCGCTTTGCTTTCGGCCATTCTGCTGCGCGCGCAGGGCATGGCGCCGGGCGCGCGCCCCGCCCCCGCGCCACGAGGCGCGATGCTGTCGGCACCGCCGCCCTTGCCGCGATTGGCGGATTTGCCGCCGGCGCAACAGGCAGAGATCAGCGCACTCACGGCAGCGCATGGGCTAACGGATGCGGCGGTGGTGCCAAGCCTTTATCTGCATGTGGCGCTTTGGCCGGAATTTCTGGCGCGGCTGCCCGAATTGCTGGCGCCATTGCAGGCGGAACAGGGCCTGATGCGCGCGCGTGATGCTGCCGTGGCCGCCGCGCGTGATGCCGCGCCAGGGCTGATCGCGGCCCTTGGGCCAGCGCCAACCTCTCCGCCGGGCTTGCCCGAATTCCTGACGCGGCTTGCGGTTTTTGTGGATCAGGTGATCCCCGGCATGGTGCCGGTGGGGGTATTTCTGCGGCGTGCGCTGGCTTGACGCCATGGCGGCATACCTGGTTAGGTTTTTGGACAATCGGGCGCGGGCGCGCTGATCTTGCCGCCGAATCTGGCTATTTCGCCGTGCGGCTCGCCCTGCCTTAGGCGCTGAAGCGCAGCATTGGCGCAACCATCCTGCCCGGCTTCCTCGCGGCGATTGCGCCACGCTTTGTCTGCCCGGTTAGCCTGAAGCTTTTCGCCCCCGCCGCGCACCTGATTGGCGCTGCGGCGGGGGCGGCGTTCAACCTCCTGTTGCTCACAGCACGGCACGCGGGCATTTCATGCTGAGGCCCTTGGAACGCGTGCATGGGGCGAAGTCTGTGCGCGGCGCCTATCAGGCTCTGGCCGCGACGCGGGATGTGACGTTTGGGAAGGTGTAAGGAGCCAATTACGACTTCACGAAGACAATAGACAGATTTGGAAGCATGTTGCGGCAAAATCTCGACATTCTTGCTGTTGTGCTGGGCATTGCGACTGGCAAGTTTTCAGGCAATACTCCGACGGCCTTCCTGCGAATTAATTGCACGAGCGCCATATTCCCCGAAGCTTGGAAAACGACTATTGTTCGATAGCCAGGACGAGAGGTTTCGATGCGGTTCGGGAAAGATACCGATAAAGTCGTGATTGGATTGGTCACGAATTATGATTTCGGAAAAATTGCACCCTTCCTCAATAGCCTTGCGGCAACTGCGTATCAGGGTTGCGTTGTGCTTTACGTGAATAACCTTAGCGCAGAAACGCTGCGCGCAATTCAAGCCTATGGCGTTGAAACAAGACCGGCTGCAGGTTTTCTTAAGCGCAATATGGATCAGCAATTAACACGCTACCTTATGTATTTCGATTTTCTGTCGGGGCATCAGCATGCGTTGAATTTTGTAATGTTCAGCGATGTTCGTGATGTCATCTTCCAGGCCGATCCATCTATTATAACGCAATCAAAGACCCCCGGCTTTCATGTTTTCCTGGAATCGGCGAACGTGCCAATTGATCGGGAAAGCAATAATCTCCGCTGGTTGCACGACGCCTATGGGCAAGATGTGGCATCCGTTATCGGCGCCATGCCGATTTGCTGCTCTGGCATCACCATAGGAGATCACGCAGGCATGCTGGCGTATACCGGCATGATGATTGACGAGATGCGCCAGCAATCAGGCGGCATGCGGATTCGAGGCGTTGATCAGGGAATTCATAATTTCATTCTTTGGATGCGAAGACCGGCCTTGGCAGTCATTCATCCAAATGCTGATCATGTGCTCACGCTCGCTGTTGGTGCGGAAGCTTCCTATGGCATTGTCGGGGATGTGGTGACCGCCGCAGCAGGGCATGTTCCCCCCATCATCCATCAATGGGATCGGCACCCGGAACTAGCGAAATTGGTTGAGCGAAAATTTGGCGGCAAGCCAACACAAGCGACAGCTGTAGCAGAAGAAGACACAAATCAAATTGTTGTCGGCCATGTTTCCGCCAAGGCCACCAGGAAGGGCGTGGCCGCTCTGCTTGTGTCACTACGTCAGGCGGGATTTGCCGGTAAGGTCCTGCTTGGGATCAACCAGGATTTGGCCCTTGATGTTTCTGACCTGGCTCTGCGCTTTGGTGCCACCTTGACCGCGCTGCCCCCCGCGCGAGGTGATGGGGGCTTTCACCGCGACCTGGCCGATTTGTTGCGACCCCTTCCCAAGGGAGTGAAGGTTGCGTGCCTTGATGCGGGCAGCACTATCTTTCTGAATTCCCCCTTCCGAACACGCATGAACGCGTTGATGTGCGTTGCTTATGGGCGGCGGGAAAGGCTCGGCAGATTTTCAAAGATAATGGAAGCTCTGGCCACGCTTACCGCGCCCCGCGACCTTAGTGGGAAATTTCTGCCATACCCACGCTTCTTCATGGGTGATGCTGCGGAGGTGTATCAGGCAATGGCAGGAATAAACCAAATCCTGGAGTCCAGGCCCGGATGGGCGACGGATATGGCTCTTGAGATAGCGGCGGTCAGCCATGTCATTTACCGCGCACCTGATCCCATTGCGGAAGTACTGCCCAACTTCAGCTTTGTAGCTAATCTTGCTGGGCTGGATGACAATGTCGTCTCACTTGATACGAGCGCGCTGTTCCTTGAACGGCATTGCTCGGTCGTTTTGGAGGCGGACCGCTCCTTCAAGCTTAAAGCGCATATTCAGGAAATGATTGGCAAGGCAATGGCGGTATAATCAAGACCTTCCCCACTCAGGTCTTTGCCAGGTAGCCGTGGCTTCGTTTTCCGGATTTAGTCCCCAAAAAGCGGCGTAAACTTGCCCGATGCGCGCTGCGGCATCGGTAAGCCAAAGGGCGACAATCGGTAGCTTGAACGCCGCGATCAGACAAAGTCAGAAGGCTGTCCAGTGACCCAGAGCAGGTGGTATACAATCAATTTGATCGCTAGGCGCAACGACCTTGGGCCTGCCTCGCTTCCAAGAATGCCGGCGCGAAACGCAGCCACGGGCGGGCGCCATGCCCGCCCAGCCAAGCCAGGGCATGGCGCCGGGTGAGCGCGCTGCCCCCGCGCCACGAGGCGCGATGTTGCCAGCACCGCCGCCCTTGCCGCGCTTGGCCAGTTTGCCACCCGCGCAACAGGCAGAGATCAGCGCACTCACGGCTGCGCATGGGCTATCGGATGCGGCGGTGGTGCCAAGCCTTTATCTGCATCTGGCGCTTTGGCCGGAATTCCTCGCGCAACTCTCGGGATTGCTGGCGCCTCTCCATGCCGATCAAGGTTTGCGCAGCGCGCGTGATGCCGCCGTTGAAGCCGCGCGCCATGCCGCGCCGGGGTTGATCGCTGCCCTTGGCGCGCCGCCCGCGCCACCTGCGGCCTTGCCAGAATTCCTTGCGCGACTTCAGATTTTCGTGCGGGAAGTGATCCCCGGCATGGTGCCGGTTGGGTTATTCCTGCGTCGGGCCTTGGCGTGAAGCTGCGGCGCCCTACCCTGCCCCATCCGTGAATTGCAGCGCCGCCAGCCTGGCATAAAGCCCGCCTTCAGCGAGCAACGCCTCATGCGTGCCAGTCGCAACAATGCGTCCCTGATCCATCACCACAATCCGATCGGCGCGCCTGACGGTTGCCAGACGATGCGCAACCGTAATGCTTGTGCGCCCCTCACATAGCCGCGCGAGCGCCTTTTGCACCGCGAATTCGCTTTCCGCATCAAGCGCACTCGTCGCCTCATCCAGCAGCAACACGGTCGGATCGCGCAGGATGGCGCGCGCAATGGCGATGCGTTGGCGCTGCCCGCCGGAAAGCGTCACACCGCGCGTGCCGAGCTCCGTCGCATAGCCATCCGGCAGGGTGGCGATGAAATCGGCTGCTGCTGCGGCCTCAGCTGCCGCGGCCACTTCGGCATCGGTGGCATCGGGCCGGCCCAGGCGAATGTTTTCGGCAATGCTCGCGCTGAAAATCACGGGTTCCTGCGGCACCAGCCCCAGGCGGCTGCGCAGCGCGCGCGGGTCAAGCCGCGTGATTTCCGCCCCATCCAGCAGGATTCGCCCCGCGCTTGGGTCATAAAAGCGCAGCAGCAGGGACAGCACGGATGTCTTGCCGGCACCGGAAGGGCCGACCAGCGCAATCGATTCCCCCGGTTCCACCACCAGGCTGAAATCCGTCAGTGCCGCGCTATCGGGCCGCGTCGGGTAGCGCAGTGTGACACCTTCAAACACCACGCGCCCTTGCGCGGGCGGTAGAGGCACGGGGTTGGCCGGCGCGGCGATGGCAGGCGCCACCGCCAGCACTTCGCCAAGCCTGTCAGCCGCCGCCGCCGCACGCTGAATCTCGCCCCATAATTCGCTGACCGTCGCACCTGATGAGGCCATGAGAACGGCGTAAAACACAAAGGCGGTCAGCTCCCCGCCTGAAATCCGCCCCTCGATCACATCGCGCCCGCCTACCCAAAGGCTGAAGGTCACCGCGCCAAAGCCAAGCAGGATCACCGCCAGGATCAGCAGACTGCGGGAGAATACGCGCCTGAGTGCCGCACTTACCGCCTCTTCCGATCCCGCAGCGAAACGCGCGCGCGCGCGGCCTTCCTGCGTGAAGGATTGAATGGCGCGAATGCCACCCAGCGTTTCTTCCGCCTGCGCTGCCAGCGCGCCGATCCTTTCCTGCGCGGCCTTGGAAAGCCGCCTTTCGCGCCGGCCAAAAAATATCAGCGGCAGCACCACCAAAGGCAGGATCAGCGCAATCAGCCCAGCAAGCTTCGCGCTTGTCAGCACCAGCATGATGAAGGCACCGACACCCGTGATGGCCTGGCGCACCCCCATGGAAATCGCTGAACCAATCAGGGATTGCAGCAGCCCGACATCCGCCGTCAGCCGCGACATGACATCGCCGATGCGTGCGGTTTCGAAGTAGCTCGGCGAAAGCCCGGTGACGTGATCGAAAAAGCGCTGGCGCAAATCCGCCGCCACCCGTTCGCCCAACCAGGACACCAGATAAAACCGCGCGGTGGTGCTGATCGCCAAGGCGGTCACCAAAACGCCCATCACCAGCGCGGCGCGATCAAGCGCGCCCGGCCCGCCGGCGAAGCCATCATCAATCAGATGCTTGAGACCCTGGCCAAGCGCCAATGTCAGCCCTGCCGCCAACAACAACGCCGCAATCGCAGCAATCACGCGCAGCCAATAAGGCTTCAGCAGCGGCAATAGCAGCCCAAGGGCCGCCAGGCTCGCGCGCGGGGCGGGTGTCACGTCTCAGGCAAACCTAAACGTGCTGCCCGCCATTGATGTGGATTTCCGCGCCATTCACATAGGAAGACGCCTCGGTGCAGAGGAAATAGATCGCCTGCGCCACTTCCTCTGGCCGGCCAAGCCGGCGCATCGGGATTTGTTCCTGCACGATTTTCTCAGTACCGGGGGAAAGGATGGAGGTATCAATCTCCCCCGGTGAGATCGCATTCACCCGCACACCGCGCGGCGCGAAATCCGCTGCCATTTCGCGCGTGAGTGCCGCCAGCGCCGCCTTGGAAGTGGAATAGGCCGCGCCCGCGAAGGGATGCACCCGCCCGCCGGCGATGGACGTCACATTCACCACCGAACCATTGGCGCGGGCCAATTCATCCACCAGGCCGCGCGCAAGCAGAATGGGGGCGAAGAAATTCACCTGAAAGACGCGCAGCCACCCATCCGCCGGCATCGCCAGCGTGCCAAGCCGCGCACCGCCTTCGCCCTTTGGCGAAATCGCGGCATTATTCACCAGCGCATGCAGCATGCCGCCATCTGGCGCCAGGCGCGCGCGGATTTCGGGGATCATTGCCTCGGTCAGCGCGGGGTCGCCCAAATCAAGCTGAATGTGATCCTCAGGCCCCATTTCCCAGGGGCATTGTTCCGGGAAGGGCTGCCGCGACACCGTGATCACGCGCCAGCCAGCAGCGGAAAAGCGCTTTACCGTGGCGTGGCCTATCCCGCGTGAGGCGCCAGTCAGCAGCAGCACCCGGCGCGGTCCGTTTGGCTTGCTTCGTTTTTCCATCATGGCACTGAAACTCCGGCCCATGGCCTTTGAGTGTTACATATAGGCCGGCGGGCAGGCTTCGGGAACAGGGCCAAAATGAAAACGGCCCGACCACCTTGCGGCAGACGGGCCGAATAGCGGGGCCGTGAATAAATCAGGCGGCGTGCCGATCGGGTTTGGCAAGCGCGCGGCTGGCAGCGGCGGCCCAGGCCGGGGCGGCGCGCAACAGGCGGTCCAAGGCCGCTTCCGGCAGGGTTTCGGCATATTCCAGCGCCGTCACCGCTTCGGCATCCCAATGGCGCAGGATTTCAGCCACGGCGCGAGAAGCGTCAGAAGACGGCAGAGGCAGGCCAGCAGCGCGGCGCGCGGCGGTCAGGATCCGCGCCGCGGCTTCAAGCCGCGCACGCTCGACCGGGCAGGAATCGGCCAGTTCCGCAAGAATACGCTCAAGCCCTTGGGCGGTAGCATTATTGGAATTGGACATGATGATCCCCTTTGGAAAACGGTTGGCGCAGCCCTCCCCGGTGCGCGTTATGCTTAAATGGTAAGCAAAGGTGGCGATATCAAGGCTTGCGCTGCCTCAAATGGTCAAAATTTGACACACTCACTCTGGCTCGATCCCCGCCGCCTTGATCTGCCGCGCCCAGGTTTCGATCTGGCTGCGGATGAAGGCGCCGAATTCCTCGGGCGTCGAGGTCACGCGCTCAATCCCAAAACGCGCGAGCCGATCAGCGGTTTCCTGCCTTTCCCATACCTTACGCAGCGCCGCATTCCAGGCGGTCACGATTTCTGCCGGCATGCGCGCCGGCCCCACCGCGCCCATCCAGGACAGCAATTCAAAGCCCGGCAGCCCGGCTTCCGCCAGCGTCGGTTCATTCGGCAACAAAGGTGTGCGCGTGGCGGAAGTAATGCCAAGTGACCGCAGCTTGCCGTCCTGCAAAAAGCCGCGCGACGCCGCGACATCCACGATAATGCCGGTGACGCGCCCGGATATCACATCCGTCATGGCCGGCGGGGTGGAGCGATAAGGCACGTGCTCCATCTGGATATTGCCAAGCGAGGTCAGCATCGCCCCGCCCACAACGCCGGTGGTATTGCCCGAAGCATAAGTAAGCTTGCCGGGCTGAGACCGCGCAAGCGCCAGAAACTCCTGCAGGTTGCGCGCCGGCACCTGGTCATTCACCGCGAGCACGAAGATATAGGTCCCCATGCGCCCGATCGGCGTGAAATCATTGATCGCATCATAGGTTGGGCGCTTCATCAGCGCGGGGGTGGCGCCATGCGGGCTATTGGTGGTGATCATCACGGTATGGCCATCTGGCGTGGCGCGGGCAGTGGCGACAGCGGCAATGGCGCCATTGGCGCCAGGGCGGTTATCCACCACCACCTGAGAACCCCATTCCTGTTCCAAAAGGCTTGCGAGCAGCCGAGAAACAGAATCGGTCCCGGACCCGGCGGCGAAGGGCACAATCAGTGTCACGGGGCGCGAGGGCTTCCAGGCGGCTTGCGCGCGGGCGGCAAAAGGCAGCGCGGCACCGGCAGCGATCAGGGCGCGGCGGGAAAGGGCGAATGGGGCGGTGTTCGGCATGGCGTTATCCCTTGGTTTTGACGCGCTCATAAGCGCTGGCGGGGGGCGCTGTCCATGGCTTTTGCGGCCTCGTCTTTCCGCCGGTTTCAGCGCAAGATCGGGTGATGTCTCGGCGCGTCGTGATCCATTGGGGCTTGTCCTCGCTGCATGGCTGGGGGGTTTATGGGCTGAACCTGGCCCTGGCCTGGGCCGGCGATGACGCGCTGGAAGCGGCGACGGATTATGAGGTGGTCGCGCAGCATCTGACGCTTGACCCCTTGCAGGCGCATGCGCTGGCAGGCTTTCGCGCACGTTCGGGCAGGCTGCGCGCGCAATTGCTGGCGCAAAAGCCGGAAGCGCTCACGCTGAATGCGGTGCTGCTGGCGGGCCTTGGCAATGATCTGCACGCACAGCCCGGCCCGCATGGCGGGCAGCTACTCGGGCGGCCCAGCTTCGGCACGATCTTCTTCGAACGCGAAGCGCTGGGCCCCAAGGCGCGTGAAGCGCTGGCCCCGCACGCCGCGATCATCGCCGGTTCAAGCTGGAATGCGGGAGTGCTGCGCGCCCATGGCGTGCCCAGGGTGGAGTTGGTGCTGCAAGGGATTGACCCCGCGCTGTTTCACCCGGCACCACGGCGCGGCTTGTTTCCAGGGCGCTTTGTGGTGTTCAGCGGCGGCAAGCTGGAAGCGCGCAAGGGGCAGGATAATGTGATTGCCGCCTGGCGCATTTTTGCCGCGCGCCATCCTGACGCGCTGCTGATTACCGCCTGGCATAATCACTGGCCGGATGGGGCGCGCGGCATTGATGCTTCCCGCCGCGCCGCGCCTTTGCCCTTTCGCGCCGATGGCACACCGGATATCTCGGCCTGGGTTGCGGCGAATGGTATCAGGCCCGAGCAATTCCTCGACCTTGGCGTGGTACCCAATGCTTTGCTGGCGCCGATCTTGCGTGAAGCCGATGCCGCCATCTTTCCCAATCGCTGCGAAGGCGGCACCAACCTGGTCGCGATGGAGGCCATGGCCTGCGGCGTGCCAAGCATCCTCAGCGCCAATACCGGCCATCTTGATTTGCTGCGCGATGATGCGGCGCTGGCGCTGACCGATCAACGCGCCATTGCCAGCGCGCCCGGCTGGCGTGAAAGCAATATCGAGGAAATTCTCGCCGCGCTCGAAGCCCTCTACGCGGATCGCGCCAAGGCGCGGCAGATCGGCGCGGCGGGCGCTAAGCTGCTTTCTGGTTTAACCTGGGCAAGGACCGCTGCCGAGATGAAGCGCATCATCAGCGCGGTTTGACTCACGCGGCTTCGATCGCCACACCAATCTGAAACAAGCCTCGCGCCGCCGCATCTTCTGCCTGCGTCACGCTTGGAATGCCGAAGGAAGCCAAGGCCGCAGCATAGCGAAGTGTGAGCGCCTCAGCCCCCACCAGATGCACCGGCGGCGCCACGCCGGCTTCCAACGCAGCTGCCACCTCATGCCCGATCAGCATGCCGGAAAGATAGGAAGCCGCTTCCATCTGCGGCATGGCATCAAACAAAGAAAGGCTGCGCAAGCCGAAAAGCTGATGCAGAAGCCCACCGCCCTGCCGCGCCCGATCCAAGCCGCGCGCAAAGGCGCCCGGATGATGCGCCGCGCCGCGATGCAGGCTGCGCGCCAGAATCGTATGGGCGGAAAGTGCCGCGAAAACCTCGCCCGTCATCTGTGTCGAAAAACCGAGGATTTGCCCGGCACGCACGCGCACCCATTTGGAATGGCTGCCGGGCAGGCAAAGCGTTGCCTCCTGTTCCGGCAAATCATCCAGCACACCCAGGATTTGCGTTTCTTCCCCGCGCATGACTTCCGGCAAGCCATCGGCATCGCGCGCCTTCAGCCCGGGCACCAGGCGCACGCGTGTGGCGGGGAAAGGCACGGGCAAAGTCGCGCGGGCAATGTCTGTCACGGTTGCAGGGCAGGGCAGATAGGGCGCTTCCGCCCATCCCTGCTTGCTACCCGCCATGCCCGCAATCACCACCAGCTTTTCGCCGGCTTCCAGCCAATCCCCGGCGATGTTGCGCAATTCATCGGCAAAGCCACCGGGCTTCACGGAAAGAATGCCCGATTTGCTTTCGCGCTTTTCCAGCACTGCCCCGGCCTGGTCCAGCCGATAGGCGCGCAAGGATGTGGTTCCCCAGTCAAGCCCGATCATCTTGGGCGCCCCTTCCCCGGCGCTTCGATACGCCGTTTTCCGGGGAAAACCTTAAAGTCTCAATAACCGTGCTTTACAAGCGAAAACCGGCGCATCAGCGCGCCGGCAGCAGCCCGATAATCTCCCGCGCTTGCTTCATGATGGGTTCCGCCACCGCATTGGCGCGCGCGGCGCCCAGATGCAGCGCGGCATCAAGCGCGCCGGGGTCAGTCAGCAGACGCCGCATCTCAGCGGCAATCGGCGAAAGATGCGCGACAAGCGCTTCCGTCAGCGTGCCCTTGAAGGCGCCGAAGCCCTGGCCGGCATGTTCGCGCAGCACATTTTCCGGCAGCGTGCCCGTGATGGCCGCCATGATGCCCACCAGATTGCGCGCTTCCGGCCTGCCTTCCAGCCCCGCCATATGGTCCGGGATGGGTTCCGCATCCGTCTTGGCGCGCCTTATCTTGAGCGCGATGGTATCCGCATCATCCGTCAGGTTGATGCGCGATTGATCCGAAGGATCGGATTTCGACATCTTCTTCGTGCCATCGCGGAGCGACATGACCCGCGCCGCCACACCCTGGATCAGCGGTTCAATATGCGGGAAGAAATCCACGCCGTAATCATGATTGAATTTCTGCGCGATATCATTGGCCAATTCCAGATGCTGCTTCTGGTCATCACCCACCGGCACCTTGGTCGCGTGATAGGCCAGAATATCGGCGGCCATCAGATTGGGGTAAACATATAGCCCTGCCGAGGCCGCTTCCCGATCCTTCCCCGCCTTGTCCTTGAATTGCGTCATGCGATTGAGCCAGCCGAGGCGCGCGACGCAATTGAAAATCCACCCCAGCTCCGCATGGGCCGGCACATGGGATTGCACGAACAAGGTGCAGCGCTTGGGATCAAGCCCGCAGGCGATCAGTGCGGCGGCCATTTCGCGGGTTTGGCGCGACAATTCCTTCGGGTCTTGCCAAACGGTGATGGCATGCAAATCCACAATGCAGAAAATGCTTTCATGCGCATCCTGCATCGGCACCCAATTGCGGATGGCGCCAAGGTAATTGCCAAGGGTTGGAACGCCGGAAGGCTGAATGCCGGAAAAGACGCGCGTCATTGTCTCAAACACCTGCAAGGAAAAGCGTGCGAGTGATCCCGCGCCGCGCCCGGCGCGTCAAGCGGCAGATGCGTGATCAGCCGCGCGCGCCGAAAATGGCGCTGCCCACGCGCACATGCGTCGCCCCTTCGGCAATGGCGGCTTCAAAATCACCACTCATGCCCATGGAAAGGATGGGCAAGCCATGCTTCGCGGCCAGGTTGGCGAGGTAGGCGAAATGCGGCCTGGGGTCCCCTTCCGCGGGCGGGATGCACATCAGGCCCTTCACCGGCAGGCCGAAATCATCCCGCGCGGCGCGGATAAAGGCATCGGCTTCCGCGCGCGGGCAGCCGGATTTCTGCGCCTCATCCCCCGTATTCACCTGCACCAGCAGATCAGGCCGGCGGGCTTCCTTGCCCATGGCTTCCGCAATGGCCTGGGCGAGCTTGGGGCGGTCCAGCGTTTCGATCACATCGGCGATCCGCACGGCATCCCGCGCCTTATTGGTCTGCAAGCCGCCGATGATATGAAGGCGCAGGCCCGGATGGGCCGGGCGCAGCAGGGGGAATTTCTGCGCCGCTTCCTGGACACGGTTTTCGCCGAACACCATCTGCCCAGCGGCCAGGGCGGCTTCCACCGCCTCCACCGGGTTGGTCTTGGAAACCGCCACCAAGGTCACGGCATTTGCCGGACGATTGGCGCGGGCGCAGGCTTCCGCGATCCGGGCGCGAATGCGGGAGAGGTTTTCGGCAATGGCAGGGGCATTGGTCATGGCAGGATCACATGGCAGGGAATCGGCCCGGCTTCCAGGGCCGCGCGCGGCCTGGGGCCGATTCGCGCGCCGAGGCGCAGGCGGCCTGCCCCGGCTATGGCTGTTCAGCGACCCGGTGCGCCTGCCGGATCCGCGCGCAGCCATGGCAGCGCTGCCGCGCGGGGCGGGCGTGGTGGCGCGTGGCCTGGCGCCGGGGCTGCTGCGCCCCGTGGCGCGATTGGCCCGGCAACGTGGCCTTAGGCTGCTGGTGGCGGGCGATGGGCGGGCGGCGCTGGCGCTTGGGGCAGGGCTGCATCTGCCGGATCGGCGGGAAAGCTTGGGCTTGCTGCCTTTTTTGATCGCGCGGCGGGCGGCGCCTTGCCGCATTATAATGAGCATGGCCGCCCATGGCGGGCAGCGCGGCGCCGCGCGGGCGCGACGGTTCAGGCCTGATGCCATTTTCCTGTCGCCGCTTTTCCCGACCCAAAGCCACCCCGGCGCGCCGGGTTTGGGCGCTTTGCGCTGGGCGGCACTGGCGCGAGGGCTGCCCGCGCCCTGCATCGCCTTGGGCGGCATTAGCCCCGCGCGGCTTGGCGCTGTGCCCCGCAGCGCAGCGGGCCTTGCCGCCATTGGGGGCCTGGCGACACCTGTTGCGCGCTTGCCACAGTGATGTGGCCAAGTCGCGTCACGCCTGTCTCAGAGGTTGCGACAGCCACGTTAAAATGATCATAGTCTTTCAAGGTCTGAAGGCCAGGGCGCCCCTATTGGGTGTTTCGAGCCTTCTTCCTGCCGGGGGCAGGGACCGAGGATCAACGCCGGATGTTCCGGCAATGAGGAGGACTTAAATGCGTAAAATTCTTCTGGGGACAACGGCTGTTGTCGGCCTCGCGCTGGCTGCTCCGGCTGCCTTCGCCCAAGGTATTGCACCGGGTTCGGGCGGAACGACCCTGACGCCGGCGCCCACGCCGGCCGCGCTGGCTGGCGCTGGCGGTCTGGCCGTGCGCCTTGGCGGTTACTATGAATTCAGCGGCGCGAATATCCAGGACGATAATGACCGCGCCACGCGTTTGGGTGCCGCGCACGGCAAGGCCCGTCAGCGCACCGATTTCCGCAATGACATGGAATTGAATGTTTTTGTGGATGGTCGCGCGGCCAATGGCATGCAGTATGGTGCTGTCCTCGAAATGCAGATGGACAACCAGGTCAATACGACTGTCGATTTCGACGAAATGTATGGCTTCATCCGGGGCAGCTGGGGTGATTTCCGCTTCGGTCAGGAAGACAGCGCCGCGTCCTTGCTGGCCGTGCGTGCGCCTGGCGCCGGTGCGCTGGGCGGCGACGCCGTGTGGGATGAATTCGTGAGCAATCAGGGTCTGTTCAGCAGCCCCTACATCACTTCCGGCATCAATGACGGCAATGACGCGACCAAGATCATCTACCTGTCGCCGCAATTTGCCGGCTTTGACGTTGGCTTCTCCTACGCCCCGAATGCTGGCGAAGGTGAGCGTGTTGATACCCAGCGTGACCGCCTGAGCCTTGAGAATGAATTCTCGGCCGCTCTTCGCTATCGCGGCACCCTTGGTGGTATTGGCCTGCAGCTTGGCGCTGCCGCCATGTTTGCTGATCCGCCGGCGAAGACGGCGACTGTTGAATTCGAATCCGTCAGCGCATACTTCTTCGGTGCGCAAGTCGCCGCCTATGGCTTCGCCCTTGGTGGTGAATACGCCTTCGGCAAGTATAATGGTTCCTCAGTGGGCCGCACCGCGATCCGCAAGGGCCTGGATGACAGCAACCATTGGCTGGCTGGTCTCACCTACACCATCGGTTCTGTGGTCCTTGGCGCCGTTTATGGCCAGGGCACGCAGGACAATGGTGGCACCTTGAAGGATCGTGAGCATACCGTGATGGGTGTGGGCGTGCTGTATAATCTGGCGCCGGGCCTTGGCCTCTATGCTGCGTATAACAGCATTCAGGATGAGAATGTGCCGATTGCAGCCCCGGCTGCTAATTCAACCGCGGCCAATATCGCCAGCTTCAACGGCAGCGCGACCCGCAATATTGACGTGATCATGGCGGGCATCCGTCTCGCCTTCTGATCTTCGGATCATTCGGCAAAAAGGCGGCAGGGGAAACCCTGCCGCTTTTTTTGTGCCTGCCGCATGGCCGCAATGACTTGCATGATTGGCGCGGACCACATGGCCATGGCTATGATATGGTGCCGACTGACGGAGGATACCCCATGCTGCAACACCCGCCCGCCGAACCCGGCATGCGCGAAGAAGATATTGATACGCCCGCGCTGGTGATTGACCTCGATGCCTTTGAACACAACCTCGACACCATGGCGGCCCTGCTGGCGCCGACGGGTGCGAAGCTCCGCGCCCATGCGAAAACCCATAAATCCTCTGTCATCGCCAAGCTGCAAATGGCGCGCGGCGCGGTCGGCCAATGCGTTCAAAAGGTGGCTGAGGCAGAAGCACTCGCCTGGGGTGGCATCCCCGATATTCTGGTGACCAACCAGGTGGTCAGCCCGCGCAAATTGGCCCGCCTTGCCGCACTTGCGCGCATCGCCGAAGTGGGCCTTTGTGTGGATGACGCGGCGCAGATTGCGCTGATTGAAGCCGCCGCCGAAGCCGCAGGCGTGCGCCTGCCAGTGCTGGTGGAAATTGATGTCGGCATGGCGCGCGGCGGGGTGGAACATGGGCCGCCTGCCGTTGCCCTCGCGGAACGCATCGCTGCCAGTAAGCATCTGCGTTTTGGTGGCTTGCAGGCCTATCATGGTTCGGCGCAGCACAAGCGGGCACCGGAAGAACGTGCCGCCGCCATTGGGGAAGCCGTGGCCCGTTCCAGGCGTACCGTGGAACAGCTTCGCCAACGTGGGCTGGAATGCCCGATTGTGGGCGGGGCTGGCACCGGCACTTTCCTGCATGAGGCAGCAAGCGGCGTCTATACCGAAATCCAGGCCGGGTCCTATTGCTTCATGGATGCGGATTACGCGGCGAATGAGGATGCGCCGCCCTTCCGCCAATCGCTTTTCGTGCTGTCGCAGATGATGAGCACCGCAGGGCCGGGCATTGCCGTACTGGATTGCGGGCATAAGGGCGTTTCAGTTGATTCCGGCATGCCGCAAGTGTGGCAGCGCCCGGGGCTGCGCTACGCCGGCGCCTCGGATGAACACGGCAAGCTGGTGATTGAAGATGGCGCAGCGCCGGCGCTTGGTGAGAAGCTGCGCCTGGTGCCTGGCCACTGCGACCCGACAGTGGATCGCTATGATTGGTATGTTGGCGTGCGCAAGGGGCGCGTGGAATGCCTTTGGCCGGTGTCTGCGCGGGGTGGGATGGCGTAACCCATCCCATATCGCCCTCACACGTCCAGATTGGCAACTTTCAAGGCATTGCCGACAATAAAGTCGCGGCGCGGTTCCACCAGATCGCCCATCAGGGTGGAGAAAACCTGTTCCGCATCCTCCACATCCTCAACCCGTACGCGGAGCAGCGTGCGGATGGCGGGATCAAGCGTGGTCTTCCAAAGCTGATCGGGATTCATCTCCCCGAGGCCCTTGAAGCGCTGAAAGGAAAGCCCTTTGCGGCCCTGCGCGATCAGTTTTTCAAACAGCGCGAGCGGCCCGACAACCTGCGTTTCCGCGCCATCCAGTGACAGCACCGCACCACCCAGGAAATCCGCCGCCAATCTTTCGCGCCGTTCGTCAAGCCAACGCGCCTCGGCACTGCGAAGCGCCGTCGCATCCAGCACATGGCGTTCACCCACGCCGCGCACGGTGCGCGCGAGTGTCAGGCCGTTATCGCCGGCGGTAGCGACCCAACCACGTTCTGAGGCCGGCGCCAGCACGTCCAGCCGCGCGGCCAAAGCCTGCGCGGCGGCCAAGGCACGATCGCTTTCCATGGTCAGCGCGCCAGTGATGGCTGCCTGTTCCACGATGTCTGCCGGCACGGCACCAGAAAGCCGGCGAATGCGCGCTGTTGCCTGACGATGGAAATCAAGCTCTGCCTGGAAGGCATCACCCGTCAGGTCACGCCCATCAGGCAGGCGGAGACTAGCCACGTTTTGTGCCTTTTCCAGCAGGTAATCTTCCAAAGCGCGATCATCTTTCAGGTAGCGTTCTTCCTGGCCGCGCTTGGCGCGATAAAGCGGCGGCTGCGCGATATAAAGATGCCCGCGCGTGATCAATTCAGGCATTTGCCGGAAGAAGAAAGTCAGCAACAGCGTGCGGATATGGCTGCCATCCACATCCGCATCGGTCATGATGACAATGCGGTGATAGCGAAGCTTGCCGATATCAAAGCCACCTTCCGATGGCTCACCGCGCCCGATCCCCGTGCCAAGCGCGGTGATCAGCGTACCGATTTCAGCACTTGAGAGCATTTTGTCGAAGCGCGCGCGCTCCACATTCAGGATCTTGCCTTTCAGCGGCAGGATCGCCTGAAAGGCCCGGTCACGGCCTTGTTTCGCGGAACCGCCGGCGCTGTCACCCTCAACGATGAATAATTCGCTTTTTGCCGGATCGCGTTCCTGACAATCCGCAAGCTTGCCAGGCAGGGATGACACATCCAGCACGCCCTTGCGCCGCGTCAGTTCACGCGCCTTGCGCGCCGCTTCACGCGCTGTCGCCGCATCCAGGATCTTGCCGACAAGATCCTTGGTTTCCTTGGGGTGGGTTTCAAACCAATGGGAAAGCGCATCGGCGCAAGCCACCTGCACCACGGGCTGCACTTCGGATGAAACCAGTTTTTCCTTGGTCTGGCTGCTGAATTTCGGATCGGGCACCTTCACCGAAAGCACTGCGGTCAGGCCTTCGCGCATGTCTTCCCCGGTGAGTGCGACCTTTTCCTTCTTGGCGATACCATCGGCCACCTTCGCCACCACGCGCGTCAGCGCCTGGCGGAAGCCAGCCAAATGCGTGCCGCCATCGCGTTGCGGAATGTTGTTGGTGAAGCACAGCATGGTTTCGTGGTAACTGTCATTCCATCGGAGTGAGAGCTCAACCTTGATGCCATCCTGTTCCCGCGCGGCCAGGCTGATGGGTGCCGCAAAAAGCGGTGTCTTGCCCTTGTCCAACCATTCGACAAAGGCAGTCAGCCCGCCATCGAAATGAAACTTGGTTTCCTGCACCTCTGCATGGCGTTCATCCCGCAGCACAACGCGCAAGCCGGAATTGAGGAAGGCCAATTCGCGCAAGCGGCGTTCCAGCACGGCGAAATCAAACTCCGTCCGCGTGAAGGTAAGTGCGGATGGCTTGAAGGTGACTTCCGTGCCGTTTGGATGATCCGAAGGGCCGAGTGCGGTGCAGGGCACTACAGTGTCACCATGTTCGAACCGCAGCCGGTATTCCTGCCCACCGCGCCAGATGCGCACTTCCATCCATTCGGACAGCGCATTCACCACCGCCGCACCCACGCCATGCAAGCCGCCGGAAACCTTGTAGGAATTCTGGTTGAACTTGCCGCCGGCATGCAGCCGGGTCAGCACTACCTCGGCGGCGCTGATGCCTTCCTCCGCATGGATATCAACGGGAATGCCGCGCCCATCATCGCGCACCGTGACGCTGCCATCACCATTCAGCGTGACAGAAACGGCCGAAGCAAAACCCGCCTGCGCCTCATCCACGGCGTTATCAATGATTTCAAAGGCCATGTGATGCAGGCCAGAACCATCATCGGTGTCGCCAATATACATGCCCGGCCGTTTGCGCACCGCTTCCAGCCCGCGAAGCACGGTGATGGAAGCGCTGTCATAGGCTTCAGTTTCGGCGCGCGGCTCATCGCTCATGCCGGTAACGGGCTCCTGTTTTGGGGATGCTAAAACACAAGAATCTTATAGCGTTTTTCGGCACAAAACGCGACCCCGGCAGGGGGAGTTTAAGGCGTTTTCCGGGGGCAATCAGCCGACCGCAAAAAGCCGGCCATCAGCCGCGCCAAAGACCTGCCCAATACCGGCAATTGGGGCGAAAACCTCAGCATCCGTACCGGTCATGAAAACCTGCGCGGGCAGGGCCGCGAGCGCGGCGAAAAGCGCTTCCCGACGCGCCGGATCAAGATGCGCGGCCACCTCATCCAACAGCAGCAAGGGCGCGAAGCCGCGCGCCTCGGCGATCAGCGCGGCATGGGCCAGCACCACGGAAACCAGCAGCGCCTTTTGTTCCCCGGTTGAACAGAATTCGGCGCTGATGGCCTTCGGCATATGGATCAAGCCCAAATCCGCCTTATGCGCCCCACGCGCCGCACCACCCGCCGCCGCGTCGCGCCGGCGATCGGCGGCCAAGCCTTGGCGCAAGGCATCTTCCACCGCCAAGGCTGGGCTGTCAGCCAAACCCGCCGATATGGGGCAGGCAATCTCCAAACGCGCTGCCGGAAAAGCGCCCGTGGCGCGGCCCGCCGCCAATTCGGCATTCAGGCGCAGCATCAGCGCGCGCCTGGCCGCCGCCACCGCCACCGCATGCCGCGCCATGGCATCTTCCAGCCCCGCCAGCCAGGCAGGATCGGCGCGGCCTTCGCCGAGCAGCCGATTCCGCTCGGCCATCGCATTGTCATGCGCGGCCACTTCCCGCGCATGGCCCGGTTCCAAGGCCCAGACCAGCCGATCCAGAAAGCGCCGCCGCCCGCTTGCCCCTTCCTGAAACAGCCGGTCCATTTGCGGCGTGATCCAAACGGCGGCCATGCGCTCCGCCAGCATCGCCTGGCTGCGCACTGCCTGCCCATCGAGCCGATAGATGCGCCGTTCTGTCGCACCTTCGGGGTCCGTGCCGGTGCCAATTTCCATAGGGCCGGCCTGCGTTTCAAACCGCCCCGCCGCCGCCCAGGGCAGGCCCGCACCGGATTGCTGCCGGCCAAGTTCCGCCATGCGCGCGCCACGCAAGCCTCGCCCTGGCGCCAGCAGCGATATCGCTTCCAACAGATTGGTCTTGCCCGCGCCGTTTTCGCCCGCGATGCAAATCAGGGATGCGTCAAACCGCGCATCCAAACCCCGCCAGGACCGGAAATCCGAGAGCCTAAGGCGCGAAAGAAAAAGCCCCGGCGCCGTCGTCACACCCGCATCGGCATCAGGACGAATAGCGCTTCCGGCCGGGACGCATCGCGCACAATGGTCGGCGCCGCGCCATCGGCGAACATGAATTCCAGCTTGTCTTCGACCAGATCAGTGATGTCGGACAGATAACGCGCCTGGAAGCCGATTTCCAAAGCGCCGCTGGTATAGGCGACATCATCGCCTTCCAGATCCTCCTGCGCTTCGCCCTGTTCGGGGCTTGCGGCGGAAACGCGCAAGTGATTGGTGCCAAGGCTGAGCTTCACCGGGCGGGATCTTTCGCTGCTGATCGCCGCCACGCGCTTCACCGCATCGGCGAAATCCTTGCGCGGCACAACAAGCTTCTTGTCATTGCCGCGGGGGATCACGCGTTCATATTCGGGGAAGGTGCCATCAATCAGCTTGCTGGTGAGTGTCACCGTACCAAGCGCGAATTGCACCTTGGTGTCCGAAAGCCGCACCACAATCTCATCCTGGGTTTCTTCGGCCAGCTTGCGGATTTCATTCACGGTCTTGCGCGGAATGATCACGCCCGGCATGGCCTTGGCCCCTTCCGGCAGCGGTTCTTCAACGCGCGCAAGCCGATGCCCATCAGTCGCGACAGCGCGCAGCACCGGTTGGCCTTCGCTTTCGGTCGCGTGGATATAGATGCCGTTCAGGTAATAGCGTGTTTCTTCCGTGGAAATCGCGAATTTCGTGCGGTCAATCAAATCGCGCAGCACGCCGGCCTTGATGCTGAATTGCACCGGCATCCGCCCTTCGGTCATGGAAGGGAAATCATCCAC
>JBIKXA010000012.1:0-36381 GCA_044356015.1 Roseomonas sp.
GGGCGCGCCTTGACCACGATGCCCGTCTGCGGCCCTTCGCCACCACCTTGCCCGTCATTCGGGCGCTTATCCTGATCGCTCATGCTGTCGGTTCGGTCTTTCCGGGCGCAGACTACCACGCTGCGCTGCCTATAGGATATGGAGCGAATGGCCCCAGGTGAAGCCCTGGTGACACTCAAGGCGCGATTCTTTTGCGAAGATGCCCGTCCATTCAAGGCAAAAAAATAGCGTGACCCATTGATATGGATCACGCCATTTGCCGGCTACCCCCCGATGGGGAGGAGGGGGGTGGGGGGCAGCCGAGCCAGAACGGGGCAGATGCCCCGCCCAAGATTTAAGCGGCCAGCGGCTTCGCCAGCTTTTCCATCGCGACCGTCATGCGCGCATTCACGGGCGCAAAGGCGCTTTCGGCGAGCTTCACGGAAGCTTCCTGAAGCTTGGTACCTTCGGCAACCATCTTCTCCAAAGCGGCCTTGGCGAACTTCGCCTGCAGCTCAGCGGCTTCATTCACGCTTTTCACACCGGAAAGCGCCTTCGCACTTTCCAGGGCATGATCGGTCAGGCCCTGCGCCAGCGCCATATATTGGCGGGCGAGGTCCTGAGAGCCCGAGGCCCAGGTCTGGGCAGCCTTGGTGAAGGCCTCCACATTGCCGCGGCCGAAATCGGCGGCTTCTTCCGCCGCCTTGAAGATGCTCTCGGCACCCTTGGTCATCTGTTCCATGTTCTTCTCCATTGCGACGCGGGCTTGTTCCGCGCCATCGGTCATCACTTTTTGGGCCTGCGCCGCGGTTTCCGCCGCGACCTTGCTCACCGCCTGGCTCTTGCCTTGTGCCATGATCTCAATCCTTTCCTTGCCTATCCGGGACGCAGCGGCCCGGATCTTATGTGCCGGCCGGGAGGGCCGAGAAATTTTGCTGCGCTGCAACATGCGCATCCTCTAACCGCGGCGCCCGGGCAATTGCAAGTATTTTTTTGCACTGCACAAAAATATTTGAAGATGCGGTCGGGGCGGCACGCGCGGGCTTTTCGGGTGGCGACTCAAGTGAATTTGTTAAGCCTCTGATCAAATGAGGATTTGGGCATTTTTTGCTGGACGTGATGGCGCTGAGAGTCTATGGAAGGGTAGGGGAAGACAGGTTCGGGGCGCCGCAGCCTTGGGCCATCAGGGGGTTTTGCGGAATGAAGACTCGCCGCCAAGGCTTGGGGAGCCTTGCCGTTCGATTCGCCGGGCTGGTTCTCGGGGTATTGCTGGTCTCTTTGCCCTGGCGCGGGGCCGAGGCACAGATCGGCAGTGCGCGCTATTCCGCCATTGTCATGGAAGCCCGCACCGGGACCATCCTGATAGATGCCGGCGCCGATGAACCGCGCTTCCCGGCATCGCTCACCAAAATGATGACGCTTTATATGGTATTTGAAGCGCTGCGCGATGGCCGCACACAGCTTGGCAGCCGCATTGTCATGAGCGAGGAAGCCGCCTCCCGCCCGCCTTCCAAGCTTGGCATCCCGCCTGGTGGCGGCCTTACGGTGGAGCAGGCAATCCTGGCGCTGGTGACCAAAAGCGCCAATGATGTCGCGGCGGCAGTGGGTGAGCATCTTGGCGGTTCCGAGGAACGCTTCGCGCAAATGATGACCATGCGCGCGCGCAGTCTTGGCATGACGCAAACACGCTTTCGCAATGCCTCTGGCCTGCCTGATTGGGAACAGGTGACAACGGCGCGCGATATGGCAACGCTGGGGCGGCGGCTCTTCACCGATTTTCCCAATCGCTACCATTATTTCGGCACCGTCCATTTCGCCTGGGGGCGGGCGCAAATCCGCAACCATAACCGCATGCTTGGCGATTATGATGGCGCGGATGGCATCAAGACCGGCTTCATCAATGCCTCCGGCTTCAATATCGTGACCTCAGCGCAGCGCGATGGCGTGCGGCTGGTGGGGGCGACCTTTGGCGGTTCTTCCTGGGTGGAGCGTGATCGGCATATGGGCGCGCTGCTCGATCAGGGTTTTGCCCGCATGGGGGTGGCACCGCGCGCACCGTCTTCGGTGATGGCTGCGGCGGCGCCGGCCCCTCGCCGTAATCCGCCCGCCGCGCGGCCTGTAGCGCAGGGCAATGCGCGGTCAGCGCAAGCGGCGGCGCAACAGCGGCCGCGCCCGCAGCAGCAAGTGAAGGCCGCGACCACGCGTCAGACCCCGGCGCCGGTCGCCTATCAGCGAACAGCAACATCGTCACGGCCTGCCGCGCGGCCGGTGCAGCGCTTGGAACAGGGAAGTGCAGCCAGCAGCCCCCAGCGGGCCAATACGCGACGTGCGGATAAACAGCGCCCAAAGGCGACCAGCGCCGCACCCCGCAGGGCGCCAAGGTAGTTCAAGCGCTCCAGGAAAGCCCGGCGCGGTGCATGCGGGCGCGCACATAGGCAAGCCAGACCACCTGCAGGCCGAGCGCGGGCAGAAATACCAAAGGCTTGATGGCAGGTTGAAGCCCCATGAACGCCACGGCGAGTCCGCCATGCGCCAGCACAAAGCCCCAATGTACGGCAGCGATTTGCCGCACGCCCATACCGCTGCGCTGGGCCATTTGATACAAATGCGTGCGATGCGCGGTGGTGATATTCAATCCCATCAAAGCCCGCCGGATCAGCGTAAAGGCCGCATCAAAGAACAGACCGAATAACAGCAGCGGCACCAGCATGAAGGTGACCTCGGCCGCATCGAAGCGCGCTGCCGCCACAGCCAATATCGCCACCATGAAGCCCAGGAATTGGCTGCCCACATCACCCATGAAAATGCGTGCCGGATGCAGGTTGAAGGGCAGAAAACCAAGCAGGCCCGCAGCCAGCATCAGGGACGCCAGATAGACAAACCACCCACCCTCATGTTCCGCAATGGCACACAGGATCAGCAGTGCCAGGAAGACGGTGCCTCCCACCAGGCCATCCAGCCCATCCATGAAATTCACCGCATTGGTGCAGGCCAGAATCCAGAACAGCGTCAGCACCGGCCCGAGTGCCCCAAGCTGCACGATGCCAAGACCCGGCACCGCAATCCGCTGCAATTCAAGCCCGCTGCCAATCGCAACCAAGGCCGCCAAGGCCTGGGCCGCAAGCTTCAGCGCAAAGCGCAAATCCCGCGCATCATCCCAAAGCGATACGGCCGCAATCGCCAGCGCCGCCCCAATCACGCCAAGGAATTGTGGCCCCGGCAGGCGCGCATATTCCGCCTGCCAATACAAAATCCCCATGCCCAGCGTGAAGGCTACCACAATGCCAAGCCCGCCGCCGCGCGGTGTAGGCCGGCTATGGCTTGACCGCGCATTGGGATGGTCCAGGATCGGGTAGGCGATCATCAGCCGCACGACCAAAGCCGAGATCAACGCCAGGCCAAGGGCGACAGCCAAATGGGTCAGGAAGGCGTGCAGGGTCATATCGGCCCCGCTATCGCCCGGCGCAGCGTCGGGCGCAACTTGATGGCGGCCTTAGCGCCGTTGCAGGATTTCCGGATTGACCATCATGGCGGGATCGGGCGCGCCATCCAAGGCGGCCAGCATATTGCGCGCCGCCGCTTCAGCCATGCGGGCGGTGCCTTCTTCCGTGCTCGCCGCCGAATGCGGGCTGATGATGACATTGGGCAGGCTGAACAGGGGGTTGCCCGGTGTCGCGGGTTCCACTTCCAGCACATCGGTGCCGAATCCCATCAGGCGGCCGGATTGCAGCGCGGCCACCACCGCTTCCTGCTTCACAATCGGCCCCCGCGCCGTATTCACCAGAATGGCGCCGGGTTTCAGCGCGGCGAAGGCGGCTTCATCCATCAAATGCCGGGTTTCGGGCATGAGGGGGCAATGCAGCGTCACCACATCAGCTTCCGCCAGCGCCTTTTTGAAATCTCGCGCCGGGATATGGCCGTCTGAGGCGATGCGCGCGGGATGATACAGCGGGTCATGCACCATGACCTTCATGTGAAAAGCCCGCGCATAGGCCGCCACGCGCGACCCGATCCGCCCATACCCCACCACCAGCACGGATTTACCGGCCAAATCCACCATGCGCGGCCCATCCTTGGGCCACCAGCCGCCTTGCTTGATATGGGCATCCGAATCCACCGCGCGCCGTGCCACGCCGAGCATCAGCATCATGGCGTGTTCGGCGACCGAAAGATCATTGGTGCCATTCACCACCATCACGGCAATGCCGCGTTCGGTGCAGGCGGGGATATCCACCGTGTCAAACCCAACCCCGATGCGCGACACCGCGCGAAGCCTGGGTGCCGCGGCCAATGCCGCCTTGTCCACGCGTTCCAGCCAGGCCACCAGGCCATCCGCATTGGCCAAGGCCGCATGCAAAGCGGGCGCGGGCGGGTCGAACATTTCGATGGTTTCGACATCGGGCCGCGCGGCCAGCACTGCCGCCCCTGCGGGATGCAGGGGCCGGCCAAGGACAATGCGATAGGGCATCAGTTCAGCTTCTCGATCTTGTTGACTTCAACCACTTCTCGCCAGCGGGCGATTTCGGACCGCACATGAGCGGCGAAGCGTTCCGGCGAGCCGCCTTCGGGGCGGGCGCCAAGGTCACGCAGCTTGCGCTGCACTTCGGGATCGGCAATCGCCTCATTCAGGATGCGGTTAAGCCCGGCCACTACGGCATCGGGCGTGCCGCGCGGCGCCATATAGCCAAACCACGGCTCGGCCACGATGCCGGGCACACCCGCTTCGGCGAAGGTTGGCACATCCGGGAGCGATGGATCACGTTCCCGCCCCGTGACGGCGAGCGCGCGGATTTGGCCCGCGCGGATGGCGCCAATCTTGGTTGGGATGTTTTCCATCATCACCTGCACCTGCCCGGCCAGCAGCGCCTGCAAGGCGGGCGCGCCGCCCCGGAAGGGCACATGCACCAGCGTGAGGCCCAAGCGGCCATTCAGCAATTCCGGCACAAGGTGATTGGAAGACCCAAAGCCCGAGGAGCCGTAATTGACCTTGCCCGGATTGGCTTTCACCCAGGCGATGAATTCCTGAAGATTCTGCGCCGGGACATTGTTGTTCACGGCCACCGCATTCATGACACTACCGGACCAAAAGACCGGGACAAGATCCCGTTCAATATCGTAAGGCATGCGGGCATAAATGGCAGCATTGATCGCGCAATTGCCGATGGTGCAGGCGCCGAGCGTATAGCCATCCGGCGCGCTTTTCGCCGCCGCATCCATGCCGATATTGCCATTGGCGCCAGAACGATTTTCCACCAGCCAAGGATGCGGCGCGCTACGGCTCGCGCGGTCAGCCAGGATCCGCGCCACCAGATCGGTGGAGCCCCCCGGCGGGAAGGGCAGAATGATCCGCACCGGGCGTTCAGGCACCCAGCCCTGCGCGAGCGCGAGCCCGGGCAGGCAAAGGGCAAAAAGGGTCAGGGCAATCCGGCGGAACATGGAACCTCCTTGGTTTTGGGCCTTGCGGGCCTTTGAAGACAGTATCAGCCCTAAAGCGCAGCGCTTCAAGCGGCGGGCGACACGGGCGCTTGCCAAGGGGGGCGGGATCGTCTTTTGCACGGCTTCAGTTTGGGGTGGGCGCCGTATTGGAGAAGAACCGGACAGGGCAGGGGATTGCGCTGATGGTGGTGGCCATGTTGGTGCTGCCGCTATTGGATGTTTGCGCGAAATTCTTGGGGCAGGGCGGCATTCCGATTCTGCAAATTGTCTGGGCGCGCATGTTTTTCGGTGCGGTCTTCATCCTGCCCTTTGCCTGGCGCGCGGTGGGGCCGCGCGGGTTGCTGCCGGAAAGACTTGGCTTTCACACGGCGCGTGCGGCGTTTCTGGTGGGGTCAACGGGGTTTTTCTTCGGCGCCATCACCTTCATGCCGATTGCCGATAGCCTCGCCATCTTCTTTGTGCAGCCTTTGCTGATTACGGCGCTTTCGCCGCTATTGCTGAAGGAATATGTCGGCCCGCGCCGCTGGGCGGCGGTGGCGATTGGTTTTTGCGGCACGCTGATCATCATCCGGCCCGGATTTCAGGAATTCAACCCAGGCATGGCTTTGGCCTTTGCTTCCGGCACCTGTATGGCGCTTTACATGCTGGTTACACGCCGGCTGGCGCGGGATGAAGACCCGCTGATGACGACCTTCCATACCAGCCTTATGGGTGCTGCGATGATGGGCCTGACGCTGCCCTTTTTGTGGCAGGCGCCCGATGCCGTGGAATGGGGGCTGTTGCTGCTGCTGGCGGCCATTGCGGTGGCCGGCCATTTCCTGATTGCGCGCGCCTATACAATGGCGGAGGCCTCATTGCTGGCGCCGCTGGCGTATACTGAGATGATTATGGCAACGCTGGCGGGCTGGTGGTTCTTTGGCGAAATGCCCGATGGCTGGACCTTTGTGGGGGTGGCGATATTGATTGCGTGCGCGATTTATATCTCGGTGCGCGAAAGGGTGAGGCGCGTTGCGGTGGTGCGAGGGTTTGAGCAGCCTTAGCGCCGTGGGGCCATTTTGGCCCAATGACGCCCGTTTCTCAATTCGCCGGCTTAACCGCCATCGCTGTTGTCCGTTCATCCATGCGCGGCGTATAGGCAAAGCCGCGCCGGGCCGCCCAGACATTCACAAGTTGGAATAATGGGATCATCACCTGTTCATCTGTGGTGACCATCTTCACCGCTTCGCGCAGCAGTTTTTCGCGTTCCGCATCATCCAGCGTGGCGGCGGCGCGTTCGGTCAGCGCATCAAGCGCCGGGTTGGAATAACGCGATGAATTGGCGGCACCTCGGCGCTTTTCACGATCAAATGTGCCAAAGATATTGACCAGCATATAGGAAGCCTCGCCGGTCACGCTGCCCCAACCAACCAGGCGCGCATTGAATTCCTGCCGGGCATTACGGGCGGCATAGGTGGTCCAGGGCAGGGTTTGCACTTCGGTGCGCAGCCCGACGCGGGTCCACATTTGCGCGACAGCCTGGGCGGTTCGCGCATCATTCGGGTAACGATCATTGGGTGCCATCAGGGTCAGGCGGAAGCCCTGCGGGAAGCCGGCTTCCGCCAGCAGGCGCCGCGCGCCGTCAGCGTCAAAGCGCGGCACGGGTACATCGGGGTTATAGGAAAAGGCGCCAGGCGGCAGCCATTGGCCTGTGGGCTTGGCGGTGCCTTCCATGACACGATCGGCAAGCGCATTGCGGTCTATCGCCATGGAAAGCGCGCGGCGCACCCGCACATCATGGAAGGGGTTGCGCGTGAAGGGCTTGCCTTCATTATCGGTGACCAGCACGGGGTTTTCCGCGCGGGAATAATCGAAGATCATATAGATCAGGCGAAGACCCTGGATTTCATAAAGCGAAATGCGCTGATCACGGCGCAGCCTTTCCAGATCCGAAGACGGCACCTGGTCAATCACATCCACATCGCCCGCCAACAAGGCCGCAGTGCGGGACGCGTCATTGGCGATGAAGCGATAGGAAACCCGCGCCCAGGGCTGCGGCCCGGCCCAGTAATTCTCATTCCGCGTGAATTCGGTTCGGTCGCCTTGACGGTAACTTGCCAGCCGATAAGGGCCTGTGCCGATGGCGGCCCTGCCGGCATTGTAATCCTCGGTCTCCGCCCCGGCGCCGGCATGGCGAGAGATGATCTGCACGGATGCCAATTCGGTGGGCAACAGCGGATGGGGTGCGGCGGTATGGAAGCGGATGGTGAGCGGATCAATGATTTCAGCGCGCGTAATGGCGCGGATCATGCCGGCAAAGCTGCCTGGGCTATTGCGCACATTGGGCACGCGTTCGATGGTGAAGGCCACATCATCGGCAGTAAAATCCCGCCCATCATGCCATTTCACGCCGGGGCGGAGCTTGAATTCCCAAAGCGTGTCCGAAATGGGCCGCCAGCTTTGCGCCAACATGGGTTGCAGCCGCGCCTCCGCATCCTGTTCCACCAGCCGGTCGAACATGTGTTGCGTCAGGCTGATATTGGGGGAAGCATTATAGAAATGCGGATCAAGCGCCGTGGGCGACCCGCCAATGCCGATGGTGAGATTCTGCGCGAAAGCGCCCGAAGCACCCATGCCGGCCAGCAGCAGGGCTGCCAAGGCCAGATGATGGGGGCGGGATGAAGTGGGGGGCATACCGGCATACTCCTTCTGCTGGTTCAGTTAACGCTAGCCGCGCCGCATATCGGCTGCTAGGCGAAGAAGCTTAAGCTTGAAATTTATTTTGCTGGCTGCACCGCCATGGCCGTGGTCCATGCGCTGCGCACGGCATCCTAGTTCGCCGGGGCGCCGGTCGAATGAGGAAGGCACGGCGTTTTATTACTCCGAGGGGTCGGTGCTGGCAGTGCCATGGCCATGCGCAGTGGCAGCGTCAAAATACGCTATGCCTGAGGTCTGGTTTGGAGAAATGTTGGGACCGCACAAAACGCGACGGGTAAATCACTAAATTTTTCAATATTTTACGGGGAATTTCACAGGGAATTTCTTGGTGGAGCCAAGGGGAGGCGACTTTCCCAACATCTTAAAGCACATAGCCAAGCGAAGCTGAAAAAATCGGGTCCTGATTTTCCTCGACTTTTTGGCCGATTGGCTACCAACAAAAAGATAGCACGACACGGGGCGAAGGCAAGGGCGATGCGGCCCGCCATCCGGTATCGCCGGGGGGGCTGGCGCCATGGCTGACGCTTCCACCCTACGCATCCGCATCGCCAAGATTGCCGGGCGCTTTGGTTCTGATTTTGAGGGGGAGCGGGCGGCGGCGGCGCTGCTGGCATCCCGTATCCTGCGCGACCACGGCGCCACCTGGTCCGATGTTCTGGCACCAAGCCCCGGCCCAAAGGTGCCCCAGCCATCGCCACGCCCGCCCGCCACGCCCGACAGCAAGCCGAAGCCGGTTCATCACAAGATGGTGGCCCCGCTTCTGCTACGCCCTGGGCTGCGCTGCCATGAACGCCGATTCCTGCAATCCATCCTCGACCAGGCGTCCCTGACGCGCATTCAAAGCCATGTGCTGACGCGCATTCACGCCCGGCTTGAAGACCAGGCGGGGAGGCAGGGCGATGAATGAGCGGCAGGAAATGGCGCCGGTCACGGCGCTGCGCATCCAGCTTCTGCATAAGGGCTATGAACCCCTTCCGCTGCTGGGCAAGGCGCCACGGATTCCAGACTGGCAGCGGATCGCAATAGATCGGGACATCATCGCGCATTGGTCGCGGCAAACACGCTGGGTCAATACAGGCGTGCGGTGCGGCGCGGTGCGGGCGATAGACATTGATATTCTCGACCCGGACCTTTCGCAGTTATTGGCGGCAGAATGTGAAAGGATTGTAGGGCCGAATTCATTGCGGCGCATCGGCAGGGCACCAAAAACCCTGATTCCATATTTTGCCGATGACGGCGCTGGCCCGAAGCTTTCAACGCCACGCTTCACGCTGCCCGATGGCAGTGCGGCGCAAGTGGAAATCCTTGGCGCTGGCAATCAATTCGTTGCCTATGGGCTGCACCCTGACACGGGCACCGAATATGAATGGCACGGCGGCGGGCTTGATAGCGTGGCGGCATCCGACCTGCCGCGCGCCAAGCTTGCGGACCTGCAAGCCTTCCTCGACCTTGCAGAAGACTTGATCAGGCGGCACGGCGGGATCGAGACAACCAAGCCCGGCAAGCCCAAGGAAGCTGCATCAAAGCCCTTGCGCGCCCGCGCATCCAGCGCGGCGGTTGGCACAGAATGGCCGGCCCCGAGCCTGGATGATGTGGCGCAGGCTTTGCGGCGCGTGCCGAATAGCGGCCTGGATTGGGCGCATTGGCATTCCATCGGCGCGGCAATTTATGACGCCTTGGGCGAGGCAGGGCGCCCGCTGTTCCTCGATTGGTCCGCCCAATGTTCCGGCAATGACCCCCGAGAGACAGAAGCCAAGTGGCGCAGCTATGCGACCAGCCCGGCAGAGATCACGCGCGCTTACCTGTTCCGCCATGCGCGGGACAATGGCTGGAAGCCCAGCGGCCAAGGGCAGGCGCCTGCCACACAGAAACCGCGCAAGGCGCCCCCCAAGGCTGCCACAGAGGCAGCGGCGGACGCGCCGGAGCCGGAGATTGAGGAATGGTCAGAAGATGGCGTGGCGCGTGTCTTTGAACGCATCAACGCGCATCGGCTGCGACACGTTGAACAAAGCGCGACCTGGTTGCGCTGGGATGGTGCAATCTGGCGCAGCGCGGCAAAGGGGCTTGCCCTGACATGGGCGCGCGACCTGGTGCATCGGCAAAACCGTGAGGAAACCGAGAAGACGCGCGCCAAAAGCGGCACGGTTGCTTTCTGCCGAGGGGTGGAAACCTTCGCCATGCGTGGCCCGCTTGCCATCCAGATTGATCAGCTTGATCGGGATGATTGGTTGCTGGGCACGCCGGGCGGCACGGTGGATTTAAGAAGCGGGATGTTGCGGCCATCGCGGCCCGATGAATACATCACCAAGGCAACGGCGGTTGCACCCGCGCCTTCCATTTCATGCCCTACATGGCTGCGATTTTTGGAAGAGGCGACAGGGCGGGATGATGCTTTGATCCGCTTCCTCGGCCAATGGGCGGGCTATTGCCTGACAGGCAGCACGCGGGAACATGCGCTGCTGTTTCTGCATGGCGGCGGCGGCAATGGTAAATCCGTATTCCTCAATACCATTGCGGCCATCATGGGCGACTATGCCGCGCAAGCGCCGCTAGACGCCTTCCATGCGGCGCAGGGTGATAAGCACCCGGCAGACATTGCCATGATGCGCGGCGCGCGCATGGTGGTGGCCAGCGAGACAGAAGAGGGGCGGCAATGGGCTGAGGCGAAAATCAAAGCCCTGACAGGCGGGGACAAGATCACCGCGCGCTTCATGCGGCAGGATTTCTTTACCTTCACGCCAGCCTTCAAGCTGACGGTGGCAGGCAACCACAAGCCCGGCCTTCGCAATGTGGATGAGGCAATGCGGCGGCGCTTCCTGATGGTCCCCTTCAATCATCGCCCTGCGCATCCTGATCCGGACCTGGCGCGGAAGCTGCGGGCTGAATGGCCCGGCATTCTTGCCTGGATGATTGAAGGCTGCCGCGACTGGCAGCGGCATGGGCTGGTCCGCCCTGATGTGGTTGACGCGGCGACGCGGGATTACTTCGAGCAACAGGACGTGATGGGCCGATGGCTGAATGAGCGGTGCATCATCGCGCCGCACCTGCAAAGCAAACCCGCCTGGCTGCTGAATGATTTCCGGGAATGGGCTTCTGAGAACGGGGAACAGGGGGGCGATAGTCGCAGGCTACGCGGCTTTCTAGAGCGGCTTCCAGGTTGCCAATACAAAACGGTGAGGGGGAACCAAAAGGTAACAGGCATCGCGCTGCGCCCGCCAGAGGGGGACTCGGGGGAGGGTGGAGGGTGGAGGCAGGGTGGAGGCAAAAACGAATGAACGCCTACGCGCGCGCGCATGACGCGCCCGCGCGCATGTCATGCGCGCGTGATTGTTATGCCAAAACACCCTCCACCCACCCTCCACCCTCCACCCTCAGCCAAATGCGGAGGCTGGCAGGCATCACACGGTTGCATGCGCGAAGACTCGGAAATGAAAACAGGCGCTGCGCCCCTTCGCGGCGGAATTACCATCGGGCAGCGGGTCCTTCCCGGCCCGTTTTGTATGCGGGCGGCTTTGCGCGCCCGAGGCTAGTAATATTCAATTTTTTCAATGACTTAAGTGAATTTACTAAACTAAAGTCTTCAAACGCAATCCCTGCACCAAAACAGGGGCTGCGACCATCAAGAAAAGGGCACAAGATCATGGAAATCACCAAGGGCGAATTCGCGCGCTTTGTCGGGGTGACCCCTGCCAGGATATCGCAAATGGTGCGGCTGGGCCTTCCCGTCACGCCAAGCGGGCGAATCAATGCCGAGGCAGGGCGGGCCTGGATTGCGGCCAATCTTGACCCAGGCAGGCGAAACATGATGGCCGGAAGAGGCGCCACGGTCCTGCCAAACATCGGCGAAGCCATCCCCGCTTGTGGTGCTGAATGGGCCATCATTGCGGCCTTCCAGGCGGCAGGCTGGGCCAGCCGGGAGGAAGGCTTGCCAGAAGCCCAGGTGGAGCGGCTGGCATGGCGGGCAGCGGCGATGGTTGGCGCGGCGCTGGAAGCCCTTCACGGCGAAGATGTTGTGATGGTGGAGCGGGATCGGCTGCGCCTGCCAGAACGCTTTGCAGCGCCACCATGACGAAACGACTTGCACGGCGCCGGGCGCTTGGGCTACGAATCCAAGCGGACCCCGAAGGCGCTGGTAACGCCCCCGAGGCCCTAACCATAGAACGACCTTACAAGGAGATCGTGACCCATGGCTGATAGCCAATCTAACGCCCTTACTGCGCCCGCACAAACCGCAAGCGATGTTTTGCGCCGCGCCCATGATGAACACGCCTTTCGCGCCGAATCTTTCGCCGCTGCGCTGATTGCGCTGGCGAGCCAAGATCACGACATCAGCCCTCTTGCTCTATCCGCCATGGCGATGGACCTGGAAAAGCATGTTCAGGGATTGGCTGGGGCGATTGATGAAGCCCATGAAATCCTGAATGGTCGGGGGGGCGAAGCATGAGCCCCCGCAATCCCCGCAAGCCCCGCTGGGTGCCCGGCTTTCTGACGCTACCTCAGATCGAGGTATCAGAGCACGAATTGCAGATGCTTTATCGGAAAATCTCCGAGCCTGCCGGCTGGCCTATGCCTTCCGCCTTTATTGGGGCGGAAAGAATGGCCGATTTCTGCAAGCAGTATTACCTATGGGCGAAAAGTGGAGATGAAGCGCCACGGCAGGCGGAGATGCGCGCTTATGTCGCCAGTCTCCGCAAACCGCTGCTGAAAATCTGCCATGTCTTGCGCGCGCCGCTGAACGACAACGGCAGTCTTGTGTCGCATACCGGGCACTTGGCGGTGCATCGCGGGATTGAGCATGTCCGCCTGGTCCCCGCGCCCGGATGGGAGGCTTTCGGCGATTTCTTTGATCATTTTGCCGGCATAGAAGGATTGTCGAAAGGCGCAGCGAAGCATCGGTGGCGTATCGCCTTGCAGCACCTGGCACCTGAGCGGATGGCGGACCCCGCGCCATATTTGGCAGACGAGGCGCGGGCGGCGGCGGAGCTTCGAAGCCATGACATGCTGTTGCGCGCCTTAGCCGGGCTGGATGCGCTTCTGCTGCTGACCGAAGCGGCGGAGACAGCATTAAAAGCACAAGGCCCGGTGCGTGGACGTCCAAGCGAGGAACTATTCAGGAAGTTGCAATTCACGCGGCTGCTGATTCTTTTTCGGCAGGTTTTTGGCAAGGCGCCGGAAAGCACGCGCCCCAGGGACGGGGCGCCTTGCCAGGGGTCCTGGCATATTTGGGTGGTGGGGGCGCTGGGGCTGGCGCGCGACAAGCTGAAAAACGCAGGGCTTGAGAAACAGTTACTCCCCAAGGTTAACGACTGGGCAAACCGAGTGGCCCATGATTGGCTTCAAGAAAACCAAGAAAAGCCCGAAGCCCAAGCCAAGACTAGAAAACGATCAAAACAAACCTAGGGCAGATTGCCCATGCAATTGCCCATCACTTTCCGGCATTATGTGGCCGTGACGCACCTCGCCGCCCTTGCGTATGGGGGCGGGGAAAGGATGTGCCTATGCTTGACATGACGAACAGTTTTCCTACCGCGCCGAAGCCTGGCGCCAGCCTTGTTTTAACCATTGACGCCGCATTGCGGGAAGGTGGCCCGGCAGAGCTTCATGGCCTGGTGATCGAAGGCGCCGGCACGCTTGGGGTCGCATATCGCGGGGTCGGTTTTATGCTCGAGCTGAATGCCCGTGAGTGGGCCTATTTGGCCGTTGTGGCTGCGCAGATGGCCGAAGCATGTGCCGCGCGGGAAATCGCCGCCAAGGCGCACCCCCTGCATCGGCAGGAGGCCGCCGGCCATGCGTGACCCGACTCCCCAGGCGCGAGGCGCAGCGAGCATCAGCTTGTTTGGCGATGTCGGGCTCGAAATCACCGCTGCCAGTCTGGACGCATCATTGCGCGGCCTTCCGGCAGGAACGCCGCTGACGCTCCGGCTGTTCAGCTACGGCGGGTCCGCGATTGAAGGGCTTGCCATCTATAATCGGTTGCAGCGCTACACTGGCAAAAAGACGCTAATCATAGACCCCCTTGCGGCAAGCGCGGCCAGTCTGATCGCCATGGCGGGGGATGAAATCCTGATCGCCGAAAACGGCTTCATGATGATTCACGAGCCCCACGCCGTTGCCGGCGGCGCAGCGGGGGATCATCGGGACCTTGCCCAGAATCTCGATATGGTGTCCGCACAATTCGTGAAAATCTATGCCGAGCGCAGCAAGAAATCGCCGGAGGAAATCATCGCCGCCATGCGCGCGGAAACCTGGCTGGACGCGCAAGGCGCGCTTGACTGGGGCTTCGCAGATCGGATCATCGCGCCCTCGGAAATCTTGGGCGCAACCCTGCCGCGCATCGCGGCGGCAGCGCATTACCGCAACATGCCGGACCAGGTTCGGCGCATCCAAAAGGAAATGATGAACATGCAACAAAACCCTGCAACCACCCCGCCGCAAGCGGCGAGCTTCGCCGACATCAAGGCGATTGCCGAGCGAAACAAGCTTGGCCCTGATTTTATTGTGGCGCAGTTTGACGCTGGCGCAACGCATCAAGCTGCGCTTGAAGCTGCGCTTGAGCAGGTGGCTGCGCAATCCCCAAAGCCCTTTTCGCCGGTGCGCATGGGTGAGTCCTATGACGATCCGGAAATGCGCCGGGGCCATATGGCCGAAGCCATCGCCGCGCGCATCACCGGGCGGACCGTTTCCGCACCTGCTGCGCAATGGCGCGGGCTTTCCATGGCGGAAATGGCGGCGGCATGTCTCAAACATTCCGGGCAGCGGCTACCCGCAAATGCGCGCGCCGGCCAGATTATTCAGGCATCGCTCAGCACCAGCGATTTCCCGCTGCTGCTGCAACAAAGCACCAATCGCATTTTGCAGGATACGCTGGCAGTCTCGCCGGGCGCGGCGCGCATGGTTTGTGCGATGCGCAGCGTGCCGGATTTCCGGCCTGGTAGGTTCATTCAATTTGCCGGCATGGGCACCCTTGGGGAGATGACCGAAGGCGGACCGATCACCTATGCCCCGCCAGCCGAACGTGGCGAAAGTTTTGCGGTAAAGACCTTTGCGCGGCAGGTCCAATTCACGCGGCAGATGTTGGTGAATGACGACCTCGGCGCGCTTGACCAGGCGCGGCTTTTGGCTGGCGTGGTAGTGGCGACCGAAGCGGGCGAATTTGCCAAGATGTTCGCCACAAACGGCGCCGGATGGGGGCCGACCCTGACGGATACGAACCCGCTGTTTCATAGCAGCCATGGCAATGTCTCCGCGGGCACAGTCGGCACGGCTGGAATCAGCGCGGGGCGGGTTGTGATGCGCGCCCAGACCGATGCAAAAGGCAATCTGGTGGCGCCGGAGCCGCGCCTTGTCCTGGTCGGCCCGGCTGGCGAGACAGCGGCGGAACAGGCTTTGAATGATCTTCAAGTGGCGACTGCCGAATCCAGCCGGCCCGTCTTTGCTGGGCGCCTGGCCTTGGCGGTGGAACCGCGTCTGAGTGGTGCGCCCTGGTTCCTCTTTGCTGATCCTTTGCTGGCGCCGGTTCTGGCGATGGTGACGCTGGAAGGCACCGGAGGCAATCCCGTGGTCACGCAACACGAAAGCTCAGACTATGACGGTTTGAGCTTGAAGGTCACGCATGATTTCACCATTGCGCCGATGGGCTTTGTCGGCGCGGTGCGGCTGACGGGCGCCTGATGTTTGGAATTGGTGAAATGTGCCGGCCCGCCTTTCACCATACTCGCGCGCCGGGGGATTACGGCGCGCTGGCAACCATGGGCTGCGCTACGGCGCAGCCCATGGCGTGCGATTAAATCATTGACAGTATGAAAACCCACGCGCCAGCCCTGCCGCATTGGCCCCGCATCCTGCGGCGCGAAATGGCGGCGGCATATCTGGGGGTGAGTGCAAGCTACCTCGAAAAACTTGTTAAGGCGGGCACCGTCCCCGGTCCGCTGCCCCTTGGGGATAATGTGCGGGGGTGGGATCGGCAGGACCTAGACGCGGCCATTGATCGGCTGAAAGGTCATGCCCCAGGAAACCCATGGGACCAGGTGGCGTGATCAGCATCAATTTCCCGCATGTCCATTCCTATGTGAAGGGCGGCAGGCGTTACCATTACTACCGCAAGGGGCGAGTCCGCATCCGGCTTCCAGGGCAGCCGGGCAGCGCCGAATTCATAGCAGCCTATGAAGCGGCCAGGCTGGAAAAACCGCCTGAGATCGGCGAGGCCCGTAACATGCCGGGCACCATGAATGCGCTGGCGGCGGCTTGGTATAAGACGCCCAATTTCATGCGCCTGGCGCCTGCATCAAAGCGAAATTACAGGCGCCACCTGGAAGGATTTCTGGCGAAGCACGGCAAGCTCCCCGTGGCGCTGGCGGAACCACACCACCTTCGCAAAGTCATCGCGGACTTGCAGCATATACCCTCGCAAGCCAATGCGCTGCGCAATGTGCTGCGCCAGCTTTTCCAATATGCCTTTGAGGCAGGGCTACGGCGGGACAATCCCATGCGGGATATCCGCAAGCTGCGCTACACGAAGCACCCCTATGCGACCTGGGGAGAGGCGGAGATTGCCCAATTCCTCGACCATTGGGGGGCGGGCACGCGCGCGCGCCTGGCGCTTGTGCTGATGCTCTACACAGGCCAACGCCGGGGCGATGTCATCCGGCTTGGCCCCCAGCACATACGCAGCGGCTGCATCACCGTGACGCAACAAAAAACCGGCAAGCCCATGGCGCTGCCAATCCACCCGGATCTTCGCGCCGAATTGGATCTGCTGCCGCGCGACCACCTGGCCTTCCTGACCACGGAAAAAGGCGCGGCCTTCGCATCGGGCGGGGCTTTTTATAACTGGTTCACATGGGCCTGCGGCAAGGCAGGATTGCCCAAGGGCCTTTCGCCGCACGGGCTGCGAAAGGCTACAGCGCGGCGGTTGGCAGAGGCGGGCTGCTCCCCGCACGAAATCGCCAGCATCACCGGGCACGCATCTTTGCAGGAGGTGGAACGCTACACGAAAGAGGCGAGTCAAAACCGACTCGCGCGCGCTGCCATTACGCGGCTTGGCACGCCGAAAAAAGAACATCCCTGAAACAGAATTGGCTACCGGCCTGCACGCCGGTAGCCAATAAGGAGAAATTACTATGCAAGATCAGATAGTTACTTCAAGTCTTGGTGGAGCCAAGGGGAATCGAACCCCTGACCTCTTGAATGCCATTCAAGCGCTCTCCCAACTGAGCTATGGCCCCCTTCCGAGAGGCGGGGTATTAGCGCCCAAGCGTTGTATGGGCAAGGGGGGCCGCGCCTTCAGCTTCACCTTTGCTTATGAAGGGTCAGTCGCCCGCGGGGCGGGGTGCGCTTGCGCTCTTCCCGGTGCCTAGCCCGGGCTAAGGGCCGGCTGCTTGCTTGCGCCCCTGTGAAGCTGGTGCTAAGTGCCCGCCCTTGTTCAAATCCACAGTTACGTTTGAGTGAAAGAGACCCGGCGCCATGGCCGTTCCGAAAAGAAAGACTTCGCCTTCCCGCCGCGGCATGCGCCGCAGCCATGAAGCGCTCAGCAGCTCTGCGCATCATGAATGCGCCAATTGCGGCGAATTGAAGCGCCCGCATCATGTCTGCTCCCATTGCGGCTATTATGATGGCCGCGAAGTGGTGGCGGCGGATCGCCTGAAGCCGGCCGTCCGGCTCTGATCCCCCGCTTCCCAGGGCGCCGAGGCTCCCACGATGGCTGATACGGGGTCCGCCTTTTCGCTCGCCATTGATGCCATGGGCGGGGATGCGGCGCCTGAGGTTGTGCTTGATGGTCTGGAATTGGCCGCCGAGCGGCATCCGCAGGCGCGATTCCTGCTGGTGGGGGATGAGGCGCGCGTGGGTGGCGCTTTGGCGCGGCGCAAGCGTGCCGCGCGTGTCTGCAGCTTGCGCCATGCGCCGGAAGTGGTCTCGGGTGATTTGAAGCCGACGGCAGCCTTGCGCATGCGCGGGTCTTCCATGCGGATTGCCATTGATGCGGTGGCAGCCGGTGAGGCTTCGGGCATTGTGTCGGCTGGGAATACCGGGGCGCTGATGGCGCTCGCGAAAATCGTCATCAAGACCATGCCGGAAATTGATCGCCCAGCGCTGGCCGCGATTGGTCCTTCGGCACGGGGCGATGTGGTGCTGCTCGATCTTGGTGCCAATGTCCAATGCGATGCGCGCAACCTGGTGGAATTCGCCATCATGGGTGACGCTTTCGCGCGTGTGGCGCTTGGCCTGACTGCGCCGAGCATTGGCCTGCTGAATGTGGGCAGTGAGGAATTGAAGGGCGATGACCGCGTGCGCGCGGCGGCGGAAATTTTGCGCGATTCGCATGTCGGCGCGCAATTCCGTGGCTTTATCGAAGGCCACGACATTACCGCGGGCACCGTGGATGTGGTGGTGACGGATGGCTTTACCGGCAATGTCGCGTTGAAGACCGGCGAAGGGGCGCTCAAGCTCATGCGCGATTTGCTGCGCCAGGTCTTCACCAGCAGCGTGCCTGCCAGGCTTGGCTATTTGCTGGCGCGCCCGGCGCTTGATCGGTTGCGCGAATGGATGGACCCGCGCCGCTATAATGGCGCCATCCTGCTTGGGTTGAATGGCGTGGTGGTGAAATCCCATGGCGGGACGGATGCGCTTGGCTTTGCCCATGCCGTGGATGTGGCCATGGATATGGTAACGCATGGCTATAATGACCGCATCAAGGATGGATTTGACCGGCTTGCCGGCCGCAACAGGCTGGCGCCTTCGCCAAACTGATGTAGCTTAGCGCCATGGTCATGCGTGCCTTGATCGCCGGCTGCGGCGGCTACCTTCCCCCCTTGCGGCTTTCCAATGATGAATTGGCGGCGCGGCACGGGCTTGAAACATCGGATGCGTGGATTCAGGAACGCACGGGAATCAAGTATCGCCATGTCGCGGCACCTGACGAATCGGCCTCAGACCTTGCTGCCGCAGCGGCGCGCGCGGCTTTGGCGGATTCTGGTGTGGCGCCGGAAAAGGTTGATGGCATTATCGTCGCCACCACCACGCCAGATTCGGGATTTCCTGCTACCGCCGCGCGCGTGCAGGCCAAGATTGGCGCTGGCCCCGGCTTTGCCTTTGACATCACCGCCGCCTGCACCGGCTTCATCTATGGGCTTTCCATCGCGGAAGCCATGATGCGTGCCGGCCACGCCCGGCATGTGCTGGTGATCGGCGCTGAGGTCTATACGCGCATCATGGATTGGACCGATCGCGGCACTTGCGTGCTGTTCGGCGATGGCGCCGGCGCGGTGCTGCTGAGTGTGGGTGAAGGTGCCGGCACCAATCAGGATCGCGGCCTACTTTCCACGCATCTGCATGCCGATGGCCGGCATGGCGATATCCTGTTTGTCGAAGGCGGCGCCGGTTCCACCGGCGGCACAGGCTTGTTGCGTATGGCCGGCAAGGAAGTTTTCCGCCACGCCGTTTCCAAACTTGCCGCGGTGGTGGATGAGGCTTTGGCCGCCAATGGCTTGACCCATGCCGATATTGATTGGCTGGTGCCGCACCAGGCGAACCTTCGCATCATTGAAGCCATGGGCAAGAAATTGCACCTGCAACCGGGGCGTGTGGTGGTAACCGTGGACCGCCATGCCAATACCTCGGCTGCCTCCATCCCGCTGGCGCTGGCGGAAGCGCGCGGTGATGGTCGCATCAAGAATGGCGATCTGGTCGTTATGGAAGCGATTGGCGGGGGGCTGACCTGGGGGTCCGCCATTGCGCGTTTCTAAGATTTCATGCGGCAGGCGGTTGACGCCGCCGCGGGAAGCCGGTTTGCTGTAGGTAACAGGGATAAATCGGGGCGGGGTCAATGGAAACCATGACGCGGGCCAATCTGGCCGAGGCGATCTATGCTCAGGTTGGGCTTTCACGCAATGAAAGCGCCGATCTGTTGGAATCGGTATTGGAACGAATTTCCGCCGTGCTGGAATCAGGTGAGTCCGTGAAGATATCCTCCTTCGGGACCTTCCTGGTGCGCCAGAAGGGTCAGCGCATTGGCCGCAATCCGAAGACCGGCGTTGAAGTGCCGATCCTGCCGCGCAAGGTGCTTTCCTTTCGCCCATCGCAAGTGCTGAAGGCGCGGATCAACAATGAAGATGTGGAAGACGAAGCATGAGCGATACTGATGATGCGGATGACAAGGGGCGCCCGCGCAAGGCGCCGACGGCCTTTCGCACCATCAGTGAAGTCGCCGATGATTTGAATATTCCGCAGCACGTATTGCGGTTTTGGGAAAGCAAATTCCCGCAACTGAAACCGCTGAAGCGCGGCGGTGGGCGGCGTTACTATCGGCCAGAGGATATCGCGCTGCTGAAGCGCGTGGGCGATCTGCTCTATAATCAGGGCTATACCATCAAGGGTGTGCAGCGGTTGCTGCGCGATGGTACGGATGAAGGCCCGGGGCCGGTCGCCATGGAATTGCCTTTGGGTGATCCTCCGCCGGCGGCGGAAGCATCCGAAGCCTTGGCGCTGAAGGTGGCTTTGGCGGAGCTTGAGGATATTGCGCGCGCCTTGCATCGGCTGGCGGCTTAAGCGGCTTTTTCCTGCGGCCTGATTCTATCGCGGGGGTGGCAAGCCAGAAATTAGGGTGCTAAGCAACGCCAAGTCGGAGCGTAGCGCAGCCTGGTAGCGCATCAGTCTGGGGGACTGGGGGTCGTGGGTTCGAATCCCGCCGCTCCGACCATTTCCTGAAACTCCTGCCGAATTTGGTTCTTTGTCGCAGCGGATTGGCCGATGGCATGACCAAAGCCCAGCCTTAATCAGCATTATTCTATTTGGCGCCAGCGGGCGCCATCTTTTTCGGCGCCACATTTTCCGCCGCCACGCCAAGCGGCGTGCTTTCCCCTTGGAGAGTATGGGTATCAGCGCTAGGCTTCCTTACAAGGGGGAAATAGAAAACCCCGAGCCAGAGGAGGGCTTCATGACATACATGATGAAACGTCGCACGTTGGCGCGCCTTGGTTTCGGGGCCGGCGCCATCCTGGCCGCACCAGGCATTGGCCGCGCGCAGGGCAGCTTTCCCGAACGTACCCTTGAAGTCGTGACGCATGCTGGCGTCGGTGGGGGGACGGATATCACCGCGCGCATGATGATGGTGCAGGCCGCCGGTGAGTTCAAACAGGAATTGGTTGTGGTGAACCGCACCGCCGGCAGTGGCGCGCAGGCGCTGCAATATCTGGCATCAAAGCCCGCCGATGGGCATACGATTATTCTGGTCACGCAGACCCATTTGCTGACGCAAATCCGCAACCGCAACGTACCGCAATTTTCCGAGCTTGTGCCTTTGGCCCGCGCCACCGATGACCCGCAATTGGTATTGGTGCGGCGCGAAAGCCCCTTCCGCACCGCGGCTGATCTTGTGGCGGCCGGCAAGCAGCGTTCCTTGCGCTTTGGCGGCACGCATGTGGGCGGCGTTGACCATATCGCGATTTTTTCCTTTGGCCGCGCGGCTGGACTGCAACAGCCAACCCTGGTGCCCTTCCGGGGTGGTGGGGAGATTGTCATCAATCTGGTGGGCGGAAACATTGATTCTGGCCTGGTCAATCCGGCGGAAGCGGAAGCGCAATTGCGGTCCGGGGAATTGCGCCCGCTATTGGCGCTTTCGGAAAAGCGCTTGCCCGGTTTTCCTGATCTGCCAACCGCCAAGGAAACCGGCATTGATTGCGTGGCTTCCACTGTGCGCGGCTTTTGTGTGTTGCGGGGAACGCCGGAAGATCGCGTGGCGCGGCTGGAACAGGGGCTGATCCGCGCCATGTCTGGCCCGATCTTCAAATCCTACCTGGAAAACACAGGGCAATCGCCCGATAGCGTGGTGGGCCGCGCCGCCTGGGGCGCGCAGCTTCAGGCCTTTCATGATAGCGGACGGGAAGCGCTGCAGGCGCTTGGCTTGCTGCGTTGATGCGCCCAGCGCGCAACCCAAATCACGCCATCGCCGCCAGTATTGCGGCGGTGGCCCTGGCCGCCATCGCTGCAACCTTCACCTTTGATCCTGTGCCGCCTGGCCTGCCCGGGCTTGGCGCGGTGGAGTTTCCGCGTCTGGTATCGGCAATTCTCTTGCTTTTGGCGCTGATCCTGGGGCTGACAGCGGCATCGCCGGCAAGTGAGGAAGATGCGCCGCCTATCTCATCCCGCGCCTGGCTGATTTTTGCGCTCTGTCTTGGTTTTTTGCCTCTGATGGAGATTGTCGGGATGATCCCGGCCATACCGGTTTTCCTGCTGGTGGTGGGGTTGCTGTGGGGCGGCACGCCCTGGCCCACGCTGGCGCTTGCTGCTCTTGGCATGGGCGTCACCATCTGGCTGGTCTTCGTGAAAATCTTCCGTCTGACCCTGCCAAAGGGTTGGCTTATCACCGTATTGGGGTTTTGACTGATGGAAGGTTTTTTGGGCGGGCTTGCCATTCTGCTTGATCCCTGGGTCATGTTGATGGTGTTTCTTGGCACCGTGCTTGGGATTTTTGTGGGCGCGCTGCCAGGGATTTCAGGCAGCACCACCATTGCGCTGATGCTGCCGATGACCATCGCCATGGGGCCGATACCGGCCATTTGTTTTCTGGGGGCGATTTATTGCGCAGCGAATTTCGGTGGTTCCATCACCGCCATCATGGTGAATGCGCCGGGTGATCCTTCCGCCAGTGCAACGGCGCTTGAAGGCTATAAGATGGCGGAAAAGGGCCAGGCGGGCCTGGCGCTTGGCATGTCTGCGGTTTCTTCAGCGATTGGGGGCATATTCTCGATCATTGTGCTGATCATTGCAGCACCCTTGCTGGCCCGCGCCGCCTATTCCTTCGGCCCGCCGGAATATTTCGCGCTGGCGGTATTCGGGCTTTCCATGTGCGCGGCGATTGGCGGCGATAGCGCGGTGAAGAATCTGATTGCCGCCGCGCTTGGCGTTTTGCTGGCAACTGTGGGCATGGATCTGACCACAGGCACGGAACGCTTTGCCTTCGGTATTGATGAATTGGCCGATGGCATCAAGTTTGTTCCTGTGCTGATCGGGCTTTTCGCCGTTGGTGAAATGCTGGATCAGGTGGTGCGACGCGCGGAGAAAGCAAAGATCATCGCCATGGATGCGGCACGCGTGCCAGGCATGGCGGAGTTTCGCAAATGCAATCGCTCCATCTGGATTGGCAGCGGCATCGGTACCTTCATCGGCGCCTTGCCGGCCTTGGGCGCCACAACGGCAGCGCTGATTGGCTATAATGAAACGCGTCGCTGGTCCAAGCATAAGGAGGAATTCGGCAAGGGCAGCATTGAAGGTGTGGCCGGGCCTGAGGCTGCGAATAACGCTGCGGTGGGTGGTTCCATGGTGCCGACCCTTGCCCTGGGGATACCGGGCAGTGCCACCACGGCGATTATTCTGGCGGCGCTGATTGTGCAGGGGGTGCGGCCAGGGCCGCATCTTTTCACGGAACAGCCCACTTTGCTTTACGCAGTATTCGCTTCAATGTTGGCGGCCAATTTGTTCTATCTTGGGCTTGGACTTTACATGGCGAAGTTCTTCGCGCGGATTTCCCTGGTGCCGCCGGCCATCCTTTGGCCTGCCGTATTCGTGCTTTCCATCATCGGTGCCTATGGGCCGGATCAATCCATGGGCGATGTCGTCATCATGCTGGTGGCGGGCGTGGTGGGTTTTCTGTTCCGTCGCACTGGATTTTCGCCCGCGCCCTTGATCATGGGGTTGGTGTTGGGTGGGAAGATGGAAGAAACGCTCAAGCAATCGCTGATCATCTTTGGCGATGATGTCAGCATGTTCGCCACACGCCCGATTGCGATGACCTTACTGTGCATCACCGCCGCCGGGCTATTATGGCCGGTGATGAACAGGCTGTGGCGGATGCGTGGGGCGTAGCGCTGAGGTATTTCAGCGCTGCGTTGGATAATACAGCGCAACTGTATGCGTCGCCTCCGCGAAAATAAGCCAGCGTTCCACCAGAAGCCCGGCCAGCGCGGAAGCAGCGGCGATGGCGCCAAGCGCCATGGCAAGCCCGCCACCCAGAATGATGGCAAGGCAAAAGCACAAGGCCGGCAGTGCAAAGCCCAGCAATAGCGCGATGGTCCGCAGCTTCGCCGCATGCACGCGGCCCACGCGAAACACCATTTCGCGCAGCAGGTAATTGCTTTCCGTATGCGGGCTTTCCAGCGGGCGCACCTTGCCGATGAAGCCAAGCCCCGTGGCACTTTCGCGCGTGCTGGTGGCGGGTGTGGCATCCACACTCGCCCAATAGGCGCGCTTGAAGAAAAGCGCCGCCATGCCGAGTGCGGCAGCGACCAGCGCGGGAAAGAAACCGCCGCCCCAGAAGCCAGCGAGCATCGCCAGCAGCGCCGCGCCGGAGAAACTGGCAAACAGCAAATAGCCTGGCGCCACCATGGGATGATGCCATTCCTTCACCGGCTTCAAGGAAGCATAGATCATGCCCGTGCAATAAACCGTCGCCACAGCACCAACAGCCGAAAGCAGCCCGGCGGGCAGCATCAGCGCAGTTTCGCCATGCGCCAGTGCAATCAGGAAAACCACCGCCGGCGGAAAGGTGAGCACCGCCGCCACCCCTTCGCGCGACAGCCAGGAAGACCGCCATTGCGACAGCGCGCGCCAGGCGCGTTCCGGTCGCCCCAGATGCAGCAGCGAAGAACAAAGCCCCGCCGTGATCAGCGCCAAAGCAATGATGGCCGCGGTGGCGCCAAACAGGTTGCTCGCTGGCAAAAGCCCAAGCGGCTTCAACACACCAAGCCAAAACAGCAAGCCGTAACCAGCGCCGGACGCGACGGTGAAGAAAATGATGGAAGGCGCGGGTTTCATCGGGACAGCACCTTATCCATCCAGCGCAGCAGCGGATTGGTGATTTGGCTGGGCAACGGCCCGGCTTCCTTGGGCGCGGACTTCACCTGGCTTGAAGCCTTGCGCGGCGGCAGATAGCGATTTACCGGCTGATAACCCATTTCAGGCATCAGCTCATACCCGCCGCGTTCGGCGACTAGCTTGGAAACATCACTGTTCGGATCGCCAAGATCACCGAAATGCCGCGCATTGGCCGGGCAGGTGGAAACGCAGGCCGGCAAGCGGCGGTCTTCCGGGATGGTTTCGTTGTAGATGCGATCAACACAGAGCGTGCATTTCTTCATGACACCCTGATCTTCATCCAATTCACGCGCGCCATAGGGGCAGGCCCAGGCGCAAAGCTGGCAGCCAATGCACATATCGGTATTGACCAGCACAATGCCATCTTCCGCACGCTTGTAGCTGGCACCCGTCGGGCAAACCGTGACGCAAGCGGGCGTTTCGCAATGCAGGCAGGAACGCGGAAAATGCACCGTGCGCCCTTCATCGCCATCTCCGGCTTCATAGGCATGTACGCGGTTGAACCAGACACCTTCCTGCGCCGCGGAATAGGGGTGCTGATCCGGCAGCGGCGCCATATGGCCGCTGGTGTTCCATTCCTTGCAATTCGTCGCGCAAGCATGGCAGCCGACACAGGTATCAAGATCAATGACAAGGCCGAGCTTCTTCGCCCCCGGCGTAGGATTGGGCAGCGATGTCATGGCGCTTTTCCTCCGGCATTGTAGCGCAGAATATCGGGCGGCTCCGGCATATTGGGTGGTGGCTTCAGCGTGCTTGGATGCGGCGCAGTGATGCCCTCCTCGCCGGGGGCGCATTTCCTGATATTCACGCGCAGATCATACCAGGCGGCCTGACCGGTGATGGGATCAGCATTCGCAAGACGCGGCCCGGTTTGCGCGGGCAGCCATTCGCTGATCACATGGTTCAGCAAAAAGCCGCGCTCGGCTTCCGCCGCATCGGGGCTGAGCATCCAGGCGCCGGCGCGCTTGCCGATGGCGTTCCAGGTCCAGACGGTGTCCGGGTTCACGCCTTCCATTAGCGTCACCTGCCCCTTCACGCGGCCATTGCGGCTTTCGACCCACACCCAATCATCCTGCGCAATGCCCATTGCTTCGCCTTTGGCGCGGCTCATGTATAGGCGATTGGCGCCGTGGATTTGCCGGAGCCAGGCATTCATCGACCCCCAGGAATGATACATCGCCATGGGCCGTTGCGTGACGGCGGAAAAGGGAAAGCCCGCCACATCATGCGCAACTTGCTCCAGCGGGACATACCAAATGGGCAGCGGGTCGCAGTAGGTACGCACACGTTCGCGCAAAGCTTCCGGCGGTTGCTTCGCGCCATGGCCTTCCGCGGCCAGGCGGAATTTCTGCAAGGGCTCTGACCAGATTTGCAAGACAATCTGATCAGACTTGCCAATCAGCCCCATGGCCTTGGCGTTTTCCAGATAGAGCTTGTTGGAATGCTTGAAATAGCTTTCCTCGGCTGAAAGGTGATGCCGCCAGAAGCAGCCATTTTCGATATAGCGCTGCAATTGATCCGGGTTGGGCTTGCCCACCCCCTTCGCGCTGCCATCTTCCCCACGCCAGCCCGCGAGTGGCCCCACACCCGGCATGCGTTCGTGATTGACGATGTAATCCGCGTAATCCTTGAAGCGCGCGCTACCATCTTCCTTGGTGAAGGCGGGCAGGCCAAGCCGCGCGCCCAATTCAATCAGCACATCCTGGAAGGGCCGCACATCACGATCCGGCTTCAGCACGGGCTGGCGAATGGCATCACCCGGCCCATGCGAAGACCCGATCGGACGATCCAGGATGGAAATGCAATCCCAGCGTTCCAGATAGGTTGTGTCCGGCAGGATCAAATCCGCATAGGGCACGGTTTCGCTGAAAAACGCATCGGAATAGATCACGGTTGGGATGACGTATTCGCCCGCCTCATCCTTGGCCGTGAGGCATTCAATGGTCTCAAGCGGGTTCATCGCGCTGTTCCAGGCCATATTCGCCATGAACATGAACAGCACATCAATCTTGTAGGGATCACCCTTCGCCGCATTGCCGATCACGGTATGCATCATGCCATGCAGACCAAGCGGCGCTTCCCAAGAAAAGGAATGGTCAATGCGAATGGGCGAGCCATCATCATTGACCAGCAAATCATCCGGCCCATGCGTGAAGGACAGGATATTGCCGGCGAGCGGCGTATTCGGCTTGGAATTCTTGCCCGCAGGCCCAGGCCCCGGCGGAATAGGCCGCGGGAAAGGCGCCTTGTAGCGCCAGGAACCAGGCGTATCGATGGCACCCAGCAGCATTTGCAGAATATGCAAAGCGCGGCAGGTATGAAAGCCGTTGGAATGGGCGCTGATGCCGCGCATCGCGTGCAGCGCCACAGGCCGCCCTACCATTTTCTCATGCCGGCGGCCCAGTGTGTCGGTCCAGGGCTGATCGAGCGTGATGGTCTGGTTGAAGGCAACGTCAGCCATTTCGGCCGCGATGCGGCGAATGCGATCCGCATCCAGCCCGCAGCGTTCCGCCACCGCTTCCGGCGCATATTCGGCACCAAGATAGCGTTCCGCCATTAAATGAAACACAGGGCGCGCCGTGCGCCCATCCGGCAGGGTGAAATCACCGACCAGCACAGGCGAAAGATCAGCGGCGGCGGCATCCATCGCCCCGCGCGCGCGATCCCAGGCGAGCGGCTTGCCATCGGCATCGCGCACGAAAAGCCCATCATCCGCGCCGCCTGGATTGCGCACCACCAGCCAATGCGCATTGGTATGGCGCACCAGGAATTCGGAATCCACCCAATCATGGCGCAGCAATTCATGGATCAGCGCCATGACGAAAAGCCCATCCGTGCCGGGGCGGATGCCGACCCATTCATCGGCAATCGCGGAATAGCCGGTGCGCACCGGATTGACGGATACGACCTTGGCGTTGCGCTTTTTCAGCGCGGCGAGGCCGGTTTTGATCGGATTGGAATCATGATCCTCCGCCACGCCAAGGATCAGCAGATATTTCGCGCGTTCCCAATCGGGTTCGCCAAATTCCCAGAAGGAACCGCCAATGGTGTAAAGCCCGCCGGCGGCCATATTGACCGAACAAAACCCGCCATGCGCGGCAAAATTGGGCGTGCCGAATTGTGCGGCCCAAAAACCCGTGAGCGATTGCGATTGGTCGCGCCCGGTGAAGAAAGCCAGGCGCTTCGGGTCCGTTTCCCGCACCTTCCTTAGCGCGCTGGTGGCGATTTCCATCGCGTCATCCCAGGAAATCTCGGCATAGTCGCCGGAACCGCGCGGCCCTATGCGCTTCAAGGGGGCTTGCAGGCGCGCTGGGCTATATTGCGTCATGATACCGGCGCTGCCCTTGCCGCAAAGCACGCCCTTATTCACCGGATGATCGGGATTGCCTTCAATATAGCGAACGCGGCCATCCTTCAGGTGCACACGAATGCCGCAGCGACAGGCGCACATGTAGCAGGTGGTGGTTTTCACCTCATCGCCGATCGGCGCCGAATAGGCGATTCGATCCGTGGCACTCCCGTCTGGCATCAGCCATTCCTCCGCTTTTCCCGGAAAGGATAGCCCATGGCTGGGCGGGGCTGCAAAGGGGGTGGGCGGCTTTGACGGGGGCCAGCCCCCGGCCTTAGCGTCCCGAACAAAGTTTTGGAGACCGGCCATGAAACTGCCAACCCATGGGCGCTATCAGCATAGCGCCATCCCGCACCGCCCGACCTATGAATGGCCCAATGGCAGCAGGCTCGCGGTGGTGCTGTGCAATAACATCGAAGCCTTTGCCTTTCGCGCCGGGCTTGGCAGTGACAGCACTGGCGCCGCCGCGCCACAAAGCCAGCGCAATTACGCCTGGCGGGATTACGGCAATCGCGTCGGGCTTTGGAACATGCTCGCCATGTTTGATGAATATGGCCTGCCTGCCGCGCATAATGTGAATGGGCTGGTTCTGGATACCTGCCCGGAAATTGCGCCTGCTTTGATGAAGCGCGGCGATGAATTCATCGGCCATGGCCGCACCAATGCCGAAAGGCAGGATATTCTGTTCGAAGATGATGAACGCCGCCTGATCGCCGAAAGCCGAGACGCGATTATTCGCCACTCCGGTAAGGCGCCGGATGGCTGGCTTGGGCCGTACATCACGCAGTCCGCTTCTACGCTTGATCTGCTGAAGGAAGAAGGCTTCAGCTATGTGATGGATTGGCCGGCGGATGATCAGCCCTTCTGGATGACAACCCGCGCCGGGCCAATGCTTTCCGTGCCCTATTCGGTTGAAGTGAATGACAGCCCCGTCGCCATTTTCCGCCAGCAAGCGGCGCGGGATTTCGCCGATATGGTGGTGGATCAATTCGATGAAATGCTGGATCGGTCGCGCGATATGCCGCTCGTTTGTTCCATCGTGCTGCACCCTTTCATCATTGGTCAGCCATTCCGTCTGCGCCCCTTCCGCCGCGCCATGCAGCATATTTTGACGCAGCGAGATAAGATTTGGCTGGCGCGGCCCGGAGAGATCGCGCGCCATGCCGCAAGCCTGCCCAAGGGCATTGTGCCGGGGTCGGAGATGCTGCCATGACTCGCCACCTGCCCAATTGGCGTTCCCTGCTTTACGTGCCCGCCAGCGAGGAACGCTTTGTCGCCAAGGCGCATGAACGCGGCGCGGATGCGATTATTCTTGATTTGGAAGATGGCGTGGCCCCCGATGCCAAGGCCCGCGCGCGGGCCGGGCTTGCGGCTGCCGCGGCCAGTGCGCGGCGGAACGGCGCCGATATTGTGGTGCGCATCAATCGCCCGCTGCGCATGGCTTCCGAGGATATTGCTGCGGCGGCAGCGGCGGGTGCGGATGGCGTGATCTGCACCAAGATGATGGGCGCGGATCATGTGCGCTTGCTCTCGGAACTCGCCGCCGAATCGGAAGTGGCCGCGGGGCGCGAAACCGGCTCGCTCCGTTTCATTGTGCTGATCGAAGATGCGGCAGCATTGCGTCAAGTGGATGCTATTGCCGGTGCCGATCCGCGGATTGTGGCGCTTGGTGTAGGTGGGGAAGATTTGGCGACCGATCTGGGCGCCGAACCCACGCCCGATGCGCTGGATTTGCCCAAACGCCTTGGCCTGATTGCGGCGCGCGCGACGGGCATTTTGCCGCTTGGCTTCATTGGCACGGTGGCGGGCTTGAAGGATTTGGATGGCTACCGCGCCATGCTGCGCCGTTCCCGCGCCATCGGCTTTGCCTGTGCTTCCTGCGTCCATCCATCGCAAGTCGCCATCATCAATGAGGAATATGGCGCGCGGCCCGAAGAAGTGGAACGCGCGAAGCGCCTGGTCGCCGCTTTTGATGCCGCTCTGGCGGAAGGCAAAGGCGCGGTCACCTTTGAAGGCGACATGATTGACAAGCCGATTGTCGAGCGCGCGAAGAAACTCATCGCGCGGATGAGTTAGACAACCGCCGTCATCCCGCCATCCACATAAAGCAGATGCCCATGCACAAAATCTGAGGCCGGGGCGGCAAGGAAGACGGTGGCGCCAACCAATTCCTCCACCTTGCCCCAGCGCCCGGCGGGCACGCGCTGGCACAGCCAATCGCTGAATTCAGCGTTTTGCACCAGCGCGCTGGTGAGTTCCGTCGCGTAATAGCCGGGTGCGACGCCATTCACATTGACGCCATGCTTCGCCCATTCCGCGCAAAGCGTGCGCGTCAACATGCGCAGCGCCCCCTTGCTCGCGGCATAGGGCGCGATGGTGGGGCGGCCCAATTCGCTTTGCACGGAACAGATGGTGATGATCTTGCCCGCGCCGCGCGGCACCATGCGCTTGCCGGCGGCCTGGCAACAATACCAAACGCCATCAAGGTTTGTGCCGAGCACCTCACGCCAGGTTTCGGGTGGCATTTCCACGGCTGGGGCGCGGCGCATGATGCCGGCATTGGCAACCAGAATATCAATCGGCCCAATCGCGCCTTCCATCTCAGTGAAGGCGTCTTCCACCGCCTGCGGGTCGGTCACGTCAAAGGCGCGGCTGATGGTCTCAATCCCGGCATCACGCAGCTTGGCCTGCGCCGCCGCCAGCCGCGCAGCATCGCGGCCATTGATGATCACCCGCGCGCCCGCTTCCGCCAGCCCCTTGGCCAGGGCAAAGCCAATCCCCTGGCTGGAACCTGTTACCAGCGCGATCTTGCCGGTCAGATCAAACATCTTGCTCATCCGCGTATGACCCCGCCATCACGTAATTTCTGGAAATGTGCCGCACCCAAAGCCGGTTCCAGGATTTCCGCATTATGTTCGCCAAGCTTAGGTGCGGGCCGCGCCAAAATCCCAGGTGTTCCCGAAAGCCGCGGCACGATGCCATGCATCGGCAGCCAGCCGCCCGGCATATCCTGATCCGGCACTTCAATCAGCGCTTCGCGTTCAATGGCGTAAGGGTCGCTATCCAGCATTTCGGTATCCATGATGGGGCCGATGGTCACACCGGCCTTGTCGAAATGCGCGAGGTTTTCGGCCAGGTCGCGTTCCGCGATGAAGCCGCCGATGATGGCATCCAATTCCTGCCAGTTTTGTACACGCGCAGGATTATTGGCGAAGCGCGGGTCGGTGATCAACGCTTCCTGCCCGATGGACCGCAGCAGTTTTTCCGTCATGCCTTGTGTGGAAGCGGAAAGGCAAACCCAGCCGCCATCCTTGGTGCGATACGCATTGCGCGGCGATGTATTGGTGCTGCGGCTGCCGGTGCGTGGTTTGCGTTTGCGTGTGATACGCCAATTCGCCACTTGCGGTTCAAGCACGCTGAACAAAGGCTCGAACAGCGAAATATCAATCACCTGGCCCTGGCCGGTGGCTTCCGCATGGCGCAGCGCGATCATGGTGGCGGCAGCGCCGTAAAGCCCGGCATAGGCATCGCCCATGAACATGGGCGGCAGTACGGGTTCGCGATCCTCAAAACCATTGATCGCGGCAAAGCCGGAATAGCCTTCCACCAAAGTTCCAAAGCCCGGCTTGTGCCGATACGGCCCATCCTGCCCCCAGCCGGAAACCCGCGCGATCACCAGGCGCGGATTGGCGGCGAGCAGGCTTGCGGGATCAAGCCCCATGGCTTCCAGCACGCCGGGGCGGAAGCTTTCCACCAGCATCTCCGCATCACGCGCCAAGGCACGCACGGCGGCGATGCCTTCCGGGTTCTTCAAATCAAGGCAGATGCTTTTCTTGTTGCGGCAAATGGTCTTCCAGCTTGTCTCCACCCCGCCCACACGCCAGGCGCGCAGCGTATCGCCTTCGGGCGGTTCTACCTTGATCACTTCCGCGCCGTGATCAGCGAAAACCTTGGTCAGGATATTGCCGGCGACCAGGCGGGAAAGATCAATAACGCGCACCCCTTCCATCGCGCCTTTGGCCTTGGGGTCCCAATTCTTGCGATGCATTTGGGCCATCAGATCAATCCAGCTTGATATTCGCCGCTGCCGCCACTTCGCGCCAGCGCGCGAGTTCCACGCGCAGGATTTCCGCAAAGGCTTGCGGGGTTGCCGGCGATGGCCGCGCACCTTCGCTTCGCAACAGCTTCGCCATTTCCGGATCGGCGAGCGCTGCATTGGCCTCGGCGTTCAAGCGCGCAAGGATGTCAGCCGGCAGGCCGCGCGGCGCAAATAGCCCCCACCAGATGTCGCTTTCATAATCAATGCCGGCTTCCTTCACCGTGGGGGCGGGGGGTGCGCCATCCGGCGCACCGGGCGCGGTATAGGCCAAAAGCCGCACGCGGCCTTCGCGTACCACACTGGCGGCACTCGGCATGGTGGTGATCAGCACCGGGATATGGCCGGCCACCAAATCCGTCACCGCCGGCGGCATGCCGCGATAGGGCACATGGTTCATCTTGATGCCGGCGCGCAGACAAAAATATTCGGTGACGAAATGATTGATCCCGCCTGGGCCAGAGGACCCATAATCAATCGCGCCCGGCCTTTCGCGCGCCATGCGCACCAAATCCGCCACATTCCGCGCCGGGAAATCCGGATGCGCAAGCACAATGAAGGGCGAACGCGCCAGCAGCGCGACGGGGGTGAAATTCTCCAACACACCCCAGGGCACGCGCTGCGTGATGGAGGTTGTCGCGAAGGAGGATGAAGAGACCATCAGCGTATAGCCATCCGCCGGCGCCTGCGCGACCGCGGTGGCGCCAATCGCACCACCCGCACCGGCGCGGTTTTCAATCACCACTGGCTGACCGAGTCTTGCTTGCAAACGCTCGGCCAAGGGCCGGGCGACCACATCATTGGACCCACCGGGCGGGAAGGGCACGACGATGCGCACGGGCCGCGCGGGCCAGGGCGCCTGGGCCAAGGCGGGGGCGGCAAGCGGGCTTGCAGCGGCGGCCAGCAAAAGGGCGCGGCGGGGCAGGGCAGGGGTCATGAGGCGGTCTCCTGGAAGGCAATGGTGTTAGTTTTGCCCATTGTTGTGCTTCTGCGAAGACGCCCGCCCCTGTTCATCCGGGACAGCATTGGCCATCATGGATCGTTCAAACAGGATTCTTGTCAGCTATGGCCAATGACAGGCCCTTCAGGGAATGGCCCTTGGATCAGCTCGCCGAACATGCGGCGCAGCATAAGGGTGATCGCGTTTTGCTGTCCCAGTTATTGATCGAAACGGAACGTCGCCCGGGCGCGCGCGCGAAGCTGATTGCGCGGCGGATTGAGAATGCGCTGGCCAATATCCTGACCAAGCTCCCCGGCCGTGGCGCGCCGCCCGAGGAAATGCGCCGATATTTGGCGATTGCTGCCGAAGAAATCGCCGTGCTGCGCAAGCGTTTGCAGGATGCAGAGGCAGAGCTGAAGAAGCTCAAGGAAACACCTGCCGATGGCAGCGCGCATGCGCGCGTCTATCTGACACCCAATGCGCCGCTTTGGCTGATTGTGGAGGTGCGCCGCGCCTTTCGCCGGCGCTACCACCCCGACAAGCAAACTGATCCCGCGAAGCGCCAGAATGCTGAGGACATCTTCAAACGCGCGGAGGAGGTGTTTGAGAATCTGCAAGGGCGTGAAGAGGCATAGATCTCCGGCTTCGGGCGTTGCACCACTCAGCCCAGAATAAGTTCCGCGCAAAGCCGCGGAATATGTTGCGCGAAGGGAAAGAAACCGCGCCCGGCCAGGGGCCAACACGCCGCATCCCATGGGCGGCGCAGCGCCGCAACGCCATAAGGGCGCAAGGCATCCGCCACCCAACCCACCGGCGCTTCGGGCATTACCACCGCCGCATGCGCGGAAATATCGGGCAAATCACCAAGTGCCACGCGCTCAGCCGGCACGCCAAAATGCCGCGCGGCACGGTGCAAGCCATCCTCAAGCGCGCCGGCCACAAAGCGCTGTACTAGCGGCGCGGCACCAAGCGGGGAACGCGCTTCGGGACAGCAAAGGCCAATCACGCGCTGCACCTGAAGCCCCGCCAGCGGCAGGCTTTCAGGGTGCAAATCATCCTCATGCAGCAACAGCACAAGCGGGCCAGGCGGCAGCGCGGGCAAATCCGCAACCGGGCGCGGTGCGGGCGGATCAGGTTCCTGCACGGGCAGCGGCTTTTCATCCAAGGCGCCATGCGGGGTGAAGCGCCCGCCTGTGTAGCGCGCGATATTCTCCGCCCGCGCAACATAATGCTTGCCCCTGGTATGCAGCCCCGCCACCCAGCGCCAGGACAGCGTATTGGATGCCGCATCACCATCCAGCAAATGGCGCAGGAAGAAATCGGCACCCAGGAACCAGGGCAGGCGCAGCGTGAAGATCCAAATGCTCGCGAACCACATGCGCGCGTGGTTGTGTAGTGTGCCGGTCTCGATCAATTCCTGCACCCAGGCATCGAAACAGGCGATGCCGGTTTGCCCGGAAATTGCCGCTTCATAGCCTTCGGGCAGACTTTGCATCGCGGTTGCGACGCGGGTGCGATACGCATCCCAAACCGAAGGGCGCTGCGCCAGCCAGCCCTTCCAATAACTTCGCCAAAATACTTCCTGGATGAATTTATCGGCCATCTCCGCGCCATGCGCGGCGATGGCGGCGGCCACCACCTCCTGTTCGGTGATCAGGCGATGGCGGATATAGGGCGAAAGCGCCGAGACATGGGCGGGTTTGCCGGGGCCAGGGTCGAAATTGCGGCCCTCGGCATAGGCGCGGCCCATCAGGGGCGTGAATTCCGCCAATCTTTCAAGGGCAGCGGCGCGGCTTGGCTGCATGGCGGCGGATCGGCAAGGGCCACGCGGCCCCTGCCACCAGACTTACAGTTTTTCGACCTGGCCGTATTCCAGATCCACCGGGGTGGAGCGGCCAAAGATGGAAACGCTCACCTTCAGGCGGCCCTTTTCCTCATCCACTTCCTCGACAACGCCATTGAAGGAGGTGAAGGGGCCATCAGCCACACGCACCTGCTCACCAACCTCATAAACCACGGCGGGCCGGCGCGGCTTGTCCACGCCTTCCTGCATTTGCTTGAGCAAACGCTCCGCCTCAGATGCCGGCACCGGCTGGGGCTTGTTGCGCGCGCCGAGAAACCCCGTGACCTTCGGTGTATCCTTCACCAAATGCCAGGCGTCATCGGTCATTTCCATCTTCACCAGCACATAGCCGGGGAAGAATTTGCGGTCGGTATCCACCTTCTGACCGCGCCGCACTTCAACCACCTGCTCGGTCGGCACCAGCACTTCGTCGAACTTGTCGGCCAGGCCCTTTTGCGCAGCCTGCTGCTTGATCTGCTCGGCGATCTTGCGCTCGAAGCCAGAATAGACATGCACGACATACCATTTCTTATCGGCCACGGTGCCGTACCTCCTTAAAACCTTACTCAGCCGATACCAAAGACCAGCCGCATGGCCAACTGAATCAGCTGATCAACCACCAGGAAGAAAATCGCGGCCAAGGTCGAGAGCCCCAACACCAGCCCCGTGGTGATGAGGGTTTCCTTGCGTGCCGGCCAGGTCACCCTGGAGGCTTCCTGACGGACTTCCCGAACGAATTGCGCGGGATCGAGCTTGGCCACTATCGGTTCCCCTGAAAAACATCGCCGGGCGGCAGCCTTGTCAGACCCCCACCCGGACAGAAACATACCCTAAACTGGCAGGGGTGGAGGGTCTCGAACCCCCAACCTCCGGTTTTGGAGACCGGCGCTCTAGCCAATTGAGCTACACCCCTAAACACGGCCTAAACTAGCCGTGAAAGCATCGGGCGGAAAGGCCAAAACCCCGCCGCCCGCAAGCCTTCTTACGCCGTGATCTTCGCGACAACGCCGGCGCCGACGGTGCGGCCACCTTCGCGGATGGCGAAGCGCAAGCCTTCATCCATCGCGATCGGCGCAATCAATTCCACATCCATGGACACATTGTCACCCGGCATCACCATCTCCACCCCTTCCGGCAGAGACACAACGCCCGTCACATCCGTGGTGCGGAAATAGAAT
>JBIKXA010000121.1:0-11727 GCA_044356015.1 Roseomonas sp.
CGCCCCACCCGCCTTCGCCAGAACCTTGGTGATCGCCGCCGTCAGCGACGTCTTGCCATGGTCCACATGCCCGATCGTCCCGATGTTGCAATGCGGCTTATTCCGCTCAAATTTCGCCTTGGCCATGGCCTTTTCCCGCTACCCTCATTGAAACGTTCACGAAACAACCCCGCACGCCCGCTGGAGCGGGTGACGGGAATCGAACCCGCACAACCAGCTTGGAAGGCTGGGGCTCTACCATTGAGCTACACCCGCGCCGAAGCGCTGTTCCCAACCCCCCTGCCCGTGCCTTGACGAGAGCCAAGACTGACAAGGGCTGATATGGAGGGGGTTGGATTCGAACCAACGTAGGCGCAAGCCAACGGATTTACAGTCCGTCCCCTTTAGCCACTCGGGCACCCCTCCACAGCCGCTCGCCCGTAACCGGGGCTGGCGGGAGCGGGCGGACTATCCGCATTGCTGGTTTCCTGTCAACGGATGGGCCGGAAAAAGCGCGAGGTTTTCATTCTGGCGCGCCCGGCGCATCATGGGCGGGATGCAACGCCCCCCGAAGCGGCCCCCTGGCCGCGCCCGCCCGCAAGGCCCTGCCGCCCGCGCCCGTTTTGAAGATGCCTCCGAAGCCCCACGCGGGCGCCGGGGCCCGCCTGCCCGCTTTCAGGAAACCGAGGCCCCAGCCCCGCGTGGCCGCCGCGGCGCAGGCCCCGCCCCGATGGAAGCCGATTCCCCCGCCCCGCCGCGCCCCGGCGCCGGTGCCGGTTCCGGTGCCTTTTGGCTTTATGGCGAACACGCGGTCGCAGCGGCCATTCGCAACCCCAGACGCAAGACCCGTCGGCTTTTGGTGACGGAAGACGCCGAGAAAAGCCTGCGCGCCGCGCTGAACCGCCCCTGGCGCCTGCCGCCCGAGCGCATTGAACGCCAGCGCTTCGGCACCTTCCTGACCGAAGATGCCGTGCATCAGGGTGTCGCGCTGCTGGTGGAACCTTTGGAACCGGTCGCTTTGGAAGATGCCATCGCGGCTTCCGATGGGCCGGTATTGCTGCTGGACCAGGTGACGGACCCGCGCAATGTGGGGGCGATTCTGCGTTCAGCTGCCGCTTTCGGTGCGGCCTGCGTGGTGCTGCAAGACCGCCATGCACCGCCCGAGACTGGCGCGCTCGCCCGCGCTGCCTCAGGCGCCTTGGATATCGTGCCGGTGGTGCGGGAGGTTAATCTCTCCCGCGCCATTGCCAGCCTGCAAAAAGCGGGATTCTGGGTGATGGGGTTGACCGGGGATGCTTCCCGCAGCTTGGCTGAAGCGAAGCCGCATGATCGGCGCGTCGCTTTGGTGCTGGGCGCGGAGGATACCGGGCTGCGCCGCCTGCAACGCGAAACCTGTGATGAGCTGGTGCGCCTGCCAATCACGCCGGCGATGGAAAGCCTGAATGTCGCGGCGGCGGCGGCTGTCGCGCTTTATGAAGTGATCCGCGAAGGTGGGGCATAACGGGGGAGTTTCCTCCCCCGTCAATTTTCTACTTTTCTTTCGCGGCGATGATGGCGCCGGAAAGGCTTTCCGGAATGCGCTGAGTCCAGCGCCCGCAATCCACTTGCGTCACGAAATCCAGCACGGCGCGATTAAACGCATCCGGGTCTTCCAGATTCATGGTGTGGCCGCATTTCGGCATCACCAGCAAAGCACTGGACATGATGGTGCGCTTCAGGAACAGGGAAGGTTCCAGCGTGGGGTCATCCTCATCGCCCGCGATCACCAGCGTTGGCACCTTCATCTGCTTGAAGCCGGCTTCCAGATCAAACAGCGATGGCCGTTCGCGCTGCACACCCTGCATGGTCAGCGCCGAGCCTTCGGTTGAATGTTCCGTAAGCTGGGTCTGGAATTCCTTGAAGCCGCGCGGGTCTTTTTCCTCGAACACCAGGCGGGTTGGGCCGCGGGAATAGATCATCGCCATCTTGTCCATGCCCTCGGCACGGATGCGCGCGGCGGTGGCATCAACTTCGGCGCGGAATTGGTCGCGCTTGCCGGGGGCAGCGCCATAGCCGACGCCGGCGGCGACCAGGCTGCGCGCCAATTGCGGATGCCGCAGGCCCAGATGCAGCGTGGCGAAGGCGCCCATGGAAAGGCCAACGACATGCGCCGGGGCCAGATTCAGCCCCTTGATGACGGCGGCAATGTCATCCGTCGCGCGGTCCTGGCTGTAGGAAGCTGCTGAATTGGGCACAGCGGATGGCGGATAGCCGCGCGCATTGAACACCACGCAGCGATAGCGGCGGGAGAAAAACCGCAGCTGCATTTCCCAGGAACGCGAATCGCCCGCGAATTCATGGACGAAAACCATGGGCGTGCCGCTGCCGGCTTCCTCATAGAACAGGTCAACACCGTCATCGGTTCGCAAAAAGGGCATGGGATCATCCTGCTGGGGGTTGTGATTGGCCGCAGAATGGGCGCGACGCGGCGGTCCGTCCAGCGCTTGACAGGGCGGGGGCTAACCCTCATTTGCAATTCGGACCTGAATGGTCCGGATTGCGAGGAGGATTGCCCGGTGCTGCGGCTTTCAAAGCTGACCGATTACGCCGTTGTGGTGCTGACGCGGCTGGATGACGCGGCGGAAGGCAGCGTGCTGACCGCGCCGGGCTTGGCGCAGGCCACGGGCCTGGCTGAGCCTACTGTCGCCAAGGTCTTGAAAATCCTGGCGCATGCCGGGTTGGTGGAAGGAAGGCGCGGGGCCTTGGGTGGCTATCGGCTGACCAAGCCCCTGGCCGATATGCCGCTGATTGAGGTGATCACCGCCATGGATGGCCCCATCGCGCTGACCGCCTGCGTGGATAATTCCTTCGGCGTTTGTGAAACTGAGGATTCCTGCCCCGTGCGCGGGCGCTGGGACCCGGTGAATGAGGCGATCCGCCGCGCGCTTACCGGGATTTCCATTGCCGATCTTGCCGGCCCGCCCGCCGTGGTGCCGCACCCCGAAACCGCTTCCCCCATTTTTGCCGCGGAGTAGAGGCTGACCATGCCCGCCGTTACCGAAACCATCGAAACCGTCCAGGCCGTCACGGAATCCACCTATAAATGGGGGTTTGAGACGGATATCGACATGGAATTCGCCCCCAAGGGGCTTTCCGAAGATATCGTGCGCTTCATCAGCGCCAAGAAGGAAGAACCGGCCTGGTTGCTGGAATGGCGGCTGCGCGCCTTTGCCGCCTGGCAGAAAATGGAAGAACCGCGCTGGCCGGCGGTGAAGTATCCGCCGATTGATTACCAGGATGCCTATTACTACGCCGCACCGAAGCAGAAGGTGGGGCCGAAATCATTGGATGAGGTGGATCCGGAACTGCTGCGCACCTATGAAAAGCTCGGCATTCCGCTGAGGGAACAGGCGATTCTGGCCGGTGTGGAAGGTGCTGGTGAGACGCCGGCTGATTCACGCATGCCAATTGCGGTGGATGCGGTGTTCGATAGCGTTTCTGTTGCCACCACCTTCAAGGATCGTCTGGAAAAGGATGGTATCATCTTCTGCCCGATCAGTGAGGCAGTGAAGACGCATCCCGAGTTGGTGCAGAAATATCTGGGCTCCGTCGTGCCGCAGGGCGATAATTTCTTCGCCGCGCTGAATAGCGCTGTCTTCACCGATGGTAGCTTTGTTTACATCCCGAAGGGCGTGCGCTGCCCGATGGAGCTTTCCACCTATTTCCGCATCAATGCCAAAAGCACGGGACAATTCGAACGCACGCTGATCATCGCTGATGCGGGGTCTCATGTTTCTTATCTGGAAGGCTGCACCGCGCCGATGCGCGATGAAAACCAGTTGCATGCGGCGGTGGTGGAATTGGTGGCGATGGATGATGCCACCATCAAATACAGTACGGTGCAGAATTGGTATCCCGGCGATGCCGAGGGCAAGGGCGGTATCTATAATTTCGTGACCAAGCGCGGCGCCTGCCGTGGTGCGCGGTCCAAAATTTCCTGGACGCAGGTAGAAACCGGTTCGGCGATTACCTGGAAATATCCGTCCTGCATTCTCCAGGGCGAAGATAGTGTTGGTGAGTTTTATTCAGTCGCCATCACCAATAATTATCAGCAGGCGGATACCGGAACCAAGATGTTCCATATCGGGCCACGCACCAAATCCACCATTGTCTCCAAGGGCATCAGCGCTGGGCATGGGCAGAATACCTATCGCGGCTTGGTGCGAATTGGCGCCAAGGCGACCGGTGCCCGCAATTTCACGCAATGCGACAGCCTGCTGATTGGGGATCTCTGTGGCGCGCATACCGTGCCCTATATCGAAAATCGCTGCCTGAGTGCGAAGGTGGAACATGAAGCGACCACCAGCCGCATTGCTGAGGATCAGCTTTTCTATTGCCGCCAGCGCGGGCTTTCGCAGGAAGATGCGGTGGGGCTGATTGTGAATGGATTCTGCCGCGAAGTGCTGAAGGAATTGCCGATGGAATTCGCGGTGGAAGCGCAGAAGCTGTTGCAAATCTCGCTCGAAGGGAGCGTTGGGTGATGTTGGAAATCAAGGGACTGACCGCTGAGATTGATGGCAAGCCCATTCTGAAGGGCATTGATCTGATTGTGCCGCAGGGCGAGGTGCATGCCATTATGGGCCCGAATGGGTCGGGTAAATCCACACTTTCCTATGTGTTGTCTGGCCGCGATGGGTATGAGGTGACGGGCGGCTCTGCGCTGTTGCATGGCCAGGATTTGCTGGCGATGGAACCGGAAGAACGCGCGGCTGCCGGCGTGTTTCTGGCGTTTCAATACCCGGTGGAACTGCCCGGTGTTGGCAATGCGACCTTCCTGCGTACCGCGCTGAATGCCATTCGCCGCGCCAAGGGTGAGGCTGAGTTGGACGCCATGCAATTCCTGAAGCTGGCGCGGGAACGCATGAAGGCGCTTTCGATGAATGACGAAATGCTGAAGCGCGGCGTGAATGTCGGCTTTTCGGGCGGCGAGAAGAAGCGCAACGAAATCCTGCAAATGGCTTTGCTGCAACCGAAGCTGGCCATTCTGGATGAAACCGATAGCGGGCTTGATATTGATGCGCTGAAGATCGTGGCCGATGGCGTTAATGCCATGCGCGGGCCGCATTTCTCCGCGCTGGTGATTACGCATTATCAGCGGTTGTTGGATTACCTCGTGCCGGATCGCGTGCATGTGCTGATGGGCGGGCGCATTGTGCGCTCAGGCGGGCCGGAATTGGCGAAGGAGCTGGAAGCGCAGGGTTACGGCGCCATCCAGGCCGCGGCGTGACAGCCGTGGCGCAACCTGGCGTGGCGGGGTTCCTCGCACGCTATCAGGGCCTCAAGGATCATTTGCCGGGCGCGCGGCTGCCGTGGCTGGCAGCGCTGCGCGCGGATGCGGCAGCGCATGTGGCGGCGCGCGGCTTCCCGACGCGGCGTGTTGAGGCTTGGAAATACACTGATCTTTCGCCAGTGGCGCAGGCGGGTTTTGCCGAGCCGCTCACCGCGGTTGAAGGCGCCTTGGCGCTGCCCAAGCCGCGTTGTGCGGCGCGGGCGGTGTTTGTGGATGGGCGCTTTCGCGCTGATCTTTCGGCGCTGACCGGGCTGGCCTATCGCGTGGCTTCTGTGGCGCAGCATTTGCCGGACATGGAAGGGCGCTTGGGTGCGCTGACGCCCTTGGCCGAACACCCCATGACAGCGCTGAATACGCTGATGTTTGAAGATGGGCTGTTGTTGGAGGTGCCGGCGGGCTTGGATGGCGGGCATTTGGAACTGCTCTCCATCGCGGTTGATCCTGGCCGGCCCTTCGCTTTTCATCCGCGCCATATGATCCGCCTTGCTGCAGGTGCGAAGCTGACCTTGCTGGAAAGCGCCATCGGTGGCGGCGCGCAATATCTGCACAATCCAGTGTTTGAAATTGACCTCGCCGAGGGCGCCGTGCTGACGCATGGCCGCGCGCAAGGCGAAGGCGATGCGGCGTTTCATCTTTCCATGATCCATGCGCGCATCGCGGCCGAGGCGCGTTATGACACCATGGCGGTATCCGCCGGTGCGCGGCTTGCGCGCATGGAAATCCATGCGGCGCTGACCGGGCCGAAGGCTTCCTGCCACATGAACACCGCGCAATTGGCCGCCGGCCGCGCGCTGGTGGATACCACCACGGCGCTTGATCACGCAGCACCTGATTGCGCCAGCCGGCAAACCTGCAAGACGGTATTGGCGGGGCAATCGCGCGGCGTGTTCCAGGGCAAAATCCTGGTGCGGCGTGAAGCGCAAAAGACCGATGGCTACCAGATGAACCAGGCTTTGCTGCTCTCCGAAGATGCGGAAATGGATAGCAAGCCTCAGCTTGAGATCTATGCCGATGACGTGAAGTGCAGCCATGGCGCCACCATCGGCGCCTTGGATGCGGATAGTCTTTTCTATTTGCGGTCCCGTGGCGTGCCAGCGGATCAGGCGCGGTCCATGCTTGTGCAGGCGTTCTTGCATGAAGCCTTTGAAGGGCTGGAAGATGATACGCTGCGTGAGGCGTTGACTGCCACGGTGGATGGCTGGTGGGCCAAGCATGGGGCCGCATAATGGGCTTTGATGTTCAGCGCATCCGGCAGGATTTCCCTATCCTGTCACAGCCGCAGCATGGCAAGCCGCTCGTCTTTCTGGATTCAGGGGCGAGTGCGCAAAAGCCGCGCGCGGTGATTGAAGCAATGACTCGCTGCATGGAAACCGCTTATGCCAATGTGCATCGCGGCGCCTATCGGCTGTCTGAATTGGCGACTGATGCTTACGAAGCTTCGCGCGGTGCGGTGGCGCGCTTCATCAATGCGCCGGATGAGCGGGAAGTGGTGTTTACGCGCAATAGCACGGAAGCCATCAATCTGGTGGCGCATAGCTGGGGCCGTGGCGTCATGCGTCCGGATCAGGCGGTGCTGATTTCCGAATTGGAACACCACGCCAATATCGTGCCGTGGCAAATGCTGCGCGATGATCGCGGCAATCCCTTGCGCGTTTGCCGCGTGACGGATTCCGGCGAATTGGACATGGAAGATCTGGCCGCCAAGCTTGCCGATGGCAAGGTGGGGCTGGTGGCACTCGCGCATATGTCCAATGTGCTGGGCACCGTCACGCCAGTTGAACGTATGGTGGCTCTGGCCCATGCGCATGGTGCCAAGGTGCTGCTGGATGGATCGCAGGCGGTGGTGCATCGGCGCGTGGATGTTGCGGCCATTGGCTGCGATTTCTACTGCTTCACCGGCCATAAGCTTTACGGGCCGACAGGCATTGGTGTGCTGTGGGGCAAGCTTGAACATCTGGATCGCATGCCGCCCTTTCTGGGTGGTGGCGATATGATTGAAAGCGTGACTTTCGAAAAATCCACCTGGGCCAAGCCGCCCGCGCGGTTTGAAGCCGGCACGCCCGCGATTGTGGAAGCGGTTGGCCTGCATGCGGCGATTGATTACGTCACCGCGATTGGCATGCCCGCCATTGAAGCGCATGAACGCGCCTTGGTGGATCACGCCATGCGGAAGCTGTCTGATGTGCCGGGGCTGACGCTATTGGGTCGCGCACAGGATCGCGGCGGCGTGTTCGCCTTTTCGCTGGATAATGCGCATCCGCATGATCTTTCCACGCTGCTGGATCGCGCCGGCATTTGCATCCGCGCCGGGCGGCATTGCGCGGAACCGCTCCATACGCGCTTCGGTGTGGAACAGGGCACGGCGCGCGCTTCCTTCGGGCTTTATACGACGCCGGAGGAAGTGGATTACCTCGCCGGCGCTTTGGTGAAAGCGCGGGAGTTCTTCGCATGAGCGGCCATGATTTCTTCGGTGATTTGCGCGATTTGTATCAGGAAGTGATCCTGGATCATGGCCGCAAGCCGCGCAATTTCCGGCGTCTGGAAGATGCGGACCGCTCTGCACGCGGGGACAATCCCATGTGTGGCGACCGTATGGAGCTGTTCCTAAAAATGACGCCGGATGGGCATATTGCCGATGCGGCGTTTCAGGGCCGGGGCTGCGCGGTTTCCATGGCCAGTGCGTCGCTGATGACGGAAACCGTCAAGGGCAAAACACCGGAAGAAGCGCAGGCGCTTGGCACCGCCTTTCGTGACTTGGCCATGACCGGCCAATGCCCTGCCTGCGCAGCATCCCTTGAAGACGCCATGGAAAGGCTGACACCGCTTTCCGGCGTGCATGAATTTCCAAGCCGCGTGAAATGCGCAACCCTCGCTTGGCATACGCTGAACGCCGCGCTTGCCGGCGCGAAGGAGGCGAGCAGTGAGTGAAGACGCCACCAAGACCGAAGCCCCGGTCCATGCCGCCTGGACCCCGGAAGGCGAGGTAAAGCCGCCAGCCGCGCCGGTTTCCGAAGACGCGGTGATTGGCGCGATTTCCACCGTATTCGATCCGGAAATTCCGGTGGATATCTATCAACTCGGCCTGATTTACGCGATCGAGATCGGTGATGACGGCAAGGTGAAGGTGGAAATGACGCTGACCACCCCATCATGCCCTTCCGCGCAGGAATTGCCGCACCAGGTGGAAGAAGCCGTGCGCGCGGTTGAAGGGGTTTCCGATGTGCTGGTGGAAGTGGTGTGGGACCCGCCCTGGGATCATTCGCGCATGAGCGAAGATGCGCGGCTCGCGCTCAATATGTTTTGAGGTGATGGCATGAATGCAAGCATCGAAGCCAAACCCGCGCGGCGCGCGCTGCCGCCGCTGATGTCACTCAGCGATGGCGCCGCTGAACGGTTGCGCGCGCTTTACGCCAAGGGCGATCAGGGCAAGTTCCTGCGTATCGCGGTGAAGACCAAGGGCTGTTCCGGCCTTGCCTATGATCTTTCCTGGGTGGATGCGCCAACAGCGGGCGATGAAAGCGTCACCGACAAGGGTGTCACGGTGCTTGTGGACCGCAAGGCAACGCTGTTCCTGATTGGCACGGTGATGGATTATGAGGTGAAGACCATGTCAGCCGGCTTCACCTTCACCAATCCCAATGAAAAAGGCCGTTGCGGCTGCGGGGAGAGTTTTCACGTTTGATCGAGCGCTAGACGGCGCTTGACCAATCCGCCGCAACAAAGCGATAGCCGCTGCCTTCCTTGGCCAGATAGCCATTGGCCGGGAAGGGAAAATGATAGCCGGTGATGCGGATGCGGTCAGTGGCCACACGGTCAAAAATGCGCCGGCGCGTGGCTTCTGCCGCCACAGCGTCGAAATCGAATACAATGTGGAAATCGGGGCGGCGCGCCAGAAGCTCTGGCCGGTTTGAGGTATCTGCCACAAACATCATCTGATCCGCGCCATCGGCGACATGGTAGCAGGTATGGCCAGGTGTGTGGCCGTAAGCGGCAACTGAACGCACACCGGGAATGACCTCAGCATCGGGACCAATGCGGCGCAGGCGGGCGGCATAGGGGGCCAGGCGCCGCGCACTATTGGCGAAGGTGGCACGCTGGCCTTCGGGGCTGCGCGTTTCATTGGTGGCATCGCCCCACCAGGCAATTTCGGCTTCCGGCACAATGACTTCCGCATTGGGGAAGGCAGCCGCACCTTCCGCATTCAGCAGACCATTAACGTGATCGCCATGAAAATGGCTCATGACCACGCGGGTTACCCTGGCGGGATCAATGCCGGCGGCGCGCATATTGGCAATCATGCGGCCATTGGTGGCACCCGGGGCAGTGACGCCATTGCCACTGTCGAAAACCACCAAATCCCGACCGGTATCAAGGAAAGTGACGGTAAAGGGAATCACCAGCCGGTCCTGCGGCAGGAAGGCATCGCGCAATACGGCCTGAACATCCGCCAAGGGCGCGTTGCGCACAAACCCTTCCAGGGGCCGCGCAAAAAAACCGTCATGCACGGTGGTGACGGTGAAGGAGCCCACCTTGAAGCGATAAAAGCCGGGCGCCTGGGATTGGGGCGTAGCCACGGGTTGCGCCAGGGTAGGACGCATAATGGCGGGGCTAGCCAGCAGCGCACCACCTGCGAGGAAAAGGAAGCGGCGGGTTGATTGCATGGCATGTCTCCGGATACTTAACGACAAAAGGCAATTATTGGTCATCTATGATTGACCTACTGACACAGAAGGTGCCGCATTTCAAAGAAATTCATGTGGCGATACCCCTTTAGCCAAGCAGACGGGATCGCGGTGTGGTTCAATTGTCTCAAAATCTGGCAAGAAACTGCACCAAGACCGCAGTTGCAGTCATCAGATCATCCGTTTCCATCGCCTCATGCGGGTTGTGGCTGCCGTTTTGATTTCGTACCAATAACATCCCAGTCTTCACACCAGCGGCGGCGAAGTTATTCGCGTCATGCGTGCCGGGGCTATGCAAGCGCGGCGCAGTGATGCCGCAGGCTTTGGCAGCAGCAGCAATGCCATCCATAAGCACAGGATCCATCAACCCAGGGGCGGCGCTGCTGCGCTCGCCAAGCGCTATCGTTACGCGCCGACGCGCGGCAACCTTCGCCACAATCTCCTGCAGCTTGGCCTCAAGTGCCACCAGATGCGCCGCATCATAGGCGCGCAGATCAAGGCTCAATTCGAAATCGCCCGAAACAGCCGTGAGTGAATGCCGATCCGCAAATGTGTGAAACCGCCCGATCGTGACGGCCATGGGCCGGCCCGCGGCTTCTTCCGCCAGCCAAAGCCGTTCCAGGCAAAGCGACAAATCCGCCCCCGCCAAAGCGGCATCACGCCGAAAGCGATGCGGCAGTCCGGTATGCGCATCCTCACCCGTGATGCGAATGAAGGGATGGCGCAGATTGCCCGGATTGGCGATGCAAATGGCCATCGGCGCATCCGCTTCCACCAATTGCGGCGCCTGTTCGATATGCACCTCAAGATAAGCACCAATCGCAGCCGGATCGCGCAATGGCCTGCCTTGCCGAAGCCGCGCCGGATCGCCGCCCGCCGCCGCGATGCTTTCCGCCAAAGTCTTGCCGGTACGCGCATGGCGCAATTCCAGCGCGCCTTCTGGCAGGCGTGCCAGTAAACACCGGCTGCCAATCAGGCCGAGACCGAACCAGACCGCCTCCTCACACCGCAGCGCCAACACTTCAATATCCCGGCGTGGCGTGATGCCTGCAGTTTGCAGTGCTGCAACAACGCCAATCCCGGCAATGACGCCGGCAGCGCCATCGAAATTCCCGCCCTGCACAATGCTATCCAAATGCGAACCTATGATGATCGGTGGTGCCTCCGGCTTTTCAGCCGGCCAGCGCAGCGAAAGATTGGCGCCGGCATCAATGCTGGCCTGCATGCCAAGCGCCTCACCTGCCTTCTTGATCAGTTCATGCGCTGCATTCTCGCCGCGCCCATAGGCATCGCGCGTGATGCCGGGCGGGTCGGCGCCAATCGCTGCCACGCCATCCAACAGATGTTGCACCATCGGCTTTTGCGCCGCGATTGCCTCATTCAATCTCATGCAGCCATGGCCTTTGCATCGTTCAACACCATATCGGCGGCTTTCTCACCAATCATGATGCTCGGCACATTGGTATTGCCGGAAGTCAGGCTTGGCATGATGGAAGCATCCGCAACGCGCAGCCCGGCAATGCCATGCACACGCAATTCCGCATCCACCACCGCCATGGGATCATTGCCCATCTTGCAGGTGCCAACCGGATGATAGGTTGTCTCACCCACCTGCTTCACCCATTCGATGATCTCCTCATCCGTCTGCCGCGCTGGACCTGGCGCCACTTCCGTCAGGCGCAAGGGCGCCATGGCCGGCGCATACATGATGGAACGCGCGATCTGAATCGCGCGCAC
>JBIKXA010000259.1:0-3303 GCA_044356015.1 Roseomonas sp.
CGGCCTTCACTGATATCCGAACCCAGCACCGCATAATCCGCCGGGTGATAGACGCTATTGGCAAGCCCAGCCATGGCGGCGGCCACCAATAGCATGGGCCAGCTTGGAAAAAGCCCAAGCAGGATGAAGGCAGAACCTCCAAAAATCAGCGCTGCTGCCAGCATTTTGCGCGGGCCAATCCGGTCCACCACAAAGCCCATCGGCGCCTGGGTAAAGGCCGAGACGATGTTGAACACCGTCAGCGCCAGGCCCAGTTCGATATAGGAAACATCGAGCGATTCCCGCAGCAGCGGGAAAAGCGGCGGCAGGATCAGGATGTGCAAATGGCTGACGAAATGCGCGGCGCAGATTTGCGCCAGGGTGCGTTTTTCAGCGGAACTCCAGCCCGATGCCATAATCAATGCGCCTCTGCCCAGGAATGGCCCTGCCCGATTTCAACCGAAAGCGGCACACGCAAAGTGGCGACCGATTCCATGATTTGCTTCACCAGGGCAGATGTTGCTTCAACCTCGGCTTCTGGCACTTCAAACACCAATTCATCATGCACTTGCAGCAGCATGCGCGCCTTCAACCCGGCATCGCGCAAGGCGCGCGGCAGGCGCACCATGGCACGCTTGATGATTTCCGCCGCACCACCCTGGAAGGGGGCGTTGATCGCGGCACGTTCAGCGCCGGCGCGGCGCACCGGGTCGCGCGTGGCGATATCTGGCACCCAAAGCTTGCGGCCAAAGGGCGTGCGCACAAAGCCATGGGTGCGCGCTTCTTCCTTCAGCCTTTCCATTTCCTGGCGAATGCCGGGATATTGCGCGAAATAGGCATCAATGATGCTGCGGCCTTCACCGGGCGGAATACCCAAACGCGATGCCAGACCAAAGGCCGACATGCCATAAATGATCCCAAAATTGATCATCTTGGCGCGGCGGCGCGCTTCCTTATCCACCTTGTCGCGCGGAATACCGAAGATTTCGGAAGCGGTGCGGGCGTGAATATCCTCACCACCCGCAAAGGCTTCGCGCAAGGTTGGCACATCGGCCAAATGCGCGAGCAAGCGCAATTCAATCTGGCTGTAATCTGCGGCCAGCAGCACATGGCCCTTTTCCGCGATGAAGGCGCGGCGGATGCGCATGCCTTCTTCACTGCGGATCGGGATATTCTGCAAATTGGGATCGGTTGACGAAAGCCGCCCGGTCGAGGTGATCGCCATCTGATACGATGTATGCACGCGCTTGTCAGACGCATCTATTTGCGCGGCGAGGCCTTCAACATAGGTGGATTTCAGCTTGGCCAATTGGCGCCATTCCAACACCTTGCCAGCCAATTCCACGCCCTGCGCGCTCAGTTCTTCCAGCACGGCGGCATCGGTGGAATAGGCGCCGGTCTTGCCTTTGCGCCCGCCGGAAAGCCCCATCTCGTCAAACAGGATCTCCCCCAATTGCTTGGGTGACCCGACATTGAAGGCGCGGCCTGCAAGCGTGTGGATGGCCGCTTCCAGCACTGCGAGCCGCCCGGCGAAATCTTCCCCAATGCGCGCCAATTCCGCGCCATCCACCTTCACACCGGCGGCTTCCATATCGCGCAGCACGGGGATCATGCGGCGTTCGATCTGCTCATAACTCGCCAGTGCGCCATCGGCACGCAGGCGCGGGCGCAGCAGCAGCCACAGCCGCAGCGTCACATCCGCATCTTCGGCGGCGTAAGCGGTGGCCTTGTCCAAAGGCACTTCGCTGAAGGGCAGGCGGGCTTTGCCGGTGCCGGTCACCTCATCAAAGCTGATGGGCTTATGGCCCAGATGCAGTACCGAAAGCTCATCCATGCCATGCCCATGCCGCCCGGCTTCCATGGCGTAGGACAGCATCATGGTGTCATCAATCGGCGTTATGTCGGCAAAGCCGCCATTTTCCGCCCGCGCCAGCACTTCCAGATCATATTTCGCGTGCTGGAAAACCTTCAGCACTGAAGCATCGCTGAACAGCGGGCGCAGCAGCGCGAAGGCGGCTTCGGGCGCAATCTGGTCCGGTGCGGGTGCTGCCAGCATATCGCCCGCGCTGCCATGGCGGATCGGCACATAGCAGGCGCGTCCAGGCGCGATGGCGAGTGAAAACCCAACCATGGTAGCGCGGCGCGCATCCAGGCTATCGGTTTCCGTATCCACGCCCACCACGCCCGCTTCACGCGCCAGCGCCATCCAGCGCGCCAAGGCGGCTTCATCCGTCACGCAATCATAGGGGCCAAAAGGCACCGCGACATTGGGTGCTTCTGCCGTAGGGGCTTCGGCCGCTGTGGCGCGACTTGGCGCGCGATGCGGTGTGCCGCTTGCCTCCCCAAAACCCATGCGCGCCAGAATGGAACGGAAGCCTTGCGCACGCAGAAAGGCCTCAAGCTTGCCATCGCCCGGCGCCTTGGCTTCCAGCGCGGCAATTTCAAGCGGCAATGGCGCATTGTCATCCAACGCGACCAGGCGGCGGGAAATCCGCGCCATTTCGGCGTTTTCCAACAGCGCCTCTCGCCGCTTCGGCTGTTTGATTTCGCCAGCACGGGCCAGCAAGGTTTCAAGATCACCATATTCGGTGATCAGCTGCGCCGCGGTCTTGATGCCAATGCCCGGCACACCTGGCACATTATCTGTCGCATCGCCGGCCAGTGCCTGCACATCCACCACTTTTTCCGGCGCCACGCCGAATTTTTCCATCACCTCCGGCGCGCGCAGCGGCTTCTGCTTCATGGGATCGAGCATTTGCACCGCAGGGCGGATCAATTGCATCAGATCCTTGTCCGAAGACACAATCGTGACATGCCCGCCGGTCGCTTCAAACGCCTTGGCATAGGCGGCGATCAGATCATCCGCCTCAAAACCTTCCTGTTCCACACGCGCGACGCCAAAGGCATCGGTGGCATCGCGGATCAGGCCAAATTGCGGCACCAATTCCGGCGGCGGATCAGGCCGATGCGCCTTATAGGCAGCGTAAATCTGATTGCGAAACGTATGCCGCCCGGCATCAAACACCACCGCGATATGGCTCGCGGCGTGGCGCAGCAGGAATTGGGATAGCATATTCGTGAAGCCGAAAACCGCATTCACCGGCGTGCCATCGGGCCGCGTCATCGGCGGCAGCGCGTGATAGGCGCGGAAGATATAGCCCGATCCATCCACCAGAATCAGATGGCGTTCGCCGGGTTTGGTTTCCGGCAGGCCCTCGGCCCCTGCGATTGCCTCGCTCAAGGCTTTGCCATGCGGGCGTTCGGCGGCAGGGCCGGTGCTGTCTTCAATGCCCATGATCCTCGCCGGCGCCTTCGGCCAGCACA
>JBIKXA010000260.1:0-3286 GCA_044356015.1 Roseomonas sp.
CGCATACCATGCGCCTGACCGGCCGCGTCCTGAAAAAGGGCACGGTGCTGGATGATGGCGCCATCGCCGCTTTGCGAGAGGGTGGCCATCGGGAGGTCATCGCCGCGCGGCTTGAAGTGGGCGATGTACCGGAAGATGAAGCGGCGGAAAGGCTGGGCCAGGTGCTGGCCGCGCCCTTGCTCGCACGCTCCCGCGCGGCCACTGGGCGCGTCAACATCCTTGCTGAAACCGCTGGGCTTTTGGTGCTGGATACCAGGCGCATCGCGCGCATGAATGCGGTGGATGAAAGCCTGACCATTGCGACTTTGCCCAATTTCACGCCGGTCAATACGAAGGAAATGGTCGCGACGATCAAGGTGATTCCCTTCGCCGTGCCGGGGCAAATGCTGGGCGTGGTGGAAGCGGTCGCCAGAAGTGGCGCGGGACCGGTGCTTGCCATTCATCCTTTCCGCGCCTTGAAAGTCGGCCTGGTGCTGTCTGAACTGCCCGGCATCAAGGAAAGCGTCATGGAAGGCGCGGTGGAGGCAACGGAAGAACGCATCGCCGGGCTTTGTGGGACGCTATTGCCCGTGGAACGCGTGCGCCATGATACGGTCGCGATTTCCGATGCGCTGTCGCGGCTCCGCCGTGCGGGCGCTGAAATGCTGCTGGTGGCCGGCGCTTCCGCGGTCGTGGATCGGCGCGATGTTGGCCCTGCCGCGATTGTGCGTGCCGGCGGCGTGATTGATCATTTCGGCATGCCGGTTGATCCGGGCAATCTGCTCTGCCTTGGGCATATCGGCAAAATTCCCGCCATGGTGCTGCCTGGCTGTGCGCGCAGCCCGAAGCTGAATGGCTTTGATTGGGTGCTGCAACGGCTTTTCGCCGGGCTTGAAGTCACCCCTGAAGATATTGGCGCCATGGGTGTGGGCGGTCTTCTCAAGGAAATCGAATTGCGGCCCTTGCCACGAGACCAGGCGCCGCGCACGCCACCGCCCGCATTGGCACCTCGCCGAGGCCGCCGCGTGGGGGCAATTGTGCTGGCGGCTGGGCGGTCACGGCGCATGGCGCCGCTGAACAAGCTGCTGGTCACCGATAATGATGGCGTGCCCATGGTGGTGCGCGTGGTGGATCAGGTGCTGGCTTCCCATGCACGGCCCGTGGTGGTGGTGACCGGGCATGAACATGACCGGGTGGAAGAAGCGCTTGCCGGGCGCGCGGTGCAATTCGCGATTGCCGAGGATTACGCGCAGGGGCTTTCCGCATCCTTGAAGGCCGGGCTTCGTGCGCTGCCGGAAGATATTGAAGGCTTCATGGTGTGCCTTGGCGATATGCCGCTGGTGAGTGCGGCCATGCTTGATCGGCTGATGGCAGCATTCGATCCGGAAGAAGGCCGCGCCATTGTCATGCCGACCTTCCGCGGCAAGCAGGGCAATCCCATGCTCTGGTCGCGCGAATTCCTGCCCGAGATGCTGGCGATTACGGGTGATGTCGGTGCGCGGCATCTGGCAGGCAAATATGCTGATCGGTGCGTGGAAGTTGAAATGGCCGATGACGCGGTACTGCGCGATTTTGATACGACGGAGGCGCTGAAGGGCGTGCCCGGCTACAGCATGGTGCGGTGAGGCGTGATCCGCTTTCGCGGATCACGCCAAAGCGTCACACCTTGCGGGCCTTCAACTCATCGCGGATTTCCGCGAGCAGCGATTCGGTCGGTGTGGGCGGCGGCGGTTCGGCCGCTTCCTCCACGGCCTTGGAGGCCTGAAGCTTGCTGAGCACCTTCACCATCCAAAACACCGCAAAGCCAACAATGACGAATTTGATGATGGCATTGATGAACTTCCCAACCGCCAGCACGGCGGCGCCACCTTCGCGCGTTGCCGCCAGTGTCGCCTGGCGTTCACCGGAAATCACGACAAACAGGTTGGAGAAATCCATCCCGCCCAGCAGCAGACCGATGATGGGATTTAACAAATCCTCCACCATGGAGGCCACAATGGCGGTGAAGGCCGCGCCGATCACCACACCCACAGCCAGATCAATCACATTGCCGCGCATGATGAAGGCCTTGAATTCCTTCAACCATTGCGGTTCCTTCACCGGTATCTGACCGGTGATCTTATTCGCCAGATCGCTCATTGCTCTTCCTCGAAAACAGGAGCCCTGGGATTGGGACTCATGATACGGCCGGATGCAAGCGGATTGCTTGCCTTTTGTAAAGTGTAACAGGGTATGACTGAAGAGCCTGCCAAAATGGGTGGCGCCCTACCTGGCCGAGGTTTATGCTCCCCCCATGGAACCCAAGACCTTCGCCCAGCAAATTACCTTTCTTTATGCGGAAGATCCTGCCGCTTCCTGGGATTTCTATGAAAACAAGCTTGGCCTGGCGCTGGTGCAGGATCAGGGCACCTGCCGCATCTACGCCACCGCACCGAGTGAGCGCGGCTTTTTGGGCGTATGCCGCGCACGCGCGCCGCGGGCTTCAGACAATCCGCGCGTACAAGGTGGCGTTGTTTTCACCTTTGTTGATCCGGATGTGGAAGGCTGGCACGCCAGGCTGAAAGCGCGCGGGGTGATGGTGCCGGAACAGGTGGAATATTCCGAAGCCTATCGCGTGACGCATTTCTTCTTTCACGATCCCGCCGGGTATCTGCTGGAAGTGCAGCGCTTTGAACGCCCAGATTGGCCCAACCCCGCGCCCTGATCAGCCCGACATCATTGTCGTCGGCAGCCAGGTCACCACACCCGGGAATAATGTCACGATCGCCACAGCCACAACCATCAGGAAGAAAAACGGCAGGGTATAGCGGGCAACCTGGAATATCCCCTTACCGGTCAGGCCCTGAAGCACAAAGAGGTTGAAGCCCACGGGCGGCGTTATCTGTGCCATCTCGACGACCAGCACGATGAAAATGCCAAACCACACCAGATCAAACCCGGCGCCCTGGATGATGGGCAGCACGACCGAGACGGTCAGCACAATCATGCTGATGCCATCAATGAAGCAGCCCAGCACCAGATAGATCAGCGTCAGGCAGGCAATGATCATGTAGGGGCTGAAGCCTTGTGCGCCGACCCAGCCGGCCATGGCAGCGGGAATGCCGGAATAGGCCATGGCCTGCGTCAGAAACGCCGCGCCCGCCAGGATCAGATTGATCATGCAGGAAAGCCGGACCGCGCCCATCAGGCTGTCAATGAAGCTTTTCCATGTGAGCGTTCGCCCCCAGGCGGAAAGCGCCAGCGCGCCCACCACGCCAAAAACGGCTGCTTCCGTCGCGGTTGCCCAACCGAAATAGATACTGCCCAT
>JBIKXA010000261.1:0-3273 GCA_044356015.1 Roseomonas sp.
ATCCCTCCGCCTTGCTCAGCCTTGCCGCGCCCTTGTTCAAATATTGGTGGCATTCGGCGCCATCACGCTATCGGCCCATTGCGGAAGCCTATGCGCGGCTGATCGTGACCTGCATTGATGAACATGTAGCGCTCACACGCGGGACCGAAGCCGAAGCGCTGCTTCGCCCCATTGGCTGGATGCGGCTCTACAACAACCAAACAGCCATGAACGCCGCCATTGCGGAAGCCGAGATGCTGAAGCGCGAACAGGGCGTGAATTACGCGCTGCTCGATCAAGCCGGGCTTGCGGCGGCGGAACCACATCTGTTGGTCAAGCGCCTTGGCGCCATCCATTGGACCGATCCGCTTTCGGTGAGTGACCCGCAGGCGCTGACGCTGTTCTACGCCAAGCGCTTTACTGAAGCCGGCGGGCAAATCCTGCGCGGCGATGCCATGAGCTTGGAACGCCATGGCGCGGGCTGGCGCGTGCAAAGCGTGGATGGCGCGCGGGAAGCAGCGCAGGTTGTCGTGGCGCTTGGCTCGGCTTCCGCAAAACTCACGCGCCGCTTCGGCTATGCGCCGCCGCTTTTCGGCAAGCGCGGCTATCATCGCCATTACCGCATGCAGGGTAATGCGGTGCTGCATCGCGGCTTCATGGATGCCGATAGCGGCTTTGTGCTGGTGCCAATGCGCGCCGGCGTCAGGCTGACCACAGGCGCTGAATTCGCGCCCGATGGGGCGCCGAAAACCCCGGTGCAATTGGCGCGCGCCGAACCTCTGGCGCGTGGGTTATTGCCGCTGGCGGAAGCGGTCGAAGATGATCCCTGGCTCGGGGTCCGGCCCTGCACGCCCGATATGCTGCCGATCATCGGCCCCCTGCCCGGCCATGCCGGCGCCTGGTGCGCCTTTGGTCATGCGCATCAGGGCTTTACGCTTGGCCCCACCACCGGGCGTCTGGTCGCCGAGATGATGATGGGCGAAGCGCCCTTCATTGACCCCAAGCCCTATGATCCGGGGCGGTATTAGGGGTTGATACCTTAGATCAGCGGGGCATATCAGTCATTTGTAAGGCCGTTTCGGCGCATTATAATCGGATTATTCGATGATCCCGCTCCCCACGCCACAGCAGCTGCGCTATCTGGTGGCGCTCGCTGAATATGAGCATTTTGGCCGCGCCGCTTCGGCCTGCGGCGTCACGCAATCTACCCTGTCCGCGGGCATGATCGCTTTGGAACGGCAATTGGATGCCGCGATCCTGGAACGAACCGGCGCCAAGAAGCCCGTTTTCACGCCGCTTGGTGCGGAACTGATCCAGCGCGCAAGGGTCGCCCTCGCCGCGCTCAATAGCTGTGTGGAGACAGCGACCGCGGCACGGGAACCGCTTTCCGGGCCGATCCGCCTTGGCGTGATCCCAACCATCAGCCCCTTCTTGCTGCCGCGCCTGATGCCTCGACTACGCGCTGATTTCCCGCGCCTTCGCCCCTGGCTGCGGGAGGATTTGACCGAAAGGCTTATCGAAGCGCTCGAATCAGGGCGGCTTGATTTGCTGTTGCTCGCGCTACCCTGTGATTGCGGCACGGCGGAAACCCTCAGCATAGCCGAGGACCCGTTTCTTTTGGCCTGCCCGGCAGATCATGCGCTGGCTGAACGCGCTGCCATCGCTCCGCGTGCGCTTCTGGATGAAAAACTGCTGCTGCTGCAGGACGGCCATTGCCTGCGTAATCATGCACTTGCCGCTTGCGGTCTTTCGGGGGCATTGGCAGCTGAGGAATTTTCGGCAACCTCGCTCCATACACTCGTGCAAATGGCCGCCAGCGGGCTTGGGATTACGCTCATGCCGCGCTTGGCCGTGACGGGTGGCGTGCTCGCCGGGACCGGCTTGGTGACGCGACCGCTCGAAAATGGCATGAGCCGCCGTATAGGCTTGGCTTGGCGTTCGCGCAGCCCAAGGGCTGAGGAATTCCGCGCACTTGCGCCAACCATTGCCGCGGTGATGCAGGAACTATAACGCTACCCCTGAAGGAGAAGCGCCAATGGCAGGTTTCGACCTCGGCAGTGTGATTGGGGCGGTCTTATCGGGGGCCGCAGCACCAAGGCGCCGCAGCCCAAGTCTCTCACGCACGCGCATGCCTGCCGGCAATGCGCAGCTTGGTCGCGCGCTGGCGGGGCTTGCCGGCGTTGCTATTGAAGCGCTGCGGCGCAGCCAAACTCCCGCACCCGCGCCACCACCACGGCCTACATCGCATTCCAAAGGCGCGGGCAGCTTCGATTGGGCCGGTCCGGCCAAGGCGGGTGGCGGCACTGCCCCGGTGAAAAAAGCCCCAGGCCAGGGCGGGCTGAAGGATGCGCCCGCTGGCCAAAGCCCTTGGGGCAATGCGCCCGGTGCCACCAAGCCCGCCGCCGATCCTTGGGCGCCCGTTGCTACCGAAGCCGCAGAAGAACCTAGCGCCGAAAGCGCCGAGGCTTTGCTCATGCTGCGCGTCATGATCGCCGCCGCCAAGGCCGATGGGGCGATAGATGCCGAAGAACGCGGGCGCATCGCCGCGCAATTGGATGGCGCGGGCCTGAGCGCCAAGGCGCGCGATGCAGTGCTGGCGGATTTCGATAAGCCGCAAAGCCCCGCCGCGCTTGCCAAGCTGGCGAGCGACCCGATGTTGGCCGCGCAGCTTTACGCCGCCGCCGTGGTGGGCGCGGGTGAGATCGCGGCAGCAGAACGCGCCTGGCTTGATGAACTCGCCAAAGCATTGAAACTGGACCGCGCCGCGACTGCGGCAATCGAAGCACGGTTGGCATAGGGCAGAAATCATGGATGGCTTGACCCCAGAACAGGCAAGGCTGCGCGACCGGGCGCGCGAATTGGCGCGCGAGGCCGCAGCCCAGGCCGCCGAGACGGATCGCTCCGGCGCCTATCCCTGGCCCATGGTACGGCGCATGGCAGAAGCGGGCTTTACCGGGCTGACCGTGCCGCGTGCTTGGGGTGGGCCGGGCGGGGATTATTTCGACGCTGCCCTGGTGATTGAGGAATTTTCCAAGGCCTGCGCGGTGTGTGGCCGAATCGCCGTTGAAGCCAATATGGGTGCCATTGGCGCCATAATGGCCTATGGGACGGATGCGCAGAAGCGAATCGCGGCGGATCTGGTGCTGGCCGGCGATAAGCCCGCCATCCTGATCACGGAACCCGAAGCCGGTTCAGCGGCGACGGAGATGACCACGCGCGCGGTGCGCCATGGCGATACCTGGGTGATCAATGGCCGCAAAACCTGGATCACGGGGGGCGGCGTTTCCCGCCTTC
>JBIKXA010000122.1:0-11523 GCA_044356015.1 Roseomonas sp.
ACCCCCACCTCCCACCCCACCTTCGCGAGGTCTGCGACATCCTCGCCCGCGGCCTACTGCGGCTGCGCAGCCGCGCTACCGCGCCAGAAGCGCCGGCCAAGGTCGATAGCAGAGACATTCGCCTACACTTCCAGGCCCCCCAGCGCCGTTATGCGAACCCCAAGAGAAAGGGAACCGCATGAAACGAACTGCACCAAGCGAGCCAAGCCCGCCCGCAATCATTGTCTCCGCCATCCCGAAGCAGGACGTGCCAGCCCGGCTTGCCGCCTTGCCGAACGCCGATATCCGCGACTTGAAGCAGCAATGGCGCAGCCTATTTGGCACGGAGCCACCGCCCTATAACCGGCGCTTTCTGGAAAGGCGGCTTGGGTATCGCATTCAGGAATTGGCCTATGGCGGCTTGAAGCCAGAGACCATCGCGCGCCTGGAAGCGCTGGGCGAGCAGATTGATGGCGGCAACATCACGCTCCGCCGGATCCGGCAGGATCAGCGCCCAATCGCTGGCACAAGGCTGTTGCGCGAATATCAGGGCACCGAACATGTCGTGACCGTCACGCGCGATGGCTTTGAATATCAGGGTCGCCCCTTTCAATCGCTCTCCGCCATCGCACGCGCCATCACTGGCACGCGTTGGAATGGCTGGATGTTCTTTGGTTTGCGAAAGGCCAGCGCATGACCCGCCGCGATCCTCCATCCCCGACGCTCACGCGCAAGCGCCGCTGCGCTGTCTACACGCGCAAATCCACCGATGAAGGCTTGGAGAAGGAATTCAACTCCCTCGATGCGCAACGCGAATCCTGCGAGGCCTATATCGCCAGCCAACGTTCCGAAGGCTGGGTGCTGGTGCATGATCGCTATGATGATGGCGGCGTTTCCGGCGGCACGCTGGAACGCCCGGCGCTGAAACGCCTGTTGGCCGATATCGAAGCCGGGCTCGTCGATGTGGTGGTGGTCTATAAGATTGACCGCCTGTCACGCTCGCTGATGGATTTCGCGAAGCTGGTGCAGATTTTCGACCAGAATGAGGTGACCTTCGTTTCCGTCACGCAGTCCTTCAATACTACCACGTCGATGGGCAGGCTGACGCTGAATATCCTGCTGTCCTTCGCACAATTTGAGCGCGAGGTGATCGGCGAACGTGTGCGCGACAAGATCGCTGCCTCCCGCGCGCGCGGCATGTGGATGGGTGGGCCGGTGCCGCTTGGCTATCGCGTCGAAAACCGAAAACTGCTGGTGGATGACGCTGCGGCCGCCACCGTGCGTCGTGTGTTCGAGGGCTTTGCCGGAATCGGGTCCGCCACGCGCCTGCTGCCGATCCTGCGCGCCGAGGGGCTTCTCACCAAACACGGCCGCCCCTTTGACAAGGGCGCGGTGTACAAACTGCTCGTCAACCGCGTTTATCTTGGTGAGGCCGTGCACAAGGGCAAATCCTATCCCGGCGAGCACGCGGCCATCATTTCCCAGGCGCTGTGGAACCGGGTGCATGAGATCATGGCGAGCAACCCGCATATGCGGGCTGGGCTGGCGCGCAATCGGTCCCCTGCCCTGCTGCGCGGGTTGATCTTTGGCGCCGATGGGCGGGCGCTATCGCCCACGCACACGCGCAAGCAGGGGCGGCTCTATCGCTATTACGTCAGCCAATCGGTCCTGAAGGGCGGCGCGGATGACGCGCCTTATCGCCGGCTGCCCGCGGGCGAGATTGAGGCGCTGGTGCTGGACCAAGTACGCGCGCTGCTGCGCCAGCCAGAGGTGGTGGTGGGCACATGGCGCGCCGCGCAGGCCGAAGCGCCGGACCTTGCCGAGGACACGGTGCAGGACGCCCTGGCCCACTTTGACCCCGTCTGGTCCGAGCTATTCCCCGCCGAGCAGGAACGGCTGATCCGGCTCCTGGTCCAGCGCGTCGTGGTGGGCGAGGCCGGAGCGCAAATCAGCCTGAACCTTGAAGGGCTGGCGAGCCTAGCGCGGGACCTTTCGCAGCCGAAGAGGATTGCCGCATGAAGGGCGTGACGAGCGTGACGGTTTCGGTGCCGCTGACCATCCGCCGGCGTGGCGGGCGGAAGCAAATCATCGGGCCGGATGGGGCGGTGGCCCGGCCGGGCGACAACGGGGCCGGGGTTGTCCCGGTGCATGGCGACCCGGCGCTGATAAAAGCGCTGGCGCGAGGCTTTCGCTGGCGGCGGATGCTGGAAGACGGGCGGTATGCCTCGATCAGCGAAATGGCCAAGGCCGAAGGCGTCGAGCGCGGGTATGTCGGTTCGCTGCTGCGGCTGACGCTGCTGGCGCCGGAAATGGTCGAGGCGATCCTGGACGGGCGGCAGCCGGAGGGGGTGACGTTGCCGGGGCTGTTAGAAGGGGTGCCGGTGGGGTGGACTGAAGAAGCCAAGGTGTCGTCCTGCGTCATTCGGCCGCGGCTTCCCGGCTAACATCGATACGACCGCTCACATTTTGCTTGACCGGGCCTACCCGCGGAATGCATAAGGAGGTTGCCTCCGGATGGAGGCTGAAAAGAACCCTGAGAAGCGGTTCTGGTGTTAGGTGCCGCTGGATAGTGGCAAGCTTGGTCGGATCGGCTTTGAAATGGTCCGCTGCGCTATCACCCTTGGGGTGAGTCCCTGCGCTGGAGCTGGTTCTCCTTTTTGAAAGGAGAGTCCGGTATGAAACCCAATAAAGTCATTGTAAAATTTGAAGATGTGGCTGAACAGGTCAACGGGCCTGTGAAACGCTTGGTAGGATTCGTTCTGGCTAAGAACATGCTCAGCGTCTTCGACGCTGCTGATCTCGAAGCCAACCCCAGATCCGCTAAGGCCGGCGCTGTCACCCAGGCCATCATCGAAAGTATTGAGACCGACCCAACGATCTTCCCCTTCAAAACCAAGGGCATCCTGATCGGCTCCTCCTCCTTCGTAGCGCTTCAGCGGCACCGTTATGAATTGCGCTTCATGGCCCCCCAACTTGAGGGCGTCCTGGATGGTGGCCACAATATGTTGGCAATCGGCACGCACATCCTCTCGCGCGTCATTGACGACCCGCGGGTGATGAAGCGGATAAAGCTTTGGGACGATTTCAAGGAAGCGTGGGGCACTCATCGCGCCGCTATTGATGAAATCAAGGAGGAACTGACCTTCCTGGTACCGGTCGAAGTTCTAGTCCCGACCGACGCGGACGATGAGGAGGTAGTAGAGGCGTTCAAATCATCCCTGCTTGAGATTTGCGCAGCTCGCAACAACAATGCGGAGCTGACACTGGAAACGAAGGCCAACCAGAAGGGCTTCTACGAAGCGATCAAGCGGGCGCTCCCAGAGGAGATCGCATCCCGAATTGAATGGAAGAGCAACATGGCTGGCGGCGACGTTAAGGTGCGCGACGTGATAGCCCTTTCTTGGATTCCGCTATCGCTGCTTCCGCTTCCAAAGGGGGTGAAGGCACCGCCTCCGCAGAATCTCTATCGCAACAAGGGGGAATGTGCGGCACTATTCGACAAGTTGATGAGCGATCCCTCAGTAACTAAGCCAACGAATGGCCCCATTCATGATCTGGATAACCCTGCGATTCAGAGTGCCATCGACGTTTTGGGGACGCTGCCCTTTCTGTATGATTTGATCTACGCGGAGTTCCCGGAAGCGTACAAGCGCTGCGGCGGTGATTTCGGCCGCATCAGCGTGGTACGATTCTATGAGCCCGGAAAGCGCTCAAACCCCAAACACATGCGTGTGCAGCCGCGGACCCACTTCACCGAACAACCCATAAAGTACAGTTATCCGGACGGCCTCATCGTCCCAATTGTCTGGGGACTGCGGGCCCTGTTGAAGGTGCAGGATGGCAAGGTGGTTTGGGTTACTGATCCGGCTGACTTCATCCATCGCCACATCGATTCCATTGTGGGCGCCTACAAGTTAGTTCTAACGATGTCGCGCTTCGACCCAGTCAAAATCGGCAAGAATGAGGCGTCATACGGCATCGCGGAAAGCGAGTTTGAGAAAGCGTTGCTTAAGCAGATGGCTGCCGCCGCCTAAACGGGCGCAACGCGCGGCCTCCGCCTATGGGCCGCGCGCCAACCCAACTCTTCGCATCGCCCCATTCGTTTTGGAGTCATCATGTTGAAATTTCTCGATGAACATACTCCGCGCCGTGTCGCGCTGACGCCACCGGCTGGTCTGAAATTGCATGGCTTGTTCCTGGGTCAGGGCAACCTGGGCCTAGAGGTATTTGTGCTGGAAGCCGCGACTGAACCCAAGGTCACCACCCTTAGGCAGGTTTGGAAGGATCGCTTAGGTGGCCGCGCGGCACCGCTGCTCGTCATCGCGATCTATGGTGATACTGCAGTCATATGTGGTCCCGCAGGTGAAGATCCACCGCTTCGTCGCATTGAGGCGAAGCAGGCAGAACGGCTTTGCATTCGCGCCCTCAGCGAACAGGATCGGAACGCCGCTCTTCGCTTCCTGCATGATACGCTGCCAAGCTTGGAAACTGAGCTTCCAGGCATCAGGAACGAAGGCCTGCTGACCGATCATGAACTCGCACGCGGTGCGCAGCTGCGCTCCGATTGGGCGGCAGCGCAGACAAGAGCCGCGCCTATCCTTGGCGCTGCTGGCATGGACCTGCTGCGGCGTCTTGGCTTTGGCATAGAAAAGGCGGATGGCGTTACGAGTTTGCTGCGCACTGGTGCGCGCGACCGTGCTGTCGCTGTGCTGCTGGACGCAGGTGAAACGCCGGAGGGCGCTGCACCACGTTTCCAGAACCTCTCTCCCGTCTCCTGGGCACTGGCCATGGCAGATCAACGTAACCTGCCCTGGGTGGTTGTGGTGCAAGGTGATCGGGTACGCCTGTACCCCGTTGAGCTCGGCGTAGGTGTGGGGCGGAGAGGTCGTACAGAAACCTGGGTTGAGCTCCGCACTGGCCTGATGCGGCAGGACCAAGCCGCGCTGCTATGGCTGATCTTCTCGACCGACGCGTTGAAGCCAAGCGGGACGCTGGAGGAACTGCTGGATAATTCCAAGCGCTTCGCCGCTGACTTGGCGGACCGCTTGCGGGAACGCATTTACGACCGTGTCATTCCTGGCTTGGCCACCGGCATTGCGCATGCCCGCGGACTAAAGGCCTTTTCGGCTCAGGATCTGCGTCTCACCTACGGCATGGCGCTGACCGTGCTGTTTCGCCTGCTCTTCATCGCCTATGCAGAGGATCGCGACTTGCTGCCCTTTTCGGGCAATGAGGCCTATCGCCGCCGCGCCCTGAAGACGAAGGCGCAGGAGCTGGCGACGAGCACGGTCGCACCTGGGCCCGGGACGCACCTCTGGCAAGAAGTCGCGCGCCTGTTCGACGCGGTGCGCGATGGGGATGCGGCGCTCGGCGTGCCCGCATATGGCGGCGGCCTGTTCGAGACGGACCCCGCCATCTCCAAGCCGGGCGCCGCACTGGCGAAAATCGCGCTGCCTGACACGGTGTTCGAGCCGGTGCTACGCGGGCTGCTGCTGGACGACAAGCGCGACCTGGCCCGGCCCGATGGCATCGGCCCGGTCGACTTCCGCAGCCTGCGGGTGCGCGAATTCGGCACGATCTATGAGGGGCTGTTGGAATCAGAACTGGCGGTGGCAGATGCTGACCTGGCCCTGAAGAAGCAGGGCAAGGATCTTGTCTATATTCCGGCCAAAGCGCGTGACTCGGTCGTGGTGCCGCGCGGCGGCATCTATCTGCACAATCGTTCTGGCGCGCGCAAATCCTCTGGCAGTTACTTCACGCCGGGCTTTGCCGTGGATCATCTGCTGGATACAGCATTGAAACCCGCGCTTCAGGCTCATGCCGAGAGACTGGCCGCGCTGGACGATACCGAGGCAGCTGAGGCTTTCTTCGACATCCGCATTGCCGACATCTCCATGGGTAGCGGCCATTTTCTTGTGGCAGCCGTGGACGTGGTGGAACAGGCGCTCTCCGCCATTCTCGCGGTCCGCAGCCTGCCCGGTGTGAAGAACGAGCTTGCAACGCTGCGCGCAGCGGCTGAGGGGCAGCTTCAAAAGCTTGGGCTAGAGGGTACCCAGCAGATTGAAGACGGACAGTTGCTGCGCCGCCTTATTGCGCGGCGCTGCATCTACGGCGTGGATCTGAACCCATTGGCGGTGGACCTCGCGCGCCTGTCCATCTGGATCCACAGCTTCGTGCCGGGCTTGCCGCTTTCCCTTCTCGACCATGCGCTGGTGCAGGGCAATGCGCTTGTCGGCATCGCCACCATTCGCCAGTTGGAGGATCGCTTCACGGCGGCTGGTATGGAGATCTTCCCGGTGGATGCGCAAAGCCTGCTGGGCGATGCGGCGGAGCCGCTCAAGCGCTTAGCCAGACTTGCCGACGCCACACCCAAGGATATTGAGGCGGGGCGGGAGGCGATGGAGCGCGCACGACTTGCCGTAGGCCCCACACGGGCGCTGTGCGACCTTGTGGTGGCGGAGAAGGTAGCGCCCGGGAACGTGCCCTTCCAATTTGAGAATTGGCCAAAAGAGCGCGTGCGAATCCAGGCGAACCCAGCACTGACGCGGGCGCGCAAGGCGCTGGAGGGGTTGGACGTCTTTCACTTCCCCATCGCCTTCCCCGAAGTATTTCTGCGGCGCAGGCCTGGCTTCGACGTGATCCTTGGTAATCCGCCCTGGCAGGAAGTTACGCTGGAGGAGCTTGGCTTTTGGACCCGGCATTTCCCGGGCCTCAAAGGGCTTTCGGAAGCCGAGCGGAAGAAGCTGCTCCCGCAACTGCGGCACGATCGTCCCGATTTGATGGCCGAGTATGAGCGGGAGGTGGCGCAGACCGAACGCGAGCGCGCGGTCCTGGGCGCAGGTTTTTATCCTGGCATGGGCACGGGCGATCCCGACCTGTACAAGGCCTTCGCGTGGCGCTTCTGGCAGCTGGCGGCGGCGGAGGGCGGGCGCATCGGTGTTGTGTTACCACGCAGTGCGCTGTCTGCATTGGGCTCGAAGGATTTGCGGGAAGCCGTCTTCGCCGGGAGTGCCGACGTTACAATCACTACCGTTCTGAATCGCTCGGGTTGGGTCTTCATGGAAGCCGAACACCGCTACACTATGGCGCTGCTGTCCATAGCGCGCGGTAAGCCCAGTGGCCAGAGCATCGCATTGCGCGGCCCCTTCGCCAGCCGCGTGGCTTGGGACGCGGCAGCAACGAAGTCGCCCCACCGCTTTACCCCGGCTGACGTACTGGCTTGGACCTCCTCGGCCAGCCTGCCACTGCTACCCTCTGACGATAGCATCGGCGTCTTTGCTCAGTTGCGGCAGGCACCGCGCCTGGATCTGAAGCAATCGGGCGCGTGGCGTGCCCGACCGGACACGGAACTGCATGCAACAAACGATAAGAACGATAAGGCGGGCAATCCGCTGATGTTGTTCGATCCGCCTAGTACCGACAAGCTGTGGCCGGTGATGAAGGGCGAGAGCATCGACATCTGGGGAAACGACCGCGGAACGGACACCTATTACGCCTGGGCCGACCCCACTAAGGTCACGAAGCACCTTCACAAAAAACGGCTTCGCAGCGGCAAAGCAAAGAGAGATTCCGCACATCGGGAGTTTCCGCTGGCTCATCTTCGTAAGGAAGACACCCTTGCCTGCTATAAACCACGTTTAGCGTTCCGTGATGTAACCAATCGGACAAATACGCGCACCGTTATTGCTGCGCTTGCGCCACCGAAGGTCTTCCTAACCAATAAGGCTCCTTATTTCCTCTGGCCCTCGGGCGACGCCAAAGATGAGGCTTTCCTTTTAGGTACGCTTTGCTCCGTGGCACTCGATTGGTATGCGCGACGATTCGTTGAGCTGAACCTCAATTTCTTCATCCTCAACCCCTTCCCAGTTCCACGCCCACCGCGCGGGGACAAGCATTGGCAGCGCGTCGTTTCACTCGCAGGTCGCCTCGCTTGTCCGGATGACCGTTTCGCAGCCTGGGCAAAGGCTGTGGGCGTCAAACAAGGGCCGATCAAGGCGGCAGAAAAGCAAGCAATGATTGAGGAACTGGATGCGGTCGTAGCCCGACTTTACGGGTTGAGTCCCGATCAACTCACGCACATCTTCGATACTTTCCATGAATGGTCTACGGAGGCGGAATGGGCGACCTGGAACGCCCGGCGTGACCGTACCGTCGCGATCCTGCGGGGGCTGACATGAACAAGCCGGAATTCATCACCAACCAAAACGGTAATACACTTTTGGCAGCGCTGAAGGCCGCCATCCCCGATGCGCCGCCAATGGCGGCGCCCGGCGTGGCGGAAGCGCCACTCGCGCTGACCGAAATCAGCATCGCCACCGCCTTCATGAGCCCGGCCGGCTTCGGCGCGGTGGCAAATCGCCTTGAACAGGCCGGCCGCGTCCGACTGCTGATCGGGGCAGAGCCTGAACCAGAAGCGCTGCGCCTTGCCCGAGGGCACCTTCGCAAGCCGGGCGACCCGCCCCAGGCTGCCTTCGAACGGCGCGAGGTGGCAGAAGGCCTGAAACTATTGGAAGCTGGGCTTCGCGCCGAACGTGACAGGCAGCCCTTCAACGCAGAAGCGCGTCGCCACCTGCGCCGCATGGCGGCCATGCTGCGCGCCTGCAAGCTTGAAACACGCCGCTACGAAAGTGCCTTCTTGCATGCCAAGGCGACGCTGCTTGACGGGCTGAATCCCGGTCTCATCGCGGGATCCTCTAACCTCACCCGTGCTGGTCTGACCACCAATTTGGAACTTAATCTCGGCCGCTGGGATCCCGTGGTCTTCTCACAGGCAAAAGCCTGGTTCGATGGGCTTTGGGATGAGGCTGTGCCTTTTGATCTTGCCGCCATTTTTGAGGAGCCAGAACAGGAATTTGCGCCCTGGCTGATCTTCATGCGAATTCTTTGGCAACTCTATGGTGAAGAGCTGGAGCAGGAGCGTGAGGAGCAGGGCGATATCCCGCTGACAGCTTTCCAGCTCCATGGCGTCTGGCGTGCACGCCGTATCTTGAAAGATTTTGGCGGCGTCATCGTCGCGGATGAGGTCGGCCTAGGCAAAACATTCATTGGCGGTGCCATACTGGAAGCCTGTGCAAAGAACCGCCAGCGTGCGCTGCTGGTTTGCCCTGCTGCGTTGCGCACTAACTGGGAGAAGTTCCTTGAAGCGCATAACATCGGCCGCTTCGTACAGCTGGTATCCTATGACCAGCTCGCCCGCGACCGGCAGCTGCGGGACCCTCAGTTGCGGCCCGACTCTGTGGGCCAGCATCTGAACTTCGAATTAGACGAATACGCGCTGGTCGTGGTGGACGAGGCGCACAACTACCGCAATCCGGACTCGCCCTATCGCGCCGCTGCATTGCGCCGCCTGCTCTTCGGACAGCGCAAGGACGTGGTCCTGCTGACGGCAACGCCGGTGAACAACAGCCTATGGGACCTGTTCCACCTGCAGCGCTTCTTCATCCGACAGGATAGTCGGCTCGCTCAGCGCGGCATCATCAGTATCCGCGACCGCTTCAAGGCGGCGGCGAAGCAAGATCCGGCAAACCTTAGCCCAGACTTCCTCTATCCAATCATTGACGCCATTACGGTGAAGCGGACCAGGGGCTTCGTGAAGAAATTCTACGCCGGCGATACTATTCGCGGTCCGGACGGCGTGATGCGCCCCATCGTTTTCCCCAAGGCGGTGGCGATTACGGTTCGCTATGATCTGGAAAGTTTGGCGCCTGGTCTTTTTGACGCCGTGGCGCATGCACTTGATCCGGTCAACGGTGGTAATGTTCTAAGCTTCGCGCGCTACGCACCGGATGCCTACATGCTGGAAGAGGACGAGGATCGCGAGGAAGCAGCTGAGACCGCGGCCGGTCTGCTGCGTTCTGGCCTGCTGAAGCGCTTCGAATCCTCTGCCCATGCTTTCCGGCTCAGCCTTGACCGCATGGTGCGCGAGCATGATCTTTTTCTCGAAGCACTCGTGAAGGGAAAGGTCATCACAACTGCCTTCCTCCGCGAGTTGTCGGCGGACGAGGAGGCATTCGAAGACCTGCTCGACAGTAGTGGCGATGCGCGTGACGCCGCCGACTACAATGCGAAGGCACTGCGTGAGGAGGTTGAACGCGATCGGGAAATCCTACGTAACCTCGCCGCCCATATGGACGAGGTGACCGACGATGCCGATCCGAAGCTCGCCGCAGTGGTGGAGGAGTTGGCGCGGATCGCTGCGCAGGCAAAGAACGATGCCGCCACCGATGCGGAGGAGCAGCGTAATCGCAAGGTGCTGATTTTCTCCTATTTCGCCGATACCGTCGGTTGGCTTCGACAGGCGTTGGAGGCACGCATTGCCAGTGACAACCGCCTCAAGGGCTTCCGCGGGCGTATTGTGGCCGTGGCAGGCGGTGGGCTGGAAAGTGAGGAGGCGAACCGCAACCAGGCGGTCTGGGGCTTTGCGCCGGAGTCAAGCGACCCGCCGCCGGGGCAAGAAGACCTATATGACCTTTTGATCACAACGGACGTGTTGGCGGAGGGCATGAACCTTCAACAGTGCCGGCACATCTTGAATTACGACCTGCCTTGGAACCCAATGCGGCTGGTGCAGCGACACGGTCGCGTAGACCGTATCGGAAGCCCTCATCCACGCATCTTCCTACGCACCGTGTTCCCGGCTGACCGCCTTGATGCGCTATTGGCGCTTGAAGCACGCATCCTGCGTAAGTTGACGCAGGCAGCGAAGAGCATTGGCGTTTCGACGCTGCCAGTGGATGGCGCCGAAGCCGGTGAGCAGGTCTTTTCCGAGACGCGTGCCGAAATCGAAAAGCTGGCGGCAGAGGACCCAACTCTGTTCGAGCAGGGCGGCACTCCTTCTGCGGCACAAACTGGTGAGGAGTACCGGCAACGCCTCCGCGCTGCTCTTGAAGGTGATCGCGCGACGATCACCGGGCTGCCCGGGCGGGTGGGTAGTGGTTTGCGCAAGGGCAAGCGATCCGGAATTCTGTTTTGCGCTGAAGTCGAGTTGGCCGATGAGCGGCGTACCTTCCTGCGCTTTGTCCCGGCGGAACCCGGCTGGCAGCAGCCTGACGCGACAAAGGCTATCGAGCGCGAGACAGGCACCTGCCTGCGCCTGATTGACTGTACCGAGGACACGCCGCGCCATACGCCGGAGGCCCTAAACGACGGCGTATTTGACTTCTGGGATCTTGCCCTGGCCGACATTCTTGCTGAGTGGGATAGCCTCTCGGATCCCGCCAACCTTCAACCGCAAGTGAGGCGGCTGAACCGCCAAATCGCAGAATTCATCCGCGCGCACCCACCGCATGACGTGGAGGCCGACAAACTCGCCAAGGCGCTTGATGTTCTGGAGGCACCCTGGCCCTTGCGAGAGGAGGCGCTGCTGCGCGAGCAGTTCCGTGATCGCTCAGGGCCAGCAGTGGCCCGCAGCATGCGCCTGGTAGAATGGATTCTGGCGACTGGCCTGGAACGCTTTGAACCGCCCGCGCCACTGCCGCCAATCAGCGAGGCGGATGTGCGGCTGGTGTGCTGGATGGTTGTCGAGGCTGAGGCTTAGGAGGGCCG
>JBIKXA010000262.1:0-3250 GCA_044356015.1 Roseomonas sp.
AGTGCCTTTGGTGCGACCCATGCCTCTGCCGCGTCACATAATAATCATTGGGGCGTGCCGCTGACACTCGCGCGCTTGCCGCGCGATGCGGAATTTGGCGTGATTGAAATGGGCATGAATAATCGCGGCGAAATCGCGCCTTTGTCGCGGCTTTCACAGCCTGATGTCGGTATCATTACCTCAATCGGCACGGCGCATATCGGCAATCTGGGCAGCCAGGCGGCGATTGCCGCTGAGAAGGGCGATATCATCGCCGGCATCGCGCCCGGCGGCACCGCGATCCTGCCCGCCGATAGCGCTTTTCTATCCGAATTGACCAAGCGCGCCCGCAATGCGGGGCTGCAGGTGATGACGCATGGTGAGGCCGAAGGAGCCGATGCGCGGTTGTTATCCTATCAGGCATTCGCTGTAGGTGGCGATGCGAAAATCATGCTGGCTGGGCAAATCATCGCGCTGCGGCTGAACACGCCAGGCCGCCATGTGGCACTGAATGCCTGCGCTGTTCTGGCCACGGTCACGGCACTTGGCCTTGCGCCTGAAATTGCCGTGCACGCCCTTGCGGACTTTACCGCCGGCGCCGGCCGTGGCGCGCTGCGTCGTATCGCCATTGCGGGTGGCGAGGCGTTGTTGATTGATGATTCCTACAATGCCTCGGTCGCTTCTGTGCGTGCTGGGTTGGCAGTATTGGCCGCGCAACCCGCCACGCGGCGCATCTTTGCCTTTGGCGATATGTTGGAACTGGGCGCGGAAGGCCCGGCGCAGCACGCAGCCTTGGCCCAGGATGCGCAGAAGATGTGCGATTTGGTCTTCTGCTGCGGGCCGCTTTCAAACCACTTGTTTCATGCCCTGCCGGCACCGCAGCGCGGCGGGCATTTTCCGGATTCAACCAGCCTTGCCCCCGCATTGCGCGCCGCGATCAAGCCCGGTGATGCGGTGTTGGTGAAGGGCTCGCTTGGCTCGCGCATGGGCGTGATTATCAAGGCATTGACCGCAGGAGAGCAAGTTTCGTGATCTATAATCTTCTCCTGCCTTTTGTTGATGAATATACGCTGGCCAATCTGGCGCGCTACCATACCTTTCGTGCCGGTGCGGCCTGCCTGACGGCGCTACTGATCAGCCTGGTTTTCGGTTCTGCCATCATCAATTGGCTGCGCGGCTTTCAGCGCGGCGGCCAACCGATCCGTGAAGATGGCCCAGCGCGGCACATCGTCGAAAAGAAGGGCACGCCAACCATGGGCGGTGTGCTGATCCTGCTCGGTATGGTGGGGTCCACGCTGCTTTGGGCTGATTTGCGCAATGGCTTTGTCTGGGCCGTGCTGTTCATCACCTGCGGTTATGGCGCGCTGGGTTTTGCGGATGATTGGTTGAAGGTCACCAAGCGCAATACCAAGGGCGTATCAAGCCGTATGAAGCTTCTGGTGCAGGCGGGCTTGGGGCTTGTCGCCGCGATCTGGATTACCTGGCTGATGCCAGGCGCGCTTTCGGACAAGCTCGCTTTTCCAATCTTCAAGGAATTGCTGCTGCCCCTTGGTATTCTGTTTCCGCTGCTGGCCGCGCTGGTGATGATGGGTGCTTCCAATGCGGTCAATCTGACCGATGGGCTGGATGGGCTTGCCATTGTGCCGGTGATGATCGCCGCGACGGTCTTTGCTTTGATCGCCTATCTGGTCGGCAATCGTGTTTTCGCTGACTATTTGCAACTGCATTACGTGCCCGGCACCGGGGAGCTTGCAGTGTTTTGCGCTGCCTTGGTGGGGGCGGCGCTTGGCTTCCTGTGGTTCAACGCCCCCCCTGCCGCAGTGTTCATGGGGGATACCGGGTCGCTTTCACTCGGCGGTGCTTTGGGTGGGCTTGCGGTTGCGACGAAGCATGAAATCGTGCTTGCGATTGTGGGCGGGCTTTTTGTGGTGGAAACCGTATCCGTCATCATTCAGGTGTTTTGGTTCAAGCGTACCGGTCGGCGCGTTTTCCTGATGGCGCCGCTGCATCACCATTTCGAGAAAAAGGGGTGGGCAGAGGCCACCATTGTGATCCGTTTCTGGATCATCGCCATGATCCTGGCGCTGGTTGGACTTTCGACGCTGAAAATCAGATGACAGCGCCAAGCCCCCCCTTCACACCGTTTCCCGGCGCGCGCATCGCCGTGGTGGGGCTCGGCCGCGCTGGCCTGCCGGCGGCGCTGCGCCTGACGTCCTGGGGCGCCGAGGTCACCGCCTGGGATGACAGGCCCGATGCCCGCGCGGCAGCCGAAGCGGCCGGCCTCACGCTACAAGACCCGGCCGCCGGCCCCTTTCGCGCAGATGCGCTGCTGCTGTCCCCAGGCATTCCGCACGCGCTGCCCAAGCCCCACCCCGCAGCGGTCGCGGCCAAGGCTGCCGGCGCGCCGATCCTTTGTGACGTGGAATTTCTCTATCGCGCGGTGCTGGCCAGCCATTCCAAGGCGCGCTTCGTGGGCGTGACGGGCACCAATGGCAAATCCACCACGACCGCGCTGATCCACCACATTTTGCGCGGCGCCGGCATGGCCTGTGAGGTGGGGGGGAATCTGGGCCCCGCGGCGCTTGATCTCAATATCTTGGGGTCTGAGGGCGTCTATACCCTCGAAATGTCGTCTTACATGTTGGAGCGAATCGCAACTCTGCGCTTCAACGTAGCTGTCATGCTGAACCTCAGCCCCGATCACCTGGACCGCCATGGGAACATGGCCGGCTATGCCGCTGCGAAGGCACGAATCTTCGCGCGTCAAGCTGCTGGTGATGTTGCCGTGCTGGGTCAGGATGATGCCCTGACGGCGCAAATGGGTGACGGTTTGGCGGCGCGGTTGGTGCCGATTTCGGGCTTTGCGCCTCAGCCGGGCGGGGTTTGGGCCGAAGGCCGGGCGCTCCGTGACGATAGCGGTCTGATCCTTGATCTTGGCGCGGCGGCGGCGCTGCCCGGCGCGCATAATGCGCAGAACGCGGCGGCGGCGGCGGCGGCCTGCACCGCGCTTGGCGTGGCGCGTGGCACGATTGCGGAAGGTATCCGGACTTATCCCGGCCTTCCGCATCGGCAGGAAATTGTCGCCGAGGCGCGCGGCGTTGTATTCGTCAATGACAGCAAGGCGACCAATGCCGATAGCGCGGCGCGCGCACTCGCTTCCTATGATCGCGTGGTCTGGATTGCGGGTGGGCTTGCCAAGGAAGGCGGCATTGCGCCGCTGGCGCCCTTTTTTCCGCGTATCGCCAAGGCGTTCTTGATCGGGCGGGATGCG
>JBIKXA010000263.1:0-3246 GCA_044356015.1 Roseomonas sp.
GTGCCGGCGGTGGTCGCGGCGCTTGCGGCGGCCATTCCGGCTGCCTTCGTTTCCCTGCCAAGCCATATCGCGCTGCCGGGCTTTCTCGCCGAGCAAATCCTGCGCGGCGCCTATCTGGCCTTGCAACCGATGGGCGTGGTGCTGGCGGGATTATTGTTTTACGCCGCCGTATCTTCGGATGATATTACGCGGCAGGCGACACCAGCCTCGGCCCGGCGCGTTTTCATCGCAACCCTGCTGGCCGGCTGCTTTCTGGAAAGCGTGACTGGCTTCGGCGTGGGGGCGATTTTCGCGCTGGCCAGTTTGCGCAGCATGGGCGTTATTGGCGCGCCGGCAGGGGCCATGGCGCTGCTGGCGTTATGCCTGATCCCTTGGGGCGGGCTTGGCCCAGGCACGCTGCTGGGCGCCGCATTGATCGGCCAACCAGTGCAGGAGGTTGCGCGCATCACCGCGCTACCCAATGCGCTGTGGCTATTGGCGCTGGGGCCCGTGCTCTGGCGGCTTTGCAGTGTGGCAGGGATTGCCGTGTCGCCTGCGGAAAAGCGCACGCAAATGTCCTATCTGCTGGCGGTCGCCGCGCTGCTTTTCGGCTGCCATTGGCTGCTGCCTTTTGAGGTGATTGGCGTCATCGCGACCGGCCTGCCCTTGGTCTTCGCGCTGTGGCGGCTTGATCCGCCGCAGGATGGCGCTGCCTGGCGGAAGGCTCTGGCGCGGCTGGCGCCCTATGCCCTGCTGACGGTGGCTCTTCTGGCGGCGCGCGCCGTGCCGAACCCGCCGGCCTGGCAGCCCTTCGCGGATTTGCCGGCCTTTCCTGTCACGCATGTCTCCCTGGTTTTGGCGGCGGTGGCGACAGCCTTGTTGGCGCGGTGTGCCGGGGCGCTGAGCTTGGCGGAGGGGGCTGTGAGGCGCGGCGCAAGACCAGCGCTGATCATGCTGCTTTATGTGCTGCTCGCGCGGTGGATGGGGGAAAGCGGTGCGACGGCTGCGCTCGCAAGGGAAACTGCCGCAGCGCTTGGCGTGCTGGCACCCTATGCCGTGCCGCCGCTTGGGCTGATGGCGGGGATCGTGACGGGCACCAATGTCGGGTCCAATGCCGCAGTGATGCCCGTGCAATACAAGCTTGGCCTGGCGGCCGGGCTGCCCCCGCTGCTGGCCCCAGGGGTGCATAACTTCGTAGGTGCAGCGGGGGCGGGCATGTCCTTCGCTGTCACAGGCATGATCTGCGGCTTGCTTGCCGATGGCACCAAGCCCCTTCAGCTTTGGCGGCTTTTATGGCCATCCCTGGCCGCAGTGCTGCTGCTGGGTTGGGGGGCGATGGCCATCCTGTCTTAAGGGCTTGCATCCAGCGCCAAGGCCGCACAGTTTGTATTCCAAGAAATCACGGGAGGCTCATCATGCAGCATCTGACTCGTCGCGCCGCCTTGGCGCTTTCTGCCGGCCTGCTGGCCGCGCCGGCTGTTCACGCCCAGGGCGCTTTTCCGAACAAGCCCTTGCGCATCATCGTGCCCTATCCGCCGGGCGGTGTCACCGACATCATGGGCCGGCTTGCTGCCGAAGCCATGGCGCGTCACCTCGGTCAGCCCGTTGTGGTGGAAAACCGCGCTGGCGCCGGTGGCAATATCGGCGCCATGGCCGCCGCCCAGGCCGAGCCCGATGGTTATACGCTGTTCCTCGGCACCATGGCGACACAGGGGGTGAACCCGATCCTCTATCCCGATCCCCGCTTTGACCCGCGCAAGGCTTTTGTGGGCGTCGGCATGATGGCGGATATGCCCAATGTCATGTCCTGCCTGCCGCGCCGCTACAATCCGGCCAATGCGCGTGAAGCCATTGCGCGCGCCAAGGCCGAACCGGGCAAAATGACCTTCGGCACGGTCGGCAATGGATCATCGGCGCATTTGTCGTTGGTAATGCTTGAAAAGCTTGCCGGCCTTGATTTTGTGCATGTGCCCTATCGCGGTTCCGCCCCGGCTGTCGCCGCGATGCTCGCCGGCGATTTGGACCTGTTGTTTGATGCCTCAGCAACCTCCGCCCCGCATATCCTGCAAGGGTCCATGAAGGGGTTGGCCATTACCATGGACCGGCGGATCGGCAGCCTGCCCAATACCCCCACGCTGCAGGAAGAAGGCGTTGCGGGTTATCATTTGAGCGTCTGGAACGGTGTCTTCACCCAATCCCGCGTACCGGCGCCGATCCTGGCCCGCCTGCAGGACGCCTTCAACAAGGCGATGGATGAGGCGATGCTGAACCGGCTGCGCGGGCATCATACCGAACCCCTGCTGATCCCAACCGCTGAGTTGCAGCCTTGGTTGGACCGGGATGCGCAGCGCTGGGGCCAGGTGGCGCGTGACAGCGGCATCAAGATTGACTAACGGGGCTTTGGCGTCTCGCTGCGCCCCAACCAATAACCAACCAAAAGACAAGGAGAAATCATGTCCGTTTTCCGTCGCATGACGCTGGCCGCCGGGCTTGCCGCGCCGCTATTCGCGCTGCCGGCGCTGGCGCAACCGCAAATCACCATCCAGCACGGGCTGCCGCCCAATAGCCATACCGGGCTTGGCGCCACGACCTTCAAGGAAAATTTTGAGCGCCTGACCAATAACCGCTTCCGCGTGGTCACGCAGCGCAACGACAATGAACGTGAAATGATCGAAAGCGTGCAGATCGGCACGCTTGATTGCACCTTCACCTCCACCGGCCCGGTCGGCAATTTCGTCCCTGAAGTGCGCATTTTCGACGTGCCCTTCCTGTTCCGTGATGCCGCCCATGCGCGCGGCGTGCTGGATAGTGAGATTGGCCAGGCCGTGCTGGCGCGCTTCCCGGCGCGTGGCCTGGTGGGCGTGATCTGGACGGAAAACGGCTTCCGCCACCTGACGAATTCCAGGCGTGAAGTGAATGCGCCGGCGGATATGCGTGGCCTTAAGGTGCGCACCATGGAAAACCAGGTGCATATGCGCGCGTTCTCGACGCTTGGCGCGCTGCCCACGCCCATGGCCTTCAGCGAATTGATCCCCGCTTTGCAGCAGGGCACGGTGGATGGTCAGGAAAACCCGATCTCCGTGATTGTGGCCAACAACATCAACCAGGTTCAGAAGTTCATGACGCTGACGAACCATGTTTATTCGCCATCGGTCATGATCTGCAATCCGGGCATGATTGGCAGGCTTTCCGCCGCTGATCGCGCCCTGTTCCAGGAAGCCGCCCGCGCCGCGCAAAAGGCCAATCGGGACCGTGTGACGGCCGATG
>JBIKXA010000123.1:0-11445 GCA_044356015.1 Roseomonas sp.
CTGAATGGCGGAGAGGCGACTGAAGCCGCCGAGCTTGCCGCCATGGTCGCCGCCGCGCCTGCCATCCTTGAAGCCATGCGAAATGCCGCGCGGCGCCACCAGGTATGGCTACAGCCCGGCACCCTGCCCATGCGCGCGGCAGATGGCCGGGTGATCAATCGCGCGCCGCTGATCACGCCTGAAGGCCGCATTGCCTTTCAGGATAAGCGCGCCATGACGCGGTTTGAGGCTGAACGCTGGGGCGTCAGCCAAGGTGCTGATCCCAATGTGTTTGACACGCCCTGGGGCAGGATCGGGATTTCCATTTGCTATGATATCGAATTCCCGAAACATGCGCGCGTGCAAGTCATGGCCGGCGCCTGGCTGATCCTGACGCCGAGTTGCACCGATACGCTTGCCGGCTTCAATCGCGTGCATTTCTCCGCCCGCGTGCGCGCCTTGGAAAACCAATGCTATGTCGCCATCACGCCGACCGTGGGTGAAGCGCCCTGGTCCGCGGCGCTTGATGTCAATCGCGGCTGCGCCGGGGTTTTCGGCCCCATGGATCGTGGTTTTCCTGCTGATGGCATCATGGCGCAGGGGCAGATGGATGCGCCGGGCTGGGTGTTTTGCACGCTCGATCCCGCTTTGATTGAAGCGGTGCGCCGTGATGGCGCCGTGCTCAATCACCGCGATTGGCCAAGGGCGCCCTTCGCCCCACCTAAAGCCGCATTCTTCGCATGACGCTGATCTACATCATCGCCGGAGAGGCTTCCGGTGATGTGCTCGGCGCGCGCCTGATCGCGGCCTTGCGCACGGCCCGCCCTGACCTTGTCTTTGCCGGCATTGGCGGCGAACGCATGGCGGAACAGGGCCTGCCAAGCCTATTCGATTACCGCGAATTGGCGCTGATGGGTTTGCTGGAAGTGCTGCCGCGCATTCGGCAATTAAAGCGCCGCCTTCAGGAAACAGAAGCCGATATCATCGCGCGTCAACCCGCCCTGCTTATCACGATTGACAGCCCCGGCTTCACGCTGCGCATCGCGGAAGCCGTGAAGCCGCGCGGCATTCGCGTGATGCATTACGTGGCGCCGCAGGTTTGGGCCTGGCGGCCGGGACGCGTCAAAAAACTCAAGCAGAAGATAGACCATCTGCTCTGCCTGCTGCCTTTTGAACCCGCGTTTTTCGAAGCCGCCGGCATTCCCGTGACTTTCGTCGGCCATCCCGTTTTGGAAAGCGGCGTGGATCAGGGCAATGCCGCGCGTTTCCGCGCCCGCCATGGCCTTGCCGCCACGGATCAGCCCCTGATCATCATGCCCGGCAGTCGGCGCATTGAAGCCACGCGCTTGCTGCCGATTTTCGGCGCCACATTGCAGGCAGCGCTGACGCGCAACCCGGCGCTTCGCCCGGTGATCCCGGTTTCCTCCGTTGTGGCGCCGCTGGTGCGCGCGGCGGTGACGCAATGGCCAGCGGCGCCTATCCTGATTGAAGATTTGGCTGACAAGCACGATGCTTTCGCGGCGGCGGCGGAAAATGGCGCAGGGCTGATCAAATCCGGCACCTCATCCTTGGAGATGGCTGTCGCAGGTGTCGCGCATATCGTGGCCTATCGCGTCAATCCCATCACGGCGGCGATTGCGCGGCGGCTGATCAAGGTGCCGCATGCGTCGCTGGTCAATCTGCTCTGCGCGCGAGAAGTTGTGCCGGAATGCATTCAGGAAAACTGCGTGCCGGAAAAACTGACCGGCGCGTTATTGCCGCTATTGCAAAACCACGCCGCCATTTCGGCGCAGCGCCAGGGTTTTGCTGAAACCCTGGCGAGGCTCCGCGCCCCGGAAGGCGCACCATCGGAAGCGGCGGCGAAGGCTGTCCTTGCCGCGCTTCCGTGACTCACTCAGGGCTGCATATGCGCCCCACCGCATTGCACCCAATTCTGCCCGGTGATGAAGGAAGCGCCTTCGGACAGCAGGAAGCAGATCAGGGGTGCGACTTCCGATGGCTGCGCCACGCGCCCCAGCGGAATACGCGCCAGGGTGCGTTCGCGGAAGCGTTCTGAACGGATTACCTCGGTCATCGGCGTTTCCACCGTGCCGAAGCCCACGCTATTCACGCGAATGCCATAGCGCGCCCATTCACCAGCCGCGGTCATGGTGATGCCAAACAATCCGGATTTGGCAGCGGCGTAATTCACCTGCCCGATGCTGCCGCGCTTGCCGGCAGTGGAGGAAATATTGACGATCGCCCCAGGCCGTTCCTCACCCGCGCGCGCGCGTTCAATCATATGCTTGCCAACCGCCTGCTGCATCAAATGGCAGCCGGTTAGGTTCACATTGATCACTTCCTGCCATTGCCGGAAGGTCATTTTCTCGATCATGGCGGGGCGCGTGATGCCGGCGCAATTCACCAGGCCATGCACCGCGCCAAACCGCGCCACCGCATCTGCCACGCATTGCGGGCCGAATTCTTCATCGGCGACATCGCCTTCAATGGCCATGGTGTGATCACCGGCCAGCGCTTCCGCCACCTGCATCAGGGTTTCGCGGTTGCGTTCCACCATCACCAGGTTGCCGCCAAGCCCCAGCACCAATTCCGAAATGGCGCGGCCAATACCCTGCCCCGCGCCGGTGACGATAATGGTTTTGCCCGTCAGGGCCATGGGATTCATCATTGCCGTTTCCTTCCTTTTTTTCTCTCGCAAAAACTGTCTGCTTCAATTCAGGCGCAGGCCGCGAATAAGCTCAGGGCTTGGCTTGGCCTCACCGCGTTCCACGCGCTTCACAATATCCGTCAGCGCCGCATTGGCCGGCGCATCAATGCCAATCGTCGCCCCCTTATCCACGACAAAGCCGTTCAGATATTCAATCTCCGTCCGGCGGCCCTTCACCATATCCTGCCCCATGGAAGGCCGATGCGCGCCACCGCCACCCTTGGATGTCTCCGCCAGGCGATGCTCGTCATAGGTCTGGCGCGCCGCCGCATCGCCTTCCCCGGCGCGGGCGATGATTTCGGGATCGAGATGGAAAATTTCTTCCAGATCATAGCCCAGCGCCTGACCGATGCGGATCGCCTCAGACCCCAAGCGCGCAGCAAAGCCGCGAATGGCATCATCCGCCACCATGTCGCGCGTCGTCAGCCCGGTGCAGGCGGAAAGCCCATTGCCCATGACATTCGCGACAAGTTTGGACCAGCGCTCCCCCCACAAATTGCTGGTGGTCAAAGCACTATCCGTCAGCCCGACCAGCTTCGTGATATGTTCGGCGCGCGGTGAAATCCGCCCATGCGGTTCGCCCACGCGAAACACCGTATGCGAAGTTCCGCTTTTGCCCGCCGCGCGCCGCACATGGCCCGGTTCAGCGAGTTCCACCGTGATCAGGCTCGCAATCGCGCCCAGCACACGGCCCCAGCCGACAATGCCCGCGATCACTTCCTCATTGATGCAATTTTGCAGTGAAACCACATAACCGCCGGGCGAGAGATATTGCGCGATCATCGTCGTCGCCCAGGCAGTGTCGTATGATTTCATGCACATGAAGGCGATGTCAATCGGCTTTTCTTTCGCCAGGGACTGCACTTCGGTCAGATGCAGCGCGCGCGGCATCACGGTGAATTCCGGCACATCGCGCAAATGCGTGATGCGCAGCCCCGTTTTGCGCATGGCTTCAACATGCTCAGGCCAGGGGTCAATGAAGGTCACATCCTCCCCCGCCTGGACCATATGCGCGCCGGCATAGCCGCCAACCGCACCCGCACCGAAAATCGCTATTCTTGGCTTCATCGCGTGTCCCCAACCCTCATCCGCCGGATGCTCCGCCCGGAATCGCGCGGCGGCAAGAGGGGGTCAGGCGTGCGCGCGGATCGCTTCCTCAATCGCCAGCGCCCATTTCAAGGCGCGCCGGCCCGCTGCGCCATCCACCACAACAGGCCCCTGCCCCTGGCAGGCGGCGATGAAAGCCCCCTGTTCCGCTTCAAGGCTGTCATGATCTGTCCAGGTGGCGCGATCCACGCCATGGCCCGGCATGGCCTCCACCGCCTCCGCCCCACCGCGCCGCAGCACCGCGAGGGACCGCGTCAGGAAATCCACCGCCATCTCGCCCTCGGTCCCCAGCACACGCAGCCGCCTTTCCATGGCCAGCGATACGCGGGACGCCGTAATGGAAGCCGCCCGACCGCCCGGAAACCGCAGCCGCGCCACAGCGAAATCCGGATGGTCGGAGGCAATGGCGGCGCCGACCGCCTCCACCGCCTCAGGCTCCCCGCCGGCCAATTCCATCACCAGGTCCAGATCATGGATCATCAGGTCCAGCACCACAGAGACATCCAGGCTGCGCGGGCGGAAGGGCGCGGCGCGCACGGCTTCAAAGGATAAAGCCCGGCCACCGGAAGGGGTCGCCATCACGGTGCGAAAGGCCGCCGAAAAGCGTTCAATATGGCCCACTTGCAGCACGCGGCCCTGGCGCGCGGCCAGTGCAATCAGCCGATCCGCCTGATCAAGGCTGGCGGCGATGGGCTTTTCGATGAAGACATGCCGCCCGGCTTCAAGCGCCTGTTCGGCCAACGCATAGTGAAAGCGCGTCGGCGCGGCGATGATCACGGCCTCGGCCGCCGCGATCACGGCCTCAGGTGCCAGGGCCGGCGCGCCGACCTCCCCGGCAATCTGCGCGGCCCGGTCAGCCGAGGCATCAGAGAGGCCAATCAGGTGGATGGCGGGGTTGGTGGCGGCCTTGAGCGCATGGAAACGGCCAAAATGGCCGACCCCCAAAATGCCAAGGCGAAGCGGGGTGGGGTTCACATTCATGCGCCAAAGCTACACCTAAGCGGGGCGGGCTTGCATCCCCTGGGGTGCCTCGCCATTGTCCGCCCGCTCAACCAGGGGATTCCACCCGCCCATGCTTCATTTCGCGCGCTGGAAACAGGCTGTCATTCTCGGCGTTTGTCTGCTCGGGGTGCTGTTGTGCCTGCCGAACCTCATGCCGCGCTCGGTTTTTCCGTCCTGGATGGAACCGCGCCAGATCAGCCTTGGCCTCGATTTGCGCGGCGGGTCCTATCTGCTGCTGGAAGTGGATTTGAACACTGTTGTGCGGGAAAGGCTGGAATCGGTGGTGGATGGCGTGCGCGGCAAGCTTCGCACCGCCAATATCCGCTATGTGAATCTGGCCGCGGATGGGCCGAACCGCCGCATGGGCTTCCGTGTGCTGGACCCTGCCCAGGCCGGCGCCGCGGCAGCGGCTTTGCGCGAATTGGCCGAACCCGTGACACTCCCCACCGGCCAGAATGTCCCGGATATTGAGGTCACCACCGCCCCCGATGGCACCGTCACCGCCACGCTGAGCGAGGCCGGGCTCCGCGCCAAGGCGAGTGCGGCGGTCGAGCAATCCATCGAAATCATCCGCCGCCGCGTGGATGAAACCGGTGTGGCAGAGGCGCTGATTGCCCGGCAGGGCCAGGCGCGCATTCTGGTAACGCTGCCCGGCGTGGAAGACCCGAATCGCATCAAGGATTTGTTGGGCCGCACCGCGCGCATGACGTTCCATTTGGTGGATGAAAGCGCCAATCTGGCCGGCAGCCCGCCGCCAGGCGTCATGTTCCTGCCGAGTGAGCGCCCAGGTGAGCGCATTGCCATTCGCCGCAGCGTCGCGGTGGATGGCAAGAACCTGACCAATGCCCGCGCGGGGCAGGATTCGCGCACCGGCGAATGGGTGGTGAATTTCACCTTTGATGGCACCGGCACGCGCCGCTTTGCCGACATCACGCGCGCCAATGTCGGGCGGCCCTTCGCCATTGTGCTGGACGAAAAGGTGATCAGCGCGCCCGTGATCCGGGAACCCATCACGGGTGGCCAGGGGCAGATCAGCGGGTCCTTCACCGTGCGCACGGCGAATGATCTGGCCGTACTGCTGCGCGCCGGCGCCCTGCCCGCGCCACTCACGATCGTGGAAGAACGCACGGTCGGGCCGGAATTGGGCGCTGATGCCATTCGCGCGGGCATGATCTCACTCGCGGTCGGGACGCTGGTCGTTTTTCTTTATATGGGTTTCGCCTACGGGCTATTCGGCTGGTTCGCCAATATCGCGCTCGCCTTCAATATCCTGTTGCTCATGGCGGGGCTTTCCGCCCTGGGTGCGACGCTGACTCTGCCAGGCATTGCCGGGATTGTGCTGACACTCGGCACCGCCTTGGATGCGAATATCCTGATCAATGAACGCATCAGGGAGGAAGTGAAAAACGGCCGATCACCGATCAATGCCTTGGAGGCGGGCTACACCAAGGCATCCGGCACCATTCTTGATTCCAACCTGACGAACCTGATCGCCATGGCCTGCTTGTATGGCTTTGGTTCTGGCCCGGTGAAGGGTTTTGCCGTCACGGTTGCGATTGGCACCATTGTGCAAATGTGGACGGCCACGGTGCTGACGCGGCTTTTCGTTTCCTGGTGGTATCGCCGGACGCGGCCCAAGGAATTGCCGGTATTCCAGCGCCCAGGGCTTTCCCTGCTGGAACGCCTGCGCCGCCCGCTATTTCGCATCTTCCCCGATGGCACGCGCATTCCCTTTATGCGCGGCGCCAAGATGGGGCTGATCATTTCCGCTGTCCTGTCGAGCATCTCCCTCGCCATTACCTTCCATCCCGGGCTTGAAAAGGGCATTGATTTCAAGGGCGGGGTTGAGATGGAAATCCGCACCCCCGGCCCCGCCGATATCAGCGTGTTGCGCGGGGCGGTTGGCGGGCTTGGGCTTGGCGATGCGACGCTATTGCAATTTGGTGATCCCGCCACTTTCGCGCTGCGCCTGCCCCCGCAAGGTGACGAAGGTGGCGTGCAAAGGGCGGTCTCCGCGGTGCGAGAGGCTTTTGAAAAAGCCGTCCCCGGCACGCGCATCCTGCGCGTTGAAGCCGTTGGCAACCGCATTTCGGATGAGCTTTTCCTGGGCGGGATGATAGCGCTTGGCCTCAGCTTCCTCGCCATGCTCATCTATATCTGGATCAGGTTTGAATGGCAGTTCGGCATTGCCGCCGTCACCACGCTGATCCTGGATGTGACGAAAACCCTTGGCTTCATGGTGCTGTTCGGCGTGGAGTTCAACCTGACCACCGTCGCCGCAATCCTGACCATCATTGGCTTTTCGGCGAATGACAAGGTCGTGGTATTCGACCGGATGCGGGAGAATCTGCGCAAGTTCAAAACCATGCCGCTTGAGCAATTGGTGGATCTTTCCATCAATGAAACCATGAACCGATCACTCGGCACCTCCATGACCTTGCTGCTGTCGGCACTGCCCTTGGCGCTGTTTGGCGGCGATACGCTGTCAGGCTTCGCCTGGGTGATGGTGGTCGGCATTGTGATTTCGGCCGGGTCTTCGGTCTTTATCGCCGCCCCGATTGTGCTGTTCAGCGGGCGCAATCGGCTGCGCATGCCGGATGCCGCCCCACCAGGCAGGGCTGAGGCCACTGCCCCCAGATAGAGGCCAATTCCCAGACGCCGGAATCTTGTTACACTCCCCGCAACTTGATGTTTTCAAGCCAAGGGGTTGGCGCGTGTGATGGGGCGCAAGAGCAAGGCGGGGCAGAATAGGGGCGCAAGCCCGCCAAGGCCACGCGTGCCGAAAACAGCGCGATCCGAACAGGAGCAGGAATTGCGCGCTGCCCTTTCCGGGCGCCTGCTGCTGCTCCGCTATCAGCCCATCATCCGGCTGCGCAATGGCCATATCGCGGCGTTGGAAGGGCTGGTGCGCTGGCCGCGCGACGAAGCTTTGCTACAGGCAGGCGCCTTCGTCCCCTTGGCGGAAAAGCTCGGCCTTGCGCTTGATCTGACCCATGCCGTGCTGGAACGTGTGGCACATGATTGGCAGCAGACGCCATCCCCCAAGGGTGGGCTTGCGGTGAATATGCCGCTCAGTGTCCTGCTACTGCCCGAAACGCCCGCCCTGCTTGCCGCCACGCTCCGCCGGCATGGTGCGGGGCGCAGACCGCTTTTGCTGGAACTGACGGAAACCGAGGCGATCCGCGACCCATCGCGCCTGCGCCGCGTCATGCTGCGCCTGAAGCGCCTTGGCATTCCCGTATTGCTGGATGATGTGACGCTTGGCGATCATCGCTGGCGGCTTGCCGGCCTGCCCTTTGCCGGGGTCAAACTGGATCGCAGCTTGGTGGAAGCGCTGCCGCGGCAGATGCGCGCGCGGCATTTTCTCCGCCGCATCCTAAGCGATTCCCACACCAAGGGCCGCTATGTGATCGCCGAGGGTGTTTCAAACAGCTTGCTTCACCGCACCACGCGGGGCCTCGGCGTGGATTTCGCCCAAGGCTACCTGCTTGGCCAGCCAGAACCGCCGCGGCAGAACCGCGGCGGCCAGACGCGCCTCAGCCCTGCCAGGCGCGGCGGTAGAGCGCCATGATCGCCTCCGCATCGGGCACGGCAGGGTTATTGGCCGGGCTGCCGGAAGCCAAGGCCTGCGCTGCCATGGTGGGCAGCAGCCCATCCCATTTCGCGGCGTCAATGCCATAGGCCGCCGGGGTCGGCACCGCCAATTCGCGGTTCAGCGCCGAAAGCTCCTCAAGCAGCTTGGCGCCAGCGCTCTGGTCGCCCTCATCCCGCCCGGCCACGCCGATGGCGCGCGCGGCTTCGGCGTAACGCGGCAAAGCGGCATTGAGCGAATAGGCCGTGACAGCCGGCAGCAGCATGGCGTTGGATAGCCCATGCGGCACATGGAAATGCGCCCCGATCGGGCGGGACATGCCATGCACCAGCGCGACAGAGCTATTGCTGAAGGCCAGCCCCGCGAGGGTCGCACCCTTCATCATCGCTTCCCGCGCTGCGGCATTCTTCGGGTCGTGATAAACCGTGCGCAGATTGGGCCCGATCAGGCGCATGGCGCGCAAAGCATATTCGTCTGATTCCGGATTGGCGCGGCGAGAGACCAGGGCCTCCAACGCATGGGTCAGGCTATCAATGCCGGTATCGGCGGTGGTGCGCGCCGGCACGCTGAAGGTGAGTTCATAATCCACAATCGCGGCCAAGGGCAGCGCGCCGAGCCCCGCGATGAGCATCTTCTCATCGGTTTCGGTATCGGTGATCACGGTGAAGCGCGTCGCCTCACTGCCTGTGCCCGCCGTGGTTGGGATGCAAATCACGGGTAAGGCGGCCTTATTGGCCTGGGCCGGCACCTTGAAGTCGCGCATCTTCGCACCCGCGGGCGCGGCGGCCAGAATGGTCATGGCCTTGGCGGTATCCATCGGGCTGCCGCCACCAAAGCCGATCAGGCAATCATAATCGCTGGCCTGCATGGCGGTGACACCGGTTGCAATCACCGTATCGGTCGGGTCCGGCACGGTATCGCTGAACACGCCATAGGTGATCCCCGCCGCCTTCAGCGGCCCGAGCAGTTTTTCGACAGTGCCTGAGGACACCATCCAGGGGTCCGTCACCACCAGCGGGCGCGACAGGCCGAATTGCCCCAGCACCGCCGCCGCCTGGCCGATGGACCCGCCGCCCATCATCAACAGGCGGGGCGAGACGAAGGAGGTCGTCACGGCATATTCCCTTCACGGATCATATTGATGATGCCGGAGAAATCCTTATCCCCGCCACCTGTTGCCAGATAATGCTGATAAAGCGCCAGCGCATGCGCCCCGATGGGCGAGGCCATGCCGGTTTGCTCCACGGCTTCCTGCGCCAGGCCCAAATCCTTCGCCATCAGTGCCGCCGCGAAGCCGGGCTTGTAATCCCGATTGGCCGGGCTGGCCGGCACCGGCCCCGGCACCGGGCAATAGCTGGACAGCGCCCAGGAATTGCTTGTGGAGGTGGAGCAGACATCAAACAGCGCCTGGTGCGACAGCCCCAGTTTTTCCGCAAGAACAAAGGCTTCCGAGGTAACAATCATGGTCGCCGCCAGCATCATGTTATTGCACAGCTTCACCCCCTGCCCCGCACCAGCCGCGCCACAGTGAATGACATTGCGCCCCATCTGCTTCAGGATCGGCTCGGCACGGGCGAAATGCTCTGGCGTGCCGCCGACCATGAAGGTCAGCGTGCCGGCCTCGGCCCCCATGGTCCCGCCGGAGACCGGCGCATCCACAAAGGCGCGGCCCGATTTCTGGGCGACATCGCGGGCGGTCGCCACATCAATGGTCGAGCAATCAATCAGCAGCGCATCCGGCGCACTGGCCGCCGCCATACCGCCCGCGCCAAGCCAGGCATCGCGCACATGCTGGCCCGCTGGCAGCATGGTGATGACATATTCCGCCCCGCGCGCCGCTTCCGCCGCATTGGGCGCCGCTTTGGCGCCATTGGGGGTGACGGAGGCAATGGCCGCGGGCACCAGGTCAAAAACCGTGACCTCATGCCCCGCCTTCAGCAGGTTGCGCACCATATGCGCGCCCATATTGCCGAGACCAACAAAGCCGATGCGTGCCATGGTGCGCTTCCTTTCTTTTACGTTCAATGCTTTGGGGGTTTGAGTGAAAGCCGCTTGGCGCTTTCACCGGAACGATGCGCGGCAAGCCGCGCCAGAATATCCTCGGGCCAGGGCGCCACACGCCGCTTGGAGAGATCAATGCTGAGGTAAAGCACCTCATTTTCCGCGACCTGCCAGCCTTCCTTGGCGTGATACATCATATGGCGGCAGAGCAGGCGCTTATCGTCGAAATCCAGGACCGCGCTTTCACAGGCCAAGGGCGCGCCCTCACGCACTTCGCGGATATAGGCCTGCCAGCTTTCAGCGGCGAAAGTGCCCATGCCGCGCGCGCGATATTCCGGGCCGAAACCGAGATCGAGCCACTGCACATCACAGGCCATGTCAAACACGACCAGATAATAGGCGAGGTTCATATGCCCGTAATGATCCACCCATTCGGGCTTCACCGGGGTCAGGATGGGGCGTTCGGTCATGCGATAAAGGGGGCGGTTGCCCGCCCCCCTGCTGGTCAGTGGATGTCTTCGGATTTCGCCAAGGCTTCGCGCAGCTTGGCGATATTGAAGCCGGGGGCGCGGGCCATATCCAGGATCACCGCTTCCTTGCGCGCGCCAAGATCAATGGCGGCGGGGAGCTTGGTCACCACATCATGCGGGATCACCACCGCGCCATGATGATCGGCATGGATCACATCATCGTGTGACACCTGCATGCCATGGATGGTGACTTCGCATTTCAGCGCCACGATATGGACAAAGGCGTGGGAGGGATTGACCACGCCGGCAATGCCCTGAAAGCCCGGCGCGAACATATCAAGGTCCCGTACGGAGCCATTGGTGACGACGCCAAGCGCGCCGAGGCCCTTATGCACCGCGCTATTCACCTCACCCCAAAAGGCGCCCACACCTGGGGTGTCATCCAAATCCTGCAAGCAGACCACGGTCGGCAGCGCGGCATCGGCGACATATTCATACCAGCCGATGCGCATGGCCTTATCGGCTTCCTTGCTGCGGCCCGAGGGATAGGCCGCGCGCTGCGTGCCGGTGCGCGCCAGGCCGCAAAT
>JBIKXA010000264.1:0-3241 GCA_044356015.1 Roseomonas sp.
GCACACCAACCTCAGCGAGCGCCGGCAGGCCAGGCACAAGATCGGATGGTGTCGCGGAACTCACGGCCAGTCCGCGCACGCGCCCGTCACGCATCAGCGGTGCCAACATGGTTGGGCTATCAATCGTCAGGTTCATCCGCCCCGCGAGCAGATCCTGCACCGCATTGGCAGCGGTGCGATAGGGCACGATGGTGAAGCTGGCGCCGGAAAGCTGGCGGAACAATTCGCCCGCCAGATGATTGGTGGCACCAGGATTGGTCGCGCCGTAATTCGCTTCCTCCTTCTTCTGCGACAGCCAAGCCATCAGCGAAGCAACATCCCGCGCCGGTACGTCTGGATGCACCGCAAGCACAAAGGGCTGCCGCCCCACCAAGGCGAGGGGGATGAAATCCGCGACGGGGTCATGCGGAAAATTGGGATAGACCGCGCGCATGACGGGGTGGTTGTTGGTGCCGATGAAAATCGCATTGCCGTCGGCGGGCAGACGATGAAACGCCGCGGCCCCCACAGTGCTGCCGGCGCCCGCGATGTTTTCCGGCACCACAGGCCGGCCAAGCTGGGTTTGCAGCGCATCGGCCAGAATGCGGCCCACCACATCTGTCACACCACCCACGCCCACGGGGATGATCATGCGAAGTGGCCGTGCCTGGGCAAGCGCCGGGCCAGCGAGGCCAAGCATAGCAGCGGTAAGCAGGGAACGACGCAGCATGGGAGGGGGACCTTTCGCCTTTGCCAAGCTGCAACCCTAGCCTGCCTTGGGCATTCTGCCAGCCCTGTTACGCTTGGCTTTCCAAGCCTGGCGTTTCGGGCTTAGCTGATGGCCAAAGAAGCGAAGGGGGGCGCGGCATGGCCAGCATTGTTCTGATCCACGGGGCTTATCAGGGCGGCTGGATTTGGCGCCTTGTCGCCGAACGGCTGCGCGCCGCCGGGCATGATGTGCATGCACCAACGCTGGATGGCTGCGCTGAACGGCGCCATCAGATGCGCCCTGGCATTGATACCGAAAGCCATGGCCAGGAAATCGCCGAATATCTCTACTACCATGATTTGCGTGATGCGGTGCTGGTGGGCACCTCGGCGGGCGGCATGGTGATGGCAGCGGCCGCCGAGCGCGCGCGAGACCGCATCGGGCGCCTGGTTTTCGCCGATGCGCTGGCACTGATGGATGGGGAGAAGATCAGGGACATCGTGACCCGCCCCGCCGCCATCAATACCGATATCGCGCTTGGCCCGAGCCGAGAGGATGCGCTGAACCGCCTTTTCCTCGGCATGGAAAGGGGTTTGGCCGAATGGGCGGCGGATCGCATGACGCTGCACCCGATCAATACCTTCACCCAGCCGGTGAAGCTGCCAAGCTTCTGGCAGCAATCCTGGAACGCCTCGGTCATCTATTGCCCGCAAGCGGCCAACCCCGGTGAGGCGCATCAGCGCCGCTGCGCGGAAAAACTCAACGCGCGCTGGCATGTGATTGACACCGGCCATTACCCCATGCTGACCACGCCGGATGAATTGGCCCGCATCATCATCTCCGGCTGAAGCCTATGACCTTGCCGTCATTGGTGGCGGCATCAATGGCGCGGGCATTGCGCGTGATGCGGCAGGGCGCGGGCTTTCCGTTGTGCTGTTTGAAAAGGGCGATTTGGCCAGCGGCACTTCGGCCAATTCCACCAAGCTGATCCATGGTGGCTTGCGCTATCTGGAACATTACGAATTCCGCCTGGTGCGCGAAGCGCTGATTGAACGCGAAATCCTGCTTGGCATCGCGCCACATATCATCTGGCCGCTGCGCTTCGTGCTGCCACATCATCAGGGCCTCAGGCCTGCCTGGCTGCTGCGGCTTGGGCTGTTCCTGTATGACCATCTGGGCGGGCGAAAGGCGCTGCCGGCGACCACGCGAATTGACCTGACAAGTTCACCCTATGGCGCGCCGCTCAGCCCCGGGCATCGCATCGGCTTTGAATATTCCGATTGCTGGGTCGAGGATTCACGCCTGGTGCTGCTGAATGCCAAGGATGCGGCGGAACGCGGTGCCACCATCCTGCCGCGCATGGCGGTGAGCACCGCGCGGCGGGAAGGCGCGCTGTGGCGCATCACCGCTGAGGGTCGTGATGGGCCGGCTGAATTTCACGCCCGCGCCTTGGTCAATGCCGCCGGTCCCTGGGTTGGTGCCGTGCAGGGGCTGGTGATGGGCAGCAATCAGCCGGCACGGCTCAGGTTGGTAAAGGGTAGCCATATTGTGCTGCCGCGCCTTTATGATCACGACCGCGCCTATATTTTCCAGAATGCCGATGGCCGCATCATTTTTGCCATTCCTTATGAGCAAGACTTCACCCTGATTGGCACGACCGATGAGGATCACGCGCACCCGGACGAAGCACCAGAGATTTCGGAAGGTGAAATCACCTATCTCTGCGCTGCCGCATCCGGCTATTTCCGCCAACCCGTCAGGCGCGAAGATATTGTCTGGACCTATTCGGGGCTGCGCCCGCTTTATGATGATGGGGCAAGCAAGGCGCAGGAAGCCACGCGCGATTATGTGCTGAAGCTGGATGCGCCCGCAGGGGCGGCGCCCTTGCTGAGCGTATTCGGCGGCAAGATCACCACCTATCGCAAACTGGCCGAAGCCGCGCTGGCCGAGCTTCGCCTGAAGCCAGAAAGCGCCGGTTGGACCGCGCGCGCAGCCTTGCCGGGCGGGGATTTCGCCCCGGATGGATTCGCGGCCCTGCTGGCCGGGTTCCAGCGCGATTTCCCGCAACTGCCGGGGGCGCTCTGCGCCCGGTTGCTCCGCGCCTATGGCACCCGCGCCTGGCGGATTTTCACCCCCGGCCAGGACCCCGGTCCGCCGATTGGCGCGGACTTACATGAGGCGGAATTGGAGTATTTGCGGCGGGAGGAATGGGCCGCAACGGCTGAGGATGTGCTTTGGCGCCGCAGCAAGCTCGGGCTGCGATTTGATGCGGGGGCACGGGAAAGGCTGGCCCGGCTGATGGGCGGCTGAAAAGGCCGAAACACAAGCTTCGCGAAACCGTCTTTTACCTGTAATAGAGGCTCAGTATCGGGCAACGATCGCCAAACATCGAGGGAGCGAGAACATGAATCGTCGTCACATTCTGCTGGGAACATCGGGGCTGCTTGCGGCCCCCTTCATCGCACCATCCGTGCGCGCCCAGGGCCGCACCGAAATCCAGTTCTGGTATGGGCTGGGCGGTGCGCTGGGTGAGCGCGTGGCCGAACAAGTCAC